>NZ_BAAARV010000123.1:0-105305 GCF_039532525.1 Dactylosporangium salmoneum
AGGAGCCGGCGGCGCGCGGCCGGCCCGGGTCAGGAGCCGGCGGCGCGCGGCCGGCCCGGGTCAGGAGCCGGCGGCGCGCGGCCGGCCCGGGTCAGGAGCCGGCGGCGCGCGGTACTACAGACTCTCGGGCGCCGGGCTGGCCCGGCCGTCGCCCGGCTGCTGTCGGCGCATGTCGGAGTGGGTGGTGCTGGCCAGCCAGACGGCGCCCACCATGACGAGTACCGCGAGCACCTCGATCGTGAGCCGCGGCCCGGTGGTGGAAATCTGCTCGTGGAACGCGGTGATCCCGATCGCGACGCCCACGGCGGGGTCCATGACGGTGATCGCGGTGAGCGGCATGGCGATCCGCGAGGTCTGGAACGCGTCCTGGTTGAGGACCACGGCGCCGAGACCGACGACGACGAGGGCATAGGTCTGCCAGCGGGTGAAGATCCCGATCGGCTCCCTCGACAGCTGCGCGGTCAACGCCTTGAGCAGCGAGGCGGCGACGCCGTACAGCAGGCCGCTGGCGATGCCCAGCAGCACGGCCCGGGCCGCGCCGGCGGCCCACCAGCCGCCGATCAGGCACGCCGCGAGCACCGGGCCGGCCCAGAGGGCGACGCCCAACCAGCCGTCCGTCGTCGGTTCGTCCACGCCGGCGCGGGGCTGGGCGGCGAGCAGGAACGCGGCCAGGCCGGCCCCGCCGAGCACCACCACGAGATAGTCCCGCGCGTGGCTGCGCCGCCGGTTGAGCGCGACCGACAGCGGTATGGCCAGGAACTGGCCGGTGATCAGCATCGGCTCGACGAGGATGAGCGGCCCGTAGCTCAGGGCCACGGCCTGCAGCCCGGTGCCGAGGCCCTCGGGCAGCCAGGCCAGCAGCCATTTCGGCCGCCGCACCAGGCGCAGCAGCAGCCGCGGATCGAGCGGCTGCGCCTGCTTCTCCTGCTTGGCCTCGCTCTGCTCCAGCGCCGCGCCGACGCCGAACGCGGCCGCCGCGCCCAGCGCCGCCACGACCGCGATCGCGTCGATCTCGCCCGGCGCCGTCACCGGTGACCGACGAGGGCGCCGAGGGCGAGGTCGGCGATGCCGGCGGCGGGGTCCGCGGCGAACAGCGCCAGCCCGGCGTCGCGGGCCCGGCGGCCCCCGTCGCCGCCGACGAGGCCGGCGAGCGCCGGCCCGAGCTGGTCCCGGCCGCGGACCAGCGTGGTCACCCCGGCCTGGGCCATGGTGGCCGCGCTCGCCTTGCCGTGGCCGGGCAGCGGCCGGTAGGTGAGCACGGGCAGCCCGCAGGCCATGGCCTCCAGGGCGGTGAGTCCGCCCCCGTTCTCCACGAGCACGTCGACGGCCCGCAGCAACCCGGGCATGTCGTCCACCCAGCCGAAGACGGGTCCGGTCCGGGCCCGCAGCATCCGGCGCCGCAGCGCCGCGTTGCGGCCGCAGACCGTGACCGGCACCGCGGCGCCCGTGGCGGCGACGTCGGCCGCCGTCGCGGCCACCTCGCCGACCCCCCACGCGCCGGCGACGATCAGCGCGAGCGGGGCGTCCGGCGGCAGCCCGAAGCGCCGGCGGGCCAGCGCCTTCTCCGACGCCGACGCCGGGCCGCACCGGGCGGAGACCAGCCGGCCGGCCACGCGCACGTCGGCCGCCCCGTAGGCGAGCGCCTGGGCGCGGCTGATCTCGTGCGCCGCGTAGTGGACGTCCACGCCGGGGGAGACCCAGATCGGGTGCACCGCGAAGTCGGTCAGGTAGGTGATCACCGGAGCGTCGACGTGGCCGTCGCGGCGCAGGGGGCCGAGCAGCTGGCTGGCGATCGGGTACGTCGACACGATCGCGTGGACGTCGGCGGGCAGCGCACGGCGCAGCCGCGACCGCACGGGACGCAGCAGGGCGCGCGTGATCGGTGCGGCGCCGCGGAACCGGCAGGCGATCGCGAACAGGCCGTCGTAGATCCACGGCAGCCGCAGCAGCATGCCGCGGTACGTGCCGCGCAGCAGCCGCCCGAGCCGGCCCGGGAACACGTCGGTGACGTCCAGGCAGTCGACCTGGAAGTCCCGATCGCGCAGCCGCGCCGCCAGCTCGCGGGTCGTGCCGTCGTGCCCGGCGCCGACGCTGGCCGAGATCACCACGACGCGGCGGCGCGCGTCGGCGCGGACGGGGTCAGACTCGGTGATGGACATGCCGGGCGCTCTACCGCGAAGCGTGGTGTTTCTAACCCGGCGGACGCCCGAACCTGGGGGAAGGGGCAATCCGATGCGGATCGCGGACCGGGTGGCGCTGGTCACCGGCGCCTCGTCGGGCATCGGCCGGGCCGTGGCGCTGCGACTGGCCGGCGCGGGCGCGCGGCTGGTCCTGCACGGCCGGGACCAGCAACGGCTGGCGGACCTGGCCGAGCGCACCGGCGGTGTCGCGGTGACGGGCGACCTGGCCCGGCCGGAGGAGGCGAGCCGGCTGGCCGAGGAGGCGACCCGGCTCTGCGGCGGCGTGGACATCCTCGTCAACAACGCCGGCGTGGGCTGGGCCGGGGCCTTCGCCGGGATGGCGCCCGCCGACATCGAGCGGCTGGTCGCGGTCAACCTGGTCGCGCCGATGCGGCTCACCCGGGCGCTGCTGCCGGCGATGTGCGCCCGGCGCGACGGTTACGTCATGTTCGTGACGTCGATCGCGGGGCGCACGGGCGTGGCCGGCGAGGCGGTGTACGCGGCGACCAAGGCCGGCCTCGACACCTTCGCCGAGAGCCTCCGGCTGGAGACGCGCGGCTCGGGCGTCGGGGTCGGCGTGTTCGTGCCGGGGGTCGTGGAGACCGAGTTCTTCCAGCACCGGGGGCGGCCCTACGAGCGGCGCAGCCCCCGGCCGCTGCCCGTGGACCGGGTCGCGGACCTGCTCGTGCGGACCGTCGCGGCCGGCGGGGCGGAGCGGTACTCGCCCGGCTGGCTGCGGCTGCCGGTCGCGGTCCGCGGTGCGGCCCCCGGGCTGTACCGATGGCTCGCCGGCCGGTTCGGCTGAAACTCCTCGGAAGCTATCCCTTCCGCAGTGCCCGCAGCGACTCCTGCAGCGACGACATTGTCGCCAGCACCGCCGTGGGCTCGTAGCCGCAGTGGGCCATGCAGTTGGCGCACCGCGGGTCGCGGCCCCGGCCGTAGCGCTGCCAGTCCGTGGTCTCCACCAGCTCCCGGTAGGTGCGGGTATACCCGTCGGCCATCAGGTAGCAGGGGCGTTGCCAGCCGAACAGCGAGTACGACGGCACGGCCCACGCCGTGCAGGGGAAGTCGACCTGCCCCTCGAGGAAGTCGAGGAACAGCGGCGAGTGGCTGAGGCGCCAGCGTTGCCGCCGGCCGTCGGCGAACGCCTTGCGGAACAGCTCGCGGGTCTGCTCGACGCCCAGGAAGTGCTCCTGATCCGGCGCCTTCTCGTAGGCGTACGCCGGGGAGATCATCATCTCGTCGACCTTCAGCTCGTCGTTGAGATGGTCGAGGACGTCGATGACGGTCTGCGGCGTGTCGGTGTTGAAGAACGTCGTGTTGGTCGTGACCCGGAAGCCGCGCCGCTGCGCCTCGCGCACGGCGGCCACGGCCTCGTCGAACACGCCCTCCTTGCACACCGAGGCGTCGTGCCGCTCGCGGAGACCGTCGATGTGGACGGTGAACGAGAAGTACCGCGAAGGCCGGAACTTGTCGATCTTCTTCGGCAGCAGGACGGCGTTGGTGCACAGGAACACGTACTTCTTGCGCTTGACGAGCTCAGCGGTGAGGACGTCGATCTGCGGGTGCATGAGCGGCTCGCCGCCGGCGATGGAGACCATCGGCGCGCCGCACTCGTCGATCGCGGCGAGTGCCTGCTCGACGGGCATGCGTCGCTTGAGGACGTCGGCCGGGTGCTCGATCTTGCCGCAGCCGGCGCACTTGAGGTTGCAGGCGAACAGCGGCTCCAGCTCGACCAGCAGGGGAAACTTCTCACGGCGGCGTAGCTTCTGGCCCGCCAGATACCGGCCGATACGCAGGCGTTGGCGCAAAGGGATGCTCATTGCCGTACCTCCTTGGGCAGCGTGAAGCGGACGTCTTCGTGCACGGCGGTGTGCTCGCGGACCGTCCGGGCGCCGAGACCGGACAGCGCGCCGACGACCTCGTCGACGAGCACCGGGGGTGCCGAGGCGCCGGCGGACACGCCGACGGTGCGGGCGCCGGCGAGCCACCGCAGGTCGATGCCGCCCGCGCCGTCGACCAGGTACGCGGGCGTCCCGGCGCGCTCGGCGACCTCGACCAGGCGGAGGGAGTTCGACGAGTTGGCGGAGCCGACGACGATCATCGCGTCACACTCGCGCGCGACCTCGGACACCGCGCTCTGCCGGTTCGTCGTGGCGTAGCAGATGTCGTCGGACGGCGGGGCGACGAGGTCGGGAAACCGGCTTCGCAGCACCGCGACGATGTCGGTGAGGTCGTCGACCGCGAGGGTCGTCTGGACCAGGTACGACACCCGGAGCGGATCGTCGACCTGCACCTGCTCGGCGTCCCGGACGTCCTGGACGAGGCGGATCCGGTCGGGCGCCTCGCCGATGACCCCGTCGGTCTCCTCGTGGCCGGCGTGCCCGATGAGCAGGATGGTGTGGTCGTGGTCGGCGAACCGGCGGGCCTCGCTGTGGACCTTGGTGACGAGCGGGCAGGTGGCGTCGATCGTGGCCAGCTGCCGCGTGTCGGCGGACGACCGTACCGCGGGCGACACGCCGTGCGCCGAGAACACGGTCACCGCTCCGGGCGGGATCTCCTCGACGTCGTCGACGAAGATCGCGCCCCGCCGCGACAGGTCGGCGACCACGTGCGTGTTGTGCACGATCTGCTTGCGGACGTACACCGGCGGCCCGTGCAGCTCGAGGGCGCGCTCCACGACGAGGATGGCGCGCTCCACCCCGGCGCAGAAGGAGCGGGGCGCGGCGAGCACGACCCGGCGGACCGTGGTGGCGGCCGCCCACTCCTCCAGCCCGGCGGCGACGGCCGGCAGCGCCGCCAGCGCCGTGCGCAGCTGCCCGAGGGTGCTCGGCTGGACCAGCGCGCCGGTGTCGGCGACGACCCGCACGCAGGCGAGGGGGCGCTCGGCGTGCCCGGCGAGCAGCCAGGCCGACTCCAGGTCCACGGCCAGCGCGCCGGTGGCGGCCAGGCGTTCGCGCGCCGCGCCGCGGACCAGTCGCTCGGCGCTGACCACCGGGCCGGTCCGGACGGTGAGCCCCTGGCGGCGCAGCGCGTCGGCGAGCATCGCGGCCGCGGGGAGGACGATCGTGGCGGGGCGGGGATCGCCGGCCCCGGGGGCGGCGCGGACCTCGGTGGCCACGACGACGTCGCCGGGCCTGAGCGTCTCGTCGAGCCCGCCGCCGACCCCGGCCACGGCGAGGGCCCCGGCGCCGCCCACGCCGGGCAGGCCGGCGGCGCGCTCGGAACGGCGGCGGCCGGCGCCGGTGTGCAGCACGGTGCCGGCCGGGCCAGGCCCGGCACGGCGCAGCGCCGCCGCCTCCATGCGCATCGGTGCGCAGAGCACCCAGTCGCCAGTTGTGCGCTGCCGGGCCGGTGCACTCATCGATCCTCCTGTGCGGTGTCTCGCAGGATGCGGCCGAGGGCGCTGATCGGGAACACGAGCCGGTACAGGTGGTAGTTGATGTAGAAGTCGCCCGGGAAGCCGGTGCCGGTGTACTGCGGCTCGTCCCACGTGCCGTCGGGGCGCTGGGTGCCGACCAGCCAGGCCAGCGCCCGGCGGGCCGCCGGCGAGTGGTGCTCACCGGCGGCGTGCAGCGCCAGCAGGGCCCAGGCCGTCTGCGACGCGGTCGACGCCCCTCGCCCGCGCAGCGCCGCGTCGCGGTACGAGCGCATGTCCTCGCCCCAGCCGCCGTCGCCGTTCTGGTGGCGCAGCAGCCAGTCCACGGCCCGCCGGACGGCCCGGTGCTGCGGCCGGATCCCGGCGGCGGTCAGGGCGGGCACGACGCAGCCGGTGCCGTACACGTGGTTGGCGCCCCACCGGCCGAACCACGATCCGTCCGGCTCCTGCGCCCGGATCAGCCATCGCACGCCCCGGCGGGTGGCCGCGAAGCCCGTCAGCCCCTGGGCGCACAGCGCCTCCACGATGTGGGCGGTGACGTCGGCGCTGGGCGGGTCGGTGACCTCGCCGAAGTCGCAGAACGGCAGTTCGGCCACGAGCGCGCGGTCGTTGTCGGCGTCGAAGGCGCCCCAGCCACCGTCGCGGGACTGCATGCCGACCAGCCAGCGGGTGGCCCGGTGCACCGACGGATGGTGGCGCAGCGGGGTCCGCCGCAGCGCCAGGATCACCTCGGCGGTGTCGTCGGTGTCCGGGTAGCCATCGTTGTCGAACTCGAACGCCCAGCCGCCCGGCGGGACGTTGCGGCGGCGGACGGCCCAGTCGCCGCTGGTCGTGATCTCCTCCTCGACCAGCCAGTCGCCGGCGCGCACGAGCGCGGGATCGTCGGCCGGCCGCCCGGCGTCGGCCAGCGCCGTGACCGCGAGCGCGGTGTCCCACACCGGCGACTGGCATGCCTCCAGCCGGCGCACCGTCCCGCCCGGCGTCTGCTCGCGCACGGTGAAGCGTTCCAGCCCCTCGAGCCCGGCCCGCAGTACCGGATGCGTCAGCGGATACCCGAGCAGGTGCAGGGCCATGAGCGAGTACACCCACGGCGGCTGGATGCCGCCCCAGGAACCGTCGGCCTCCTGCCGGGCCACGATCCACTCGGCGGCCCGGCGCAGCGCATGGCGGCGCAGCGAGCGGCCGGCGACGCGCTCGTAGCCGCGCGCGGCCCGGTCGAGCTGGTGCAGCCAGCCGGCCCGGCGGGTCAGCGGCGGCGGTGGCGGTGGCCGCCGGCCCGTGCGCAGCTCCGGCAGCGAGAACCCCAGCGACCGGACGGGCCGCGTCGCCCGCACGATCGACAGCGGCACGATGGTCTGCCTGGCCCAGCAGCCGAAGTCGTACACGTTGAACGGCATCCACGCGGGCAGCAGGACGAGCTCGGGCGGGATGGCGGGCAGCAGCCGCCAGGGCCATTCGCCGAACAGCGCCAGCCAGATGCGGGTGAAGACCCGGCTGTGTTCGACGCCGCCGTGCTCACGCACGAAGGCGGCGGCCGCCGCCATGTGCGGTGCGTCGGCCGGGTCGCCGGCCAGCCGCAGCGCCGCGTACGCCTCGATGGTGGTGGACAGGTCGCCCGGGCCGCCGTGGTACGTCGCCCAGGCGCCGTCGTCGAGCTGCCGCGAACGGATCCAGCGGGCGGTCTGCGCGGTCAGCTGCTCGTCGCTGATCCCGAGGAACCGGCGCAGCAGCAGGTCCTCGGCCTCCATCGTCACGTTGGTCTCGAGCTCGCCCTTCCACCAGCCGGCCGGGTCCTGCAGGCCGAGCAGGTGGGTGGTCGCCCGGTCCAGGCCGGCCCGGGCCTGCTCGATGAGCCCGTCGCCGGCCGCCGGCCGCTCCAGTACCCGTGTCATCAGTGCTTGCGCCCCGTCACGAGGCGGGCGAGGTCCACGAGGTCGCCGTGCACGTCCCCGGGCAGCTCGAGCGCGGCGAGCTCGTCGAGGGCGTGCGCCAGATGACGATCGGCCTCGCGCTGGACCCAGTCCCGCGACCCGGCCTCCTCCAGGAGCCGCCTGGCGGTCATGAGCTCGGCCTCCGGCAGCCCGTCGGACGCGTACAGCGCGCGGAAGGCGTCGCCGGCCCGGGTGCCCGAGGCGAGCGCGTGCACGATCGGCACCGACTTCTTGCCGGCCCGCAGGTCGGACCCCACCGGCTTGCCGGTGCGCGCGGGCTCGCCCCAGATGCCGAGCTGGTCGTCGACGAGCTGGAAGCTCATCCCGAGATGGGTGCCGAAGCGGGACAGGCCCTCGGTCAGCGCCGCCGGGGCGCCGCACAGCAGCGCCCCCAGCGCGCAGGCGCACGACATCAGCGCCGCGGTCTTGTCGGCCGTCATGGCGAGGCACTCGTCGAGGCTGACGTCGTCGCGGCGCTCGAACTCCAGGTCGGCGGCCTGCCCGGCGATCAACCGGTGCACGTCCGCGTCCAGCCGCTGGGCCGCGACGGCGCCGCCCGGCCGGTCGTCACCGGCGAGCGCGTCGTGGGCCATGATCATCAGGGCGTCGCCGGCGAGGATCGCGGCGGCGGTACCGAAGACCACCCACGCGGTCGGGCGGTGCCGCCGCGTCGTGTCCTGGTCCATGATGTCGTCGTGCAGCAGTGAGAAGTTGTGGGCGAGCTCGACCGCGGCCGCGGCGTCGACGCCGCGCTCGGGCCGCTGTCCCGCGGCGCGGGCCGACAGCAGGGCCAGGGCCGGGCGGATGCCCTTGCCGACGGCGGCGGTCGGCGCGCCGTCGGCGTCGCAGTAGCCCAGGTGGTAGGCGGTGACGCGCTGGTTGCGTGGATCCAGGCGGCCGATCAGCTCTCGCATCCGGGGCTCGACGAGAACGGACACCTGATCGAGGCAGGCGACGGGTGCGATGGTCAACGGGTGCCCTCCAAATGTCGGTCTGCTGACACGAGGTGGGCGAGCACGACGTCGGCTGCGCGGTGACCGCTGCGCACCGCGCCTTCCATCGTGTCCGGCCATCCCGTGTCGGTCCATGCGCCGGCCAGCACGAGGCCGGGCAGGCGGGTCGCCGCGCCGGGCCGCAGCGCGCGGGTTCCGGGAGCCTGGCGGAAGGTGGCATGCGGCTCGCGGGTGACGAACGCCTCCAGCAGCCGCGCCGAGCGCGCCGCGGGGCAGAGCCGGGCGATCGCGGCGGAGTGGGTGGCGGCCAGCCGCCCGGCCGGGGCCGCGATCTCGTCGTCGGCGGCGGAGACCGAGACCACCAGGTACTGCCCGTCGGACATCGACGCCGGCGTGCGATCGAAGATCCACTGTGCCGGGGAGTCGACCGCCGCGGCGAACGGCAGGCCGATGACGGGCCGGTCGTAGCACAGGTGGACGTTCACGATCGGGGCGCTGCCCAGCCGGTGCCACTCATCCCGGCCGGCCGACGCCGAGTCCGGCACCAGCCGCGCGGCGGCGGCGTGCGGCACGGCCAGCACGACCGCGTCGGCGCTGAGCTCGTCCCGGGCCGCGCGGGCGCCGGCGTCCCCGATGGCGATCCGGAAGCCGGCGGCGTCCGGCCGGATCCGCTCGGCCCTGCTCCCGGTCGCCACGCGCACGCCGAGCCGGTTCAACAGCCGGTGCGCGGGACGGCCGTGCAGGTCGCGCAGCGGTGCGGTCGGACGCCCGATGTCGCCGGCGTCGGCCCGGTCCAGCAGTCCGGTCCGGAACACCCGCGCGGCGAGCGCCAGCGACGCGTGCTCCGCGGGGGTGTTGAGCGCGGCGATGGTGATCAGGTCCCACAACCGGTGCACCGCCCGGGGACCCTGGCCGCGGTCCGCGAGCCACTCGCCGAAGGTGCGCCCGTCGTTGCGCGGGTCGTCCGGATCCACCGTGCGCAGCGCGCCGGCCGCGACGATCGCGCGCAGCCGCTCGCCGGCGCCGAGCAGGGAGTACCCGGCCAGGGCCGGGAGCAGGTGCGCCGGTGCGGGCAGCCAGCGCGTGCGGGCCAGCACGTGCGGCGCCCGCCCGGGGGACAGGACCGGCACGCGGAAGTGCGGTTGCATCTGCGTCAGGGCGGCGCTGCCGAGGCGGTCGAGGAGGGCGCGGTAGCGCTCGTAGCAGCGCAGGAACACGTGCTGCCCGGTGTCCACGACGAGGCCGTCGCGGTCGAAGGAGTACGTCGCCCCGCCGAGCTCGCTGCGCCGCTCGAGCAGTGTCACCCCGATCCCGGCATCGGCGAGCCGGACGGCCGCGGTGATGCCCGCGAGCCCGCCACCGACGACACATACGTCCGTCATACCGTCCGCCTGACGAGCGCTCGGACCGCGACCGCGGCCTTCGCCCGGGCCGGCAGCCGCAGCCGCGTCCGGGCGACGACCAGCGGATCGTGCACGATCCGGGCCAGCAGCCGGTGGTAGATGCCGGCCATGGCGGCGGTGCAGGCGGCGCTGCGTGCGTCCAGCATCGGCAGCAGTTGCAGGCCCCTCTCGTACCACTGCTCGGCCCGCTCGGCCTCGAAGCGCACGAGCGCGGCGAGGCGGTCGGGCGGGTCGGCGAAGCCGTCGCCGTCGAGCTCCAGGGTGCAGCCGAACCGGTCGAGGTCGTCCTTGGGCAGGTACAGCCGGCCGTTCTCGCGGTCCTCCCGCAGGTCGCGCAGGATGTTGGTCAGCTGCAGCGCGATGCCCAGCGCGTCGGCCAGCTCGGTGGCCCGCCCCGGGGTGCCGGTGCCGAACACGCCCAGCGACAGGCGCCCGATGGAGCCGGCCACGCAGCGGCAGTACCACAGGAGGTCGTCGAACGCGGCGTAGGTGGTGCCGCGGACGTCGGCGGCGCAGCCCTCGAGCAGGTCGTCGAAGGCCTCCAGCGGGATGGGCAGCCGCCGCGCCGCGTCGTGCAGGGCCAGCAGCACCGGGTCGCCGGCGGTGGTGCCCGGCCGGCGGTGCAGCGCCGCGCTGACCTGGTCGAGCCGGGCCAGCTTCTCGTCCGGCGGCAGGTCGCCGTCGCCGATGTCGTCGATGCGGCGGGCGGTGGCGTACACCGCGGACAGGGCGCGCCGCTGGTGCTTCGGCAGCAGGCGGATGCCGTAGGAGAAGTTGCGCGCCTCCCGCCGGGTGATCTTCTCGCACCGCCGGTATGCCGCGTCGACGGCCGTGGCCGGGTTCACCCGATGCTCCTGACCATCACGGCCAGCCAGGACGCCGCGATGTCGAGCCGGCGGGGGCGTGGCGGCCCGGGCAGCGGGTCGTATCCGCTGCGCCGCAGCGCCCGCAGCGTCGCGTACCCGCCGGCGAGGTACCCGGCGACGGCGACCCGCGCCCAGCCGCGCAGCGTCGCGACCAGCGGCGACCCGGCGTCCAGCAACGTCTTCGCGCGCCCCGCCTCGAACCGCACGAGGCCGCGCAGCGCGTCGCTCGCCGTGGCCGCGGCCAGGTCGGCCTCGCGCACGCCGAACCGGTCGAGGTCGGCCCCGGGCAGGTAGACCCGGCCGCGCCGGTGGTCCTCGGCGAGGTCCTGGAGATGCTCGACGACCTGCAGCGCGGTGCAGATGCGGTCAGACAGGCCGACCCGGAGCGGGTCGGCCTGGCCGAACACGTGCAGGACGAGCTCGCCGACGGGATTCGCCGACAGCGAGCAGTACCCCACCAGGTCCTCGAAGGTGGCGTACCGGCTGACGGCCTGGTCGACGCGGTTCGCCTCGATCAGGCGCAGCAGTGGCCCGACGGGCAGCTCGCACGCGACCACCGTGGGGGCGAGCTCGCTCAGCACCGGGTGCGTCACCCGCCGCCCGTTGTAGAGCCGGCGAACCTCCGCCTCGAACGCGTCCAGCGTCGCCGTCCGCTCGGCCGCGGTCAGGCCCAGGGCCGGCTCGTCGCCCAGGTCGTCGACGAAGCGGGCGTAGCGGTACAGCGCATACAGGTGCCGGCGGGTGATGCCGGGAAGGATGCGAAGCGCCACCGGGAAGTTCTCGGCAGCGGCACGCGCTCGCAGCGGCCCGCGCGCACTGGGCGGTGCCGCCGGCGCTGTTGTCACATTGCTCATGTCAGGCGCCCACCCCGTTGCCCAGGGTGGCGTGCGACGCCGCGAAAAGGTCCATGCCGGGCATTGCGGCGCGCTACCCGCAATCAGGGCTCGTAACCCCTGCGCCGCGCGGACTACCCCGGCCGCTACGGCAGGTGGTGGCTCATCCGGGCGAAGCGCAGCCCCTGCCGCTCGCACTCGCCGGCGATCGCCGTCAGCGCGCCGAGGGCGCAGCGCCAGGAGCCGGGGGTCGCCGCGTGGTCGCTGTCGTGCAGCAGGAGGGTGGCGCCGCTGCGGATGCCGCCGGTCCTCAGGTGGGAGAGCACGGTCTCGGTGGTGGCGCCGGCCTCCCAGTCGCGGCCCCAGGCGCTCCAGAGCACCGGGCGCAGGCCGAGCCGGACGCCCGCGGAGAGGCTCGCGGCGCAGAGGATGCCGTACGGCGGGCGGAACCAGACCGGCGGCACCCCGCAGGTGCGCAGGATCAGGTCGGCCGTCCGGGCCAGATCGTCGTAGACCCGGCCCGGCGTCATCCGCAGGTGATCGCGGTGGGTCCAGCCGTGCACGCCGATCTCGTGCCCATCCTCGTGGATTCGGCGCAGCAGGCCGGGCGCCTTCGACGCCAGGCTGCCGAGCACGAAGAACGTGGCCGGGATGCGAAGCTCCGCCAGCGAGCCGAGGAAGGCCGGCGTGGACCGGGGATCCGGGCCGTCGTCCAGGGTGAGCGCGACGCTGCCCGGGCGCCCGACGCCGCTGAGTGCCGGCAGACGCCGGCGCACCTGGGGCAGCGCCGTCACCGCGGGGCCGGCGTGCAGCGCCGCGACGGCCGCGCACGCGCCGATCGCCAGAAGTCGTTTCCTCACGCCGGTGCGCCCCCCGCCTTACCCGCCACTGGCCGAGATCGGGCGCCCCTACCCGCTGCCGAAGCGGTGAAACCGGGCTGGCACGCTATGACTATCGTCGATGGAGCGATCGTCTATCGTGGAGGTCGGCCGCGGTACGGCGATGCTCACGTGCGATCCGGTCATAGTTCCGACCGGACGGTATTTATCGCCGGTCAACCGGCGAGAGAGGGGCACTCGATGGCCCGTACGACGTCCGCGCAGCCGGAGTCGAGCCGGCGGCGACAGCGCTGGGCGGACGGGTACGACCCGGAGAACACCCGTAGCTCGCTGATCGCCAGCGCGCTGGAGCTCTTCGAGCGCCGGGGCTTCGACCGCACGTCGGTGCAGGAGATCGCCGAGCGGGCGCGGCTCACCAAGGGCGCCTTCTACCACCACTTCGAGAGCAAGGACGACCTGCTGCGCCACATCCAGGAGGAGTACCTGGACGCCCAGCTCGCCGCGATCCAGCGCATCGAGGCCGGCAGCGACGACCCGAAGGTCCGCATGGCCGAGCTCATCCGGGTCGGCCTGACCAGCGTGGCCGAGTACCGGGCGCACGTGACCATCTTCTACCAGGAGCGGCGGTACCTGACCGGCGCGCTCTTCGCCGAGGTGACCCGCAAGCACGACCTGGTCGAGGCCGCCTTCGCCGCGATAGTGGCCGACGGTGTCACGCGCGGGGCGTTCCGGCCGGACGTCGACGCCCGGATCGCCATGCTCGGCGTGGTCGGCATGTGCGCGTGGGCGTACCAGTGGCTCAACCTCAGTGGCCCGCTGAGCGTGGACGAGGTGGCCCGGCAGTTCGGCGCGATGGTCCTGGAGGGCCTTGAGGCACCGGCCGCCCGCTGACCCGCGAAAGAGCGCACCTCGCAACGGGGTGTGCCCTTTGCCGCATGATGTGGGCGTGGACGAATCGGAGCGGGAATGGCTCGAGGTGCGGGCGTATCTGCAGGAGCATCGGTTCCGGCTCGGGGTGGAGGCGGCCGAAGAGTTCGGCGGGCATCTCAAGGTGTTCGGCACGCCGCTGGTCGCGCGGGCCGAATGGGTGCCCGCCTGGCCCGTGCCGCTGCAGGACGTACAACTGCGGCTCATTGACGGGCGGCGAAGTGTGCCGACGAGCCGGGAGCTCGGGGCGGTGCTTCCCGCGGGCGACGAGAACTACAGCGACGCCTTCGGGCGGCTGGCGGCGCCGCGGGTGTTCCAGAACCGCTCGACATACCGGCTGGTCGACGTCGAGAAGGGCGCCTGTCTGCTCACGTTCTGCGACGGGTCGTACTTCGACAGCCTCGACGCCGGCGAGGCGAGCGGCCACGCGTTCGCGGCCGAGCGGCTCGGGCGGGACGCGGGCGGAATCCGCCGGGCGGTCGGTGACCCGTGCGACCCGCAACGGCGCGGGATGAACCTGGCGGTCAGCGCGCTCACCGTGCGGTACGACCCGGAACACGACTCGGCCGAGTTCTTTCTGCACTGGCGGGACCCGGCCAAGGTCGGGCACGCGGGCGGGCTCTATCAGGTCGTGCCGTCCGGCGTGTTCCAGGCCTCCGGGGACGGGGCGTGGAACCGCGCGGCCGACTTCTCGCTGGTGCGATTCCTGGCCCGGGAGTACGCCGAGGAGCTCGGCGGCCGGGACGAGGAGTACGACAACGCCGAGCAGGGCATCGACTACGACGCGTGGCCGTTCGCGCGGGACTTCGCGGCCGCGCTGGACGGCGGGGGCGCGCGGGCCTGGTGCCTTGGCATCGGGGTCGACCCGCTGACCTTCGCCACCGACCTGCTCGCCGTCGTGGTGTTCGACGCGGCGGTCTTCGACGGGCTCTTCGGGCGGGTCGTCGCCGACAACGACGAGGGGCGGGTGCTGGCCGGGCGGCCGTTCACCGAGGCCGAGGTGCGCCGGTTCGTCGAGGGCGAGCCCATGCAGGCGGCCGGGGCGGCCATCCTCGCCGGCGCCTGGCGGCACAGAGAGGTACTCCTTCCGCACCTACCGTGACGCGGGCCGGTTCGGGTGCAATTTCGGCTTCGGCCTTGACGCATTCCGTTATCGGCATACGATTGGAGCATGGCACGGGCGGCAACTACCTCGGATGCGTTCAACGCGGTGGCCGAGCCCCGGCGGCGGGAGATCCTCGACCTCCTGGCCCAGGGCGAGCGGCCGGTCGGCGACCTCGTGCGGATGCTCGGCCTCGCGCAGCCGCAGGTCTCCAAGCACCTGCGCGTGCTGCGCGAGGTGGACCTCGTGCGGGCGCGCGACGACGGCCGCCAGCGGGTGTACCGGCTGAATCCGGCCCCGCTGAAGGGCATCCACGACTGGGTGGCCGGCTACGAGCGGCTGTGGAACGCGCGCTTCGACCTCATGGACTCGGTGCTGGACGAACTGATGGAAGGGGAGAATGACAATGACGACGACGACTAAGGGGACCGCGAAGGTCACGCTTCCCGAGGACACCCAGATCCTCGTGACCCGGGAGTTCAACGCGCCCAAGGCGCTGGTCTGGCGGGCCTACACCACCCCGGAGCTGGTCAAGCGCTGGTGGGCCGGCGACAGGGGGGACGTCGTCAGCGCCGAGATCGACCTTCGGGTCGGCGGCGCGTGGCGGTACGTCATGATCGGCGGCGGTGGCTTCGAGGTGGCCTTCCGGGGCGAGTACCACGAGATCTCCGCCCCGGACCGGCTGGTCAACACCGAGATCTTCGAGGGGCTGCCGGACCCGGACGACCACCCGAGCCTGGTCACGGTCACGCTGAGCGAGCAGGACGGGCGCACCCACATGCGCATGCTGTGCGAGTACCGTAGCCAGGCCGACCGCGACGCCGTCGTGGAGTCGGGCATGGAGGGCGGCCTGCAGGAGTCGCTCGATCACCTCGAGGAAGTGGCTTGCACACTCGATATGTGACGTGGGACGAGGCCGTCGAGATCTTCCGGCGGCGGGGGCTGGCGGAGGAGACCTACCGCAACCTCTACCAGGAGGAGTACATCCTCCACCCCGGCCCGGCCAGGGTCGACGGCCCATTCCCGCTGAACTTCCACGAGGACGCGCACCCGTGGAACGCCGACACGCCCGAGGCCGCGACGGGGTACATCGTCGACGGCGACCTCGCGATCGAGGGCAACCTCTACGACGAGGACGATGGGGCGGCCGCGCTGGTCGTGCTCGGCACCCTGAAGGCCCGCGACGTCTTCCTGACCTGCGACACGAAGCTCATCGTCCTCGGCGACGTCGAGGTGGGCCTCTTCGCCGGGGAGATGACCGACAAGCTCGTCATGCTGCACGGCGACCTGCGCACCGTGGTGACCGCGCTCGACGCCGAGTTCGAGCCGGACCTCGTCGCCGGCAGGCACTCCGGGCGGTTGATCGCGCCGTCGTACGCCGGCCTCGACGTCGAGGACGCCACCGCCGGCCGCCCACTGTCCGACCTGCTGGTCGACGAGGTCATCTCGGGAGACGGCGTCGACTTCGACGCGCTACGCGAGCGGGTGCCGGCGGGCGAGCCGGTCATCCGCCCCGGGCTCGTCGCCGGCGACGGGCGTCAGAGTCCCTCGTCGGAGTCGTAGCAGGGGGTGGACACGTTGACGTGCAGCGCGTCGGTGCCGTCCTCCGTGACCGTGACCGTGACGCGGTCAGGGGCGACGACGTTCAGCGCGCCGCGGTCGGAGGCGTCGGTGGACGGGGGCTCGACGGCGTACTGCGCCTGCGTGTAGTGCTCGCGCAGCTTCTGCAGCACCGCGGCCTGCTGATCGGCCGTCACCGGGACGTCACCGCCCGTGGATGCGGCGAACGTGTGCGGCGTGTCGCACCGCAGCAGGTTGTCGGCGGCCGGCGCGCCCAGGGTGCCGCCCATGGTGGTGACGGCCTCGTCGCGGTACTTCGCGGCGAGTTTCTGCGCGTCGGCGTGCGTCATCTTCTTGACCGGGCCCGCGCTGGACGGGGCCGCGGGTGGCTCGGCGTCGCCGTGCCCGCAGCCGCTCAGCACGGCGGCGGCCAGGAGCAGGCACAACATCCGCCTCACTACGCCTCCCCAGGGACGTCGGCTGGAACATGATGCGCCGCCGGGTGATCGGCGGCAACAACCATGAGATGACGTGTTGGCTGGTTTTGCGTGTCGGCCGAGGCGGGCCGGCACGGGAATCGCGATGCGGCCGGGGTCAGGAGCGCACCGGGGCGGCGCGGAAGGACAGCGACTTGCTGTCCGCGGGGACGGCCGTCGCCTTGCGCAGGCGCAGCTCGGCCTCGAAGGACTCGTCGTCCAGGCTGCGCTTGGCCGCGGCGGCCATGTCGGCGGCGTTGGCGGTCTGGCGCTCGACCTCCGACGCCTCCTGGTAGGCCTGGAACTTGCGGTCACGGATCACCCACCGCAGGTGCAGCTCCTGGGCGAAGGGGTGCGCCGCCGGGTCCCAGCCGTTGCGGTGCATCAGGGCGTCGGCCAGGTGGGTGGCCGAGATCTCGCCGCGGTCGTGTGCGGCGTTGGCGATGCGGACCAGGTGGCGGCGGCGGATGTCCGGGTCGTCCTCTGTCAGCGGGAAGGCGTTGGCCCGGCGCAGGCGGTGGACGGCCTGCTCGGCCTCCTCGTACGCCCGCCACGCCGCCTCCTGCGTGCGCTGGGCGGCCTCCCACTCGCCGCGCCGGCGGTCGGCCATGACCGTCGCGCGCTCGGCGGCGACGGCGAGCTCCGCGCCGTACCGCTGAAGCTCCTGAATCTCCTTGGCGCTGCGCTCCACCTTGGCCTGCCGCTCGCGGACGGCCTCGGGGTCGCGCACGGCCTTGCGCAGGCGGCTCCACCAGGACGGGCCGCCGGAGCCACGGCGGGAGAACACGGTCAGGACCAGGAACGTGACGATGACGGCGGCCAGCAGGGCCAGCCAGATCGCCAGGGCTTGCTGCATGCCGTCGGAGAAGTTCTGCATGGGAGGGGCACCTCGGGGGGACGAGATCGGTCAGGGTGGGATTCGTCTCACACCAGGAGTGCCGGTGGGGCGCGGCCCGGAGTAGCGCCGACGTCACGGCCCGTGAGCGGGGCGGGGGTCGGGTGGGCGACGACGGCGGTGGGGATCTCCGCGGCCGCCGGCTCGTCCTCCACAGTGGACGCGGGCGCCGAAGTGGCCAGGGATATGGCGATCGGCGGCCGGGGGTCATCCACAGTGGACGGCAGAGCGGGGCTGAAGCCGGCGGCGAGGATCAGGGCGCAGATCGACAGCGCCAGCCGCCTCACCCCACGCCGCAGCATCACCACTCAAACATGCCCGGTCCCGCCGAAGGTCGCAACCTGTGCGATCCGGGGTATCTTCTTTCGCCGTGGATCTGACCGTCATCCTCGGGCCGATGAAGAGCGGCAAGTCGCTCGAGCTCGTGAGCCTGTTGTCGCCGTTGCAGTACACGAACGCGCGGCACCGCGTGTTCCAGAGCGCGCGGCACGTGCGCGACGCCGGGGTGGTCTCGCGCAGCGGGGCGGCGCTGGCCACCGTCAAGGCCACCTCGCTGGCGACGGCGCTGGACGAGGAGCTCGACGTCGTCGGGATCGACGAGGTGCACATGTTCGCGCTGACCGACATGGTCGTCGTGCGGCGGCTGCTGGAGCGCGGCACCCGGGTGGTGGCCGCCGGGATCGACCTCGATCACCGCGGGGAGCTGTTCGCGCCGGTGCGGGCGCTGCTGGAGCTGGGGCCGGCGAGCGTGACCTACCGCCGCGCGGTGTGCGACCGGTGCCGTTCCTTCTCCGCCGTGTACACCCAGGTGCTGGAGCACGGCGTGCCGATGATCAGGGAGCTGGCGCCGTCGACCGCCCTGCCGGACGACGGGACGTACACGTACGAGGCCCGCTGCCGCACCTGCGTCGTGCTGCCGTCGTCCGCCGCCCGTCAGGCCGCCGCGGACTCGAGCGCGAACTGAGGGTTGGCGACCGGGCGGCCGAAGTGGTAGCCCTGCGCGTAGCGGTACCCCAGGCGGTAGAGCTCCCGGGCCTGCTCGGCGGTCTCGACGCCCTCGGCGATCGCGTCCAGGTTGAGCCCGTCGCTCACGTTGATCAGCGCGGTCGCGATCACCGCGTGCCGGCCCGCCATCGTGACGTTGTCGACGAAGGACTTGTCGACCTTCAGGATGTCGACCGGGCACGTCTGCAGCAGGCCCAGCGACGAGTGGCCGGTGCCGAAGTCGTCCAGCGCGATGCGCACGCCGAGGCGGTGCACGGCGTCGAGGGCCTCGATCGCCCGGCCGCCGCCGAAGACGGCCGTCTCGGTGACCTCGATGGCGAGGCGGTCCGCGGGCAGCCCCGTGGCCGCCAGTACCGCCGCGACCACCTCGGCGAAGTCGGGCTCGGCCAGCTGCCGGGCCGAGACGTTCACGCTGACCTTGCCGGGCGCGGCGCTACCGAGGGTGGCCATCCAGGTGGCCGCCTGTGAGCACGCCTCCAGCAGGATCCAGGCACCGAGCTCGACGATCTGCCCGTTGCGCTCGGCGACCGGGATGAAGTCGGCCGGGCTCATGAAGCCCAGCTCCGGGTGGTGCCAGCGGATCAGCGCCTCGACCCCGGCGATCTCGCCGTGCGGCAGGGCCACGATCGGCTGGTACACCAGCTGGAACTGCCCCTGGTCCAGCGCCTCGCGCAGCTGCGCGCCGAGCCGGGCGTGCTCGGAGGCGCGCTGGTCGAACTCGTCGCGGAAGCGCTCGCGGCGCGACTGGCTCTCCTTCGCGGCGTACATGGCCACGTCGGCCCGCCGCAGCAGCTCGAACGGGTCCCGCGTGCCGGCCGCGTCGGCCACCCCGATGCCGGCCTGGACCAGCAGGTGGTGCTCGCCGGCGTAGACCGGCTGCTCGAGGGCGGCGGCCAGCTCGGTCACCAGCGCGTCGGCCGCGTCCTGGCTCGTGTCCGGCATCAGTACGGCGAACTCGTCCCCGCCCAGCCGGGCCACCACGTCGCCGGGGCGCAGCACGCCGGTGAGCCGCCGGCCGACCGCGGCCAGCAGCTGGTCGCCGACGGCGTGCCCGAGCCCGTCGTTGATGCGCTTGAAGTCGTCGAGGTCGATGAAGGCGACCTGCGGGTGGCCGCCGCGGTCCAGCTCGTCGCGGATGAGCTCCTCGAGCAGCCGCCGGTTGGGCAGGCCGGTGAGGTCGTCGAGCATGGCCAGCTCGCTGAGCTGCCAGGACTGCGACTGCACCTTGCGCACCAGCCCGGCCATGCGCACCACGACCAGCAGGAACAGGGCCACGGCGACCACGCCGATGGCGAGCCAGTTCATGTGGTTCACCCCGGCCAGGCCCTGGCCCAGCAGCAGTACCGGGGCGATCAGGGAGCTGATCGCCAGTACCGTCAGGCGCGCCCCGGACAAGGTGGTCTCCGGCGCGTCGACCGGCTCGGTCAGCGCAGCCATCGACCGGTGCAGCGCCGCCGCGCCGACGGCGACATGGAACGACAGCCATCCGAACTGCACAACCCGCGCCGGTACCTCGTCGTAGCTGGACAGCACCGAGAAGCTCAGGTCGGTGGCGAACAGCAGCCCCATGCCGGCGACGAGCAGCCAGTAGCTCTTCGTGCGGGCCGCCCGCCCGGTCAGCAGCCGGGCCAGCAGCACCAGCAGCACGACGTCGGCGAACGGATACGCGAGTGAGAACACGCGGTGCGGCAACGACACGTTCTCGGCGTCGGCGATGGGGCGCATCACGAAGACCCAGAACAGCAGCCCGCCGCCGGAGGCGGTGATGCACGCGTCGATCACGCCGGCCCGGTCCCGCCCCTGCGCGCGCAGCAGCAGCCACATGCCGGCCACCAGTGGCGGGTACGCCCCCAGGTAGAAGGCGTCGGCCGGGGAAGGGAAGGGCACGGTGCCGGTGTGGTGCATGGAGACGCCGTACGAGGCGTCGCCGAGCACCCAGACGCCGAGGCCGGTGGCGAACCAGTACCACATCCGCCTGCTCGGCGGCCGGTTGCGCCGAACGCCGAGGAGCACCATGATCACGGCCCCGAGCCCGACCGACTCGTACGCGCCGTTGGCGAGGGCGGAGTTCTGGGGCAGCAGCGGGTACGCGACGGCCACGAGACCGCCGACGAGTAACCAGACGAGCCAGAGGCGCCTGGTCAGCCACTCTCCCACGGGTGGGTTATCGGCAGCCCCCGTGCCGCTCTTGAGGGCTTTTATACCCCCAGGGGGTTTCTGGTCAGACCAGTATGCTTGTCGGTATGACGAGTCCGACGCCGCGCGGGTACACCGCGACCAAGGACCAGCTGCAGAGCCGCCTGCGCCGCATCGAGGGCCAGGTCCGCGGCGTGGAAAAGATGGTCGAGGACGACCGGTACTGCATCGACGTGCTGACCCAGATCAGCGCGATCCAGGCGGCGCTGGACAAGGTCGCGCTGGGCCTGCTCGACGACCACGCCCGCCACTGCATGCACCACGGCGCCGAAGAGGGCAAGGGCGAGGAGATGGCGACGGAGATGATGGCCGCGGTCGGCCGCCTGCTGCGCCGTGGTTGAGTACGACTTCGTCCGCCAGACGGACGGCTTCACCTGCGGCCCCACGGTGGCGCTGGTGGCCTCGGCGGCGATGGACCCCGCGTACGGCGCGACCGTGACCGACGCTTCCGCCGAGCAGCACCGGATCCACGCCGCGGCCAACCGGCTGTGGCCGCGCAAGCTGGGCACGACGCCGTGGGGCGTGGCCGCGGTGATCTCCGCGCACACGGCGCCGCTGGGCGTGCGCTACGGCTGGCGCCCCTTCCGGGGCGACCTGCGCGCGGCGCTGGCCGCGGTGGAGTGCGACTGGCCGGTGGCGATGCTCATCGGCGAGGGGATTCCGCGGCACTGGGTCCTCATCGTGGGGCACTCGGACGGGGTGCTGCAGTGCTTCAATCCGGCGCGGGGCTCGGTCGCGAGCGTGCCGGTGTCCGACGTGGTGCACCGGCGGCTGGAGCCGCTGGGCTTCCCGCGGGCCTTCGCCCTGGTCCTTCCGACCCGCACCGTTCGGGCCTGAAGTTGTTCGACTGCCTGTAACGTGAGCGTAACACTTCGTTATCGGGGGCGGTCATGGGCATCGAGCTGTCGATCGTTGCGGGGCTGTGTTACGCGTCGTCCAGCGTCAACGCCACGGGCGTGGACCGGCACGCGACGAGTCCTGAGGAGGTAGAGCTCTTCGGGCTCGGCGGCGACGCGCTCGCCGAGGCCGTCGCCGCCTGCCTCGGCCGGGCGCCCGACCGGGTCCAGCTCGACGGGCTGCTGCACGGCACGCACGGCTGGACGCCCGTGGCCACCACGATCCGCGTGGCCAGCGCCTCGGTGACGGGGGTCGGGTCGGAGCC
This sequence comes from Dactylosporangium salmoneum, assembly GCF_039532525.1. Classification (NCBI taxonomy): domain Bacteria; kingdom Bacillati; phylum Actinomycetota; class Actinomycetes; order Micromonosporales; family Micromonosporaceae; genus Dactylosporangium; species Dactylosporangium salmoneum. The sequence continues at coordinate 21,708 of NZ_BAAARV010000123.1, forward strand.
GGTGGCGCGGCCGATCGGCGAGGGCGCCACGATGACCGCCACGACCGCGCATCTGTGGTCGCCGATCGGCGGGATGGTGGCGGCGGAGGCGTTGCGGTACGACATCGAGGCCCCCGACGGCCAGCGGCTCACCTATGAGCACCACTGGGGCGCCGACACCGTCGAGTCGGCCACCGTGCCGCTGGCGGGGGCGGCCCCCGGCGACGAGCTGCTCGCGCTGCGCATGGATCTCGGCGTGCGCGTGGTGTACGACGCGTACCTCAGCGGCGACGTCGCGGTCGTCTTCCGCGACGGCCACGAGGGACACCGGGTGTGGGGGGTCGACATCGGCACGATCATGGCGGCCGGCGCGCTGCCCAACGGGCGGAACTTCGCGGAGAACCTCAGCGTGCGGTACCTCGCCGGGGCCAGGGTCGTGCACGCCGGGCCGGGCGGCACGCTCAGCACCGTCGGCGGGCCGGGCATCCGCGCGGGCGAGGACCTGGCACTGGTCAACGCCTGACAAGCGCTAGGGTCTGCAGGCGTGGCCCATCTGATCTCCGTCAACGCCGGCACACCGGCCCCCACCGAGCACTCGGACGTGCCGTACACCGGCATCGACAAGCGCCCGATCGACGGCCCCGTCTCGATCACCGTGCCCGGCCCGAAGGGGACCGAGCCGACCGGCGTGGCCGGGGACCGGATCTGCGACACCCGCCACCACGGCGGCCCCGACCAGGCCGTGTACGCCTACGCCCGCGAGGACCTCGACAGGTGGGCCGGCGAGCTCGGCCGGGACCTGCCCGGCGGCGTCTTCGGCGAGAACCTGACCACGTCCGGGCTCGACGTCACCGGCGCCCGGATCGGCGAGCGCTGGCTGATCGGCGAGCGGACCGTGCTCGAGGTCTGCGCGCCCCGGATCCCGTGCCGGACGTTCGCCGGCTGGCTGGGGGAGCGCGGCTGGATCAAGCGGTTCACCGAGGTGGCCGTGCCCGGGGCCTACCTGCGCGTGATCGAGCCGGGCGAGGTGTGCGCCGGCGACGGGATCCGCCAGGTGTACGTCCCGGAGCACACGGTCACCATCGGCCTGACGTTCCGCGCGCTCACCACCGAGCCCGGCCTGCTGCCCCGGCTGCTGGAGGCCGGCGAGGCGCTGCCGGCCCACACCCGTGAGAAGGTGCTACACCGTCTGCAGTGAGCGCTTGGACAGGCCCATGAAGTACCCCTCGATGACGGACCGCACCGGGGCGTCGGGCCGGTCGGCGGCGCCCAGGGTGACGAACAGCGGCGTGTAGTGCTCGACCGTCGGGTGGGCGAACGGCATGCCGGGGGCCTGGCTGGCGTAGCGGCTCAGCATGTCGACGTCGCCGCGGGCCAGGGCGTCGGCCGCCCACGCGTCGAAGTCCGCGGACCAGCCGGGCGGGCTCCCCGCGCCGGTCCAGTGCGACCGGGTCAGGAACGGCAGGCCGTGGGTCATGAAGCCGGAGCCGATGACGAGCACGCCCTCCTCGCGCAGCGGGCGCAGCCGGCGGCCGAGCTCCAGCAGGCGGTCCGGGTCGTGGGTGGGCAGGCTCAGCTGCAGCACGGGGACGTCCCCGAGCGGGTACATCACCATCAGCGGCACCCACGCGCCGTGGTCGAGCCCGCGGCTGCGGTGCTCGTGCAGCGGCTCGGAGTCGGGCATCGCGGCGGCGACCCGCTGTGCGAGCGCGGTGGCGTCCGGCGTCTCGTACTGCAGCGTGTAGAACACCGGCTTGAAGCCGCCGAAGTCGTACACCAGGGGCGTCCCCGCCGCCGTGGCCGACACGCTGAGCGGCGCCGACTCCCAGTGCGCGCTCACGATGAGGATGGCCTTCGGCTTGGGCAGGTCCAGCGACCAGTCCAGCAGCTGGCGCATCCAGGCGGCATCCTCCAGCAGGGGCGGGGCGCCGTGGCTGATGTACAGGCTGGGCAGCGGCCCGTCCTCGGGCGTCCAGGCCCGCTGGTCGCGGCTGGCGGGCACCGCGACGGAGAGGTGCTGCTCGAGAAGGGGTAGTGCGCTCATGTCCACCAGGCTAGCGCGTTAGTTGAGCGCTCAACAAGAGGTGGTGACGTGCCCGACAGGAGGGCATAAAACCTGAAACCGATAAGTCGGGCGCTGGCGCGCCGCGACTTATCGGACTTATACCTCGCCGGGAGAAATGTCAGAAAAGTCGTGGCACGAAGTGCCCAACTTTTCGTAAAACGGGCCTTATCGGACGGGCTTTGTCGAACGGGCTTCGTATGGCCGGCCGGCTTCGTGTAGCGAGCTTCGTATGGCCGGCTTCGTGTAGCAGGCTCCGTGCACCGGGCTTCGTATGGCCGGTTTCGTAGGGCCGGTTTTCGTGCAGCGGGCTTCATGCAGCCGGCTTCGTGAAACGGGCTTCCTGAAACGGGTTCGTGAAAGGGGCAAGGGGTGGTGCTCGGAAGTCAGCTGGTGGCGAGGTCCGCGGCGCGGTACAGGGCCTCGGCGACGGCTCGGGTCTCCTCGGCGCCGTAGACGAGCAGGAGCTCGCGGTCCGGGCCGCCGTGCCGGTCGGTGGTGGTCGCGCGCTCCACGACGACGCGCGTGGTGGTGAGCTGGTCGTCGACGGAGATGTCCATGTCGGCCACGCCGATGTCCACCTGACGGACGAAGAGTTCTTCCATGAGCAACAGCGTGGCGCCGGCCGTGGCCCAGCTACGCCGCCCCGCGCGGGTTATTCGGCCTCAGAAGTGGGCGCGGACCGAGGTGGTGACCAGGAGCTTGGCCTCCTGGATATGGGCCTTCTCCTCGGCGGTGACGTTCGGATCGGCGAGGCGGCGGTGGGCGGCCGCCTCCAGCTGGGACAGCGGGTTGTCCCGCGTGCAGCTCAGCAGCGTGGCGAGGAACGGCTCGGCCCGGTCGGCGAAGCGGCCGGGGAGGACCGCGACGGCCGCGATGATCAGCGCGGTCATCGCCACGTCGAGCTCGGGCGGGCCCTCGGTGCTGTTGCGCCAGTCGATGACCACGGGCCCGCCCTCGGTCATCACCACGTTCTCGGGGTGCAGGTCCAGGTGCAGGATGCGGGTGCCGGGGTCGGTGGCCGCGCGGACCCGGACCTTGTGCAGCCGCTCCAGCAGGTCGGCCAGGACGGTGGCGCCGGAGTGCAGGTCGAGCGTGCCCTTGCCGAGCGCCTCCAGCATGGTCGGGCCCTCGAGGCGCTCCATGACCAGATCGGCGCCGTCGGCCTTGTAGACGCGCGGGACCGGGTAGCCGTGGTCGGAGACATACCGCATCATCGCCGCCTCGGCGGTGACGTCGCCGCCGCGCCGGTAGCGCCGCAGAACTCGCCGCTCATCGAGCGCGTAGACATCCGCGTCGCGGCCGCTGGCGAGAAGTGCGGTCATGCCGCGACTCTACGTCCTGAGACCCGATCGTTCAGCCCTTGGGGCGACAGGCATCCACAATCGTCACACGGTTGTCAAGAAGCCGCCGCAGTTGTCAAAGCCAACCGTTCTCGTCGGCCAGGCGGACGGCCTCGGCCCGGGTGCGGGCGCCGGTCTTGCCGATCGCCGCCGACAGGTGGTTGCGCACGGTGCCCTCGGACAGGCCGAGCTGGCCGGCCACGTCGGCCACCGTGCCGCCCTCCCGCGCGGCCCGCAGGACGTCGGCCTCCCGCGGTGTGAGCGGGCTGTCGCCGCTGGCAAGGGTCTCCGCGGCCAGGGTCGGGTCCACCACCCGCAGGCCGGCGGCGATCCGGCGCACGGCGTCGGCCAGCTGGCGGGCCGGGGTGTCCTTGACCACGAAGCCCGAGGCCCCCGCGGCCATCGCCCGGCGCAGGTACCCGGGCCGGCCGAACGTCGTCACCATGAGCACCTTGCACGAGGGCAGGGCCCGGCGCAGCTCGGCGGCGGCCGCGATGCCGTCCTGGCCGGGCATCTCGACGTCGAGCAGCGCCACGTCGGGACGATGCTCCCGGGCGGCCGCGACCACCTCGTCCCCGCGGCCGACCTCGGCCACGACGGTGAGGTCGGGCTCGAGGTCGAGCAGCGCGGCGAGCGCGCCGCGCACGAGCGCCTGATCGTCGGCGATCAGCAGTCGGATGGACACCCCAGCATGGTGTCACGCCGGCCGCGCCCTTCGGAGAGGGCGATCATCAAGACAGGCCGGGAGGCCTGTGAGTGAGATGCATCACTGCGCCAGGTCGGTGATTGTCTGCACGGAGGCGTTGACGACGGCGGCCGCGAAGGCGTAGTCGAGCGTGCCGACGGTGTCGCCCGCCCAGTGGTAGTTCGGGTTGCGGTAGTCGGCGGTGTCGGTGACCAGCAGCGAGCGGCGGCCGGTGGTCCAGTACGGCACGTGGTCGCTGCGCATCGCCACCTCCCGGGCGAAGTCCGGCAGCACCAGGGGCAGGGCCGGCACCGTGACGCGCCTGGCGAACGCCTCCAGCAGCCCCTGGGAGGCCTGGTCGGCGACCAGCGCGATGAAGTCGCCGCGCTCCGGCGGCTCGAGAAGACCGGCCAGCTCCTCGGGGAAGCGCTGCTCCGGCGCGGTGTACCCGATCATCTCGAAGATGATCGACTCGGTGTCGGGCGTGATGTGGGCCATGTGCGCGGTGCTGCCGTCGAAGTTCTCCTCCTCGCCGCCGAAGAGGCAGAACCGGATCGTTCGGGCCGGCAGGTCGGCGTCGCGCAGCGCGCGGGCGGCCTCCAGCACGCCGGCCACGCCGCTCGCGTTGTCGTCGGCGCCGGGGCTGGTCGCGACCGTGTCCCAGTGCGCGCACAGCTCGACGGCGTCGTCGGAGGTGCCGCCCTGGATCTCGGCGACCAGGTTGACCTGGTGCAGCTCGCTGCCGTAGCGCTCGACGCGGACCGCGAGGCCCAGGCCGCCGAGCTGTTCGCTGATGTACGTCAGGGAAGCCGGCACCCCGGGGGTGTCCTCGTACCGCGGCCCGTGCGCGGTCAGCGCCTCGACGTGGGCGCGCAGCCGTTGCGGCGAGATCGTGATCACGGCCACAGGTTAGGGCAATCCTGGAAAGAGGACAGCCCCCGAGGTTCCCGCGCGGATTGCGCGTGGGCCGGTTGGACTAAACCGGAAAGCCTCGGGGGCTGGGTAGCTGTCTCGTATTCGCCGGCCGCCATCCGGGCGAACCGCACGAAGTGCGAGTCCAGAGGACGGCGACTAGCGGACAGTCACCTCACGAGTCCCATTGCTACACAACTTTGGACCACCTCCTTTCCCGTGTACGCCCAACGTAGCCAGCCGCACGGATCATCGGCAACGCCTTTTCGGGAGCAGCCTGGGAGTAGCCGGGCTCGGTGGTGCAGTTGGCTAGGCTCCGTGTCCGACCCGTCCGCGACACACCGTTGGAGGCCCTGATGAGGGACGTCGAGATCAGGGGCGACATGATCCGCCTCGGCCAGTTCCTGAAGCTCGCCGACGTGCTGGAGTCCGGCGGCGAGAGCAAGGAGCTCATCGGCGAGGGCGAGGTCACCGTCAACGGCGAGGTCGACACCCGCCGCGGCCGTCAGCTGCACCGGGGCGACGTCGTCGAGGTGCTCGGGCAGAGCCTGCGGGTCGCCTGAAGATCGGGTACTCAGCAACTTCACAGCCCTGTCTTGGCCTGTGCCCAGGTCGGCGGCCCATGCTCTAGATGTGACCGGCGCCGGAAGCCGGAAGCCTCCCTGGATGGTCCACCGGCGCACGGTCACGCCAACGTCACTCATGACGTCGCCGGGCTGGGGTGGTCAGCTGAGGGCGACGCTGATGCGGTCGAGGTCGGGGCACCACCTGCCGGGGGTGTTCCCGGCCTCGACTGTGTTACGGCCCGCCTGCAGCTGCATCGTGACCGTCACGGTCGCCACGGTGCCCGAGCCCCCGCTGGCCGGGAACGTCACCGACAGCCATTGCCAGCCGACCCCGAGGTAGCACTGCCGCTGCTCCGTCGACAGGTACGCGACCGTCACCTTGTACTCGCCGCGCCTGGCCACGTCGACCCCGGCGAACTGCAGCGCGTGCCCGTTGCCGACGCCGGTCACCACCCGCCCGCCGGACGCGCCGGGGACGTCGCGCACGCTCATCTGGCCGGACCGCCCGTTCCCGGGGGCCTCCGCCTCGATGATCAAGACCCCGGATTTGGTACCGGTGGTGCCCGTCGAGGGCGAAACCGCGCCGCCAGGGGTCGGGGAGTCGCTCGACCGCGACGGCGACGCCGAGGCGCTCGCGGGCCGTGCGCTGCTGGGCTTGGCGCTCGGCGAGGCCGAGCCCGGCGGTGAGGCGGCCGGACTGCCTTGCGCAGGCGTCGCGGACGGCCCGGGGACCACGGGTCCCTCGGCGTACTCGGCGTGGCCATTGTCCCGGCTGGGGAGCGCCCGCAGGGCGAGCGCGACGGCGGCGACGACGAGGAGCACCGCGATGAACACGATCCGTGGCTGCACATGGGTGCCGGCCCGCCGCCGTCCGGTGTAGTCGGCGGGGCCGTCGATCATGCACCGGAACCTACAACCAATCCAGGCCGCTCGAACAATCCCACTCTCTGGGCGTTTCGCTCGGGCTTACCGGATAAATCCAGGCACTCCGTGCCCGGATTTATCCGACTTATCATCATCTATCGGGGCGACTGTCGGCTTTTGTTCTTGGCTTTTTGCCACAGCGAAGCTGGCAGGGAGGCCCGCCAGGGCCGACCGGTCTCTGACGGGAGCAACGGACCCCTGGTTGCACGGACCGGAGCCCTCGGCTTATGGGGTCAGCACGACCTTGCCGCGCACTCTGCCCGCATCGAGCAGGCGGTGTGCGTCGGCCGCCTCGGCCAGCGGCAGCTCCCGGTGCAGCGAGACCCGCAGCAGTCCGCGATCGGCCAGGTCGGCCAGCCAGCGCAGGTCGGCCGCGGACGGCTCCGGCGCCACGTACCGCCCGCCGGCCGCCGCGATGGCCGGGTTGACCGCCGACACGGCCCGCGCGGGGTCCCGCACCTGCCGCAGCGCCGCCGCGGTCGCCTCCCCGCCGAGCATGTCGACGGCCACGTCGACGGGCTCGTCCTGCTCGATCGGCTCGGCGCCGAGCTCCTTCAGGAAGTCGTGATCGGCCGGGTCCGCGGTGCCCAGCACCCGCTCGGCCCCCAGCGCCCGGGCGATCTGCACCGCGAAGTGCCCGGGGCCGCCCGCCGCGCCGTGGATCAGCACGACGTCGCCCTCGCCGGTGCCGGCCGCCCGCAGCGCCTGCAGCGCGGTGACCGCGGCCTGGGGCAGCGCGGCGGCCTCGACGAACGTGAGGCCGGCCGGCTTGAGGGCGGCGGCGCACTCGGCGACCGCCACCCGTTCTGCGTACGCGCCTTCGGCGTGCGCGTACACCTCGTCGCCGACGACGAACCCGGTCACCTCCTCGCCGCGCCCGACCACCACGCCGGCCAGGTCGCGGCCGGGGACGGGATCGACGGTCAGGTCGGTCCGCTCGACCCCCGCCGCGCGCACCTCCACGAGGAGCTGGTCGGCGGCGGGGCGCGGGTCGGGCACGTCCTGCAAGGACAGGGCGCCGGCGTCGTGTCCGGTCAGCGTGATGGCCTTCACGCCTTCCATGTCTAGCGGTTGCGGCCCCCCGTGCAGGCCGATACCGCGAGGTCGGGTGGGTGAGATCCGCTCAGGCGCTCTGCCTTCTCACCAGCGTCGTCGGCAGCACCGGGGTCTCGTCCCACGTCTCGCCCGACATCTGCGCCAGCAGCTGGCGGGCCGCGGCCGCGCCGATCTCCTCGACCGGCTGCTTGATCGTGGTGAGCGGCGGCTGGGTGAACGCGGCCAGCGGCAGGTCGTCGAAGCCGACCAGCGCGACGTCCTCGGGCACCCGGCGGCCCGACTGGCGCAGCGCGTGCAGGGCGCCGACGGCCATGAGGTCGGACGCGCAGAAGACCGCGTCGAGGTTCGGCCGGTGATCCAGAAGCCTGGTCATCGCGTGTACCCCGGCGGGGCGGGTGAAGTCGCCGTAGGCGATCGGCCCGGGGTCCAGGCCGGCCCGCTCGAGGCCCTCCCGGAACCCCGCCAGCCGGTCCACGCCGGCCGACACGTCCGGCGGGCCGGCGATCGTGACGATGCGGCGGCGGCCGGTGCGGGCCAGGTACTCGACGGCCTGGCGGGCGCCGCCGCGGTTGTCGGCGTCGACGTAGGCCAGGGAGCTGCCCTGCAGCGGCCGGCCGATCAGCGTCACGGGGACGCCCAGGGCCGGGAGCGTGACGACGAGGGGGTGGCTGCTGCGGCAGTAGATCAGCAGCACGCCGTCGATGTGGCCACTGCTGAGGTACCGCTGCAGCGAGGCCGGGCGCTCGCCCGCGGCCAGCAGCATCGGCATGTCGCGCTCGGCGAACGCGGCACTGGCGCCGGCCAGCACACGGGAGTAGAAGGGGTCGGCGAAGAGGCGTGCGTTCGGCTCGCACACCACGGCGGCGACCGATCGGGGGCGGCGGTCCACGGCGCGGGCGGCGCGCTGGCGGACGTAACCGAGGCGGTCGACGGCGTCGCGGACCTGCTGGCGGGCGGTCGGCGAGACGCGCGCGGAGCCGTTGAGCACGCGGGAGGCGGTGGCGGAGGATACGCCCGCGAGCGCGGCGACGTGGGCGAGCGTGGGGTGTTCGGCGGTGTCGCGCATGGGGTCGTGCGCGGGGTCCTGCGTTGCTTCTGGAGCGGCGGTAATCGACATCGCGACCTCCTCGGATAGCAAGTCGTCGATTTTGGGAGCGCTTCCATATCGGAGCGTCATACACCGTTTCTGCGGTGTCAACACGAGATTGCCGCAAGGTTTCGCCACCGGGCTTTGGTCTGTAAATTTCAGCGCCCACCTCGACGCGGCGACCTCGGGTCTCTAGCCTGCTGGAGCAGATAGATCCCTCTCGTAACCCCCTACTGGGAGGCAGTCATGCGCGACTGGATCGCCGCCGTCGTCGCCGCGCTCGGGGTCCTGCTGGTCCTCGCCGGCGGTGCACTCATCTTCTGGCAGGCCCTCGGGGAGGCCCGCCCCCTCAAGCCGGCGCTGCCGACGCCGGAGCCCGACTACACCCCCGACTACGCGTCGGACGCGCCCGCCCCGCAGCCGGCCTCAGTGCCCGTGACCAGCAGGTTGTTCGGTGCGGTGAAAAACCCGACTTCGGCCGATCGGCTGATCTTCTGGGGGATCATCTTGTTGGTGCTGTCGGCCATCGCGGCCGGCGCGATCAGCTTCGACCTCGGGGCCAAGGGCGGTAGCTGAACCCCAGCGATTTCGGCTCGGGTGGGAGGACTATCCTGCCTGCGGGGTGACGTGTTGATCGCACGGCGCCTCGCGGAGCTGGCTCGCCCAGCTGGTTCAACAGCCTCAGGAGGCCTTTCGTGACCACCGTCGCACCGAAGCCGATCGTCACCAGGCCTTGGCCGGTGCACAAGCCGGTCAAGGGCTCGGCGTTCGCTCGGCTGCTGCGCACCACGGACGCGAAGCAGATCGGCCTGATGTACCTCGTCACGTCGTTCGTGTTCTTCATGATCGGCGGGTTCATGGCGCTGCTCATGCGGGCCGAGCTGGCCCGGCCGGGCCTGCAGTTCCTCTCGCCTGAGCAGTACAACCAGCTGTTCACCATGCACGGCACGATCATGCTGCTGTTCTTCGCGACGCCGATCGTGTTCGCCTTCGCGAACTACATCACGCCGCTGCAGATCGGCGCGCCCGACGTGTCGTTCCCCCGCCTCAACGCGTTCGCCTACTGGCTGTACGCGTTCGGTGGGTCGGTCACGCTGATCGGCTTCCTCACGCCGGGTGGCGCGGCGGACTTCGGCTGGTTCGCCTACGCCCCGCTCAACAGCATCATCAACTCGCCCGGCGTCGGCGCCGACCTCTGGATCGTGGGCCTGGTCCTCTCCGGCCTCGGCACCATCCTCGGCGCGGTCAACATGATCACCACCGTGCTGACCCTGCGCGCGCCCGGCATGACGATGTTCCGGATGCCGATGTTCACCTGGAACATCCTGGTGACCAGCGTCCTGGTGATCATGGTCTTCCCGATCCTGGCCGCCGCGCTGCTGGCGCTGGAGGCCGACCGCCGCCTGGGTGCGCACGTCTACGACGCCGAGACCGGCGGTGCGATGCTCTGGCAGCACCTGTTCTGGTTCTTCGGCCACCCCGAGGTGTACATCGTGGCGCTGCCGTTCTTCGGCATCATCACCGAGGTCATCCCGGTCTTCAGCCGCAAGCCGGTCTTCGGCTACAAGGGCCTCGTCGGCGCGACGATCTCGATCGGTGCCCTGTCGATGAGCGTGTGGGCGCACCACATGTTCGCCACCGGCCAGGTCCTCATGCCGTTCTTCTCGTTCCTGAGCTTCGTCATCGCCGTGCCGACCGGCATGAAGTTCTTCAACTGGATCGGCACCATGTGGCGGGGCCAGATCACCTTCGAGACACCGATGCTGTTCGCGATCGGCTTCCTGGTGACCTTCCTCTTCGGTGGTCTCTCCGGCGTACTGCTGGCCAGCCCGCCGATCGACTTCCACGTCTCCGACACGTACTTCGTGGTCGCCCACTTCCACTACGTGCTCTTCGGCACGATCGTGTTCGCCGTCTACGCGGGCGTGTACTTCTGGTTCCCGAAGATGACCGGCCGCATGCTCGACGAGCGCCTGGGCAAGATCCACTTCTGGCTCACCACGATCGGCTTCCACACCACGTTCCTGGTCCAGCACTGGCTCGGCACGCAGGGCATGCCCCGCCGGTACGCCGACTACCTGGCCACGGACGGCTTCACCACGCTGAACACGATCTCGACCATCGGCGCGTTCATCACCGGCGTGTCGACGGTGCCCTTCCTGTACAACGTCTGGAAGTCGTACAAGACCGGCCGCGTGGTCGAGGTCAACGACCCGTGGGGCCACGGCATGTCGCTGGAGTGGGCCACGTCCTGCCCGCCCCCGCTGCGCAACTTCGACAGCATGCCGCGCATCCGCTCGGAGCGCCCGGCCTTCGACGCCAAGTTCCCGGCCCACGCCCCCGGCCACTCGCTGGAGGCCCCGCCCCCGGGTGGCGCCCGGCCCCGGACCCACGAGGCCGACGGTGGCGCCTCGTATCAGGACCACGTGATCGAGGACTAACCGCAAAGGCAGCCCTGAACGCCCTCGGAGCCGGCAAGGCTCCGGGGGCGTTCGTCTTTGATCCGGCCGCCCTCAAATCGCGCCAGCGGCCGCTGTGAGCCGCTTCTCACCCCTCCGCGGGGCCGTCGGGCAGCCGGCGCCGGCGCCCGATGTGGGTCCGCCTTCCGCCCTCCCGTCGCTGCGTGTGAGCGGCGGGCACTGGGTCCTGGCGCGGGCGGCTACTAAAGACGCGCCTTGTGGGATGCGGCGGGCAGTGTGCCCCCGGCGCCGGTGGCCGTTTGGCCCGTCTTCCATCGCTGCGTGGGGAGCGGTGGTCCGTGAGCCTGGGTGCCGACGGCTGCTGCGGGCGGCCTTTGTGGGAATGGCGGGCAGTGGCCGCTGTGGGCGCCTTCCAGCTCGCACGTGGGGACGCGCTATCCCTCCCGTGGGGATGCGGCGGGCCCGAGCCTCGACCTCGTCGCTCGCCGTGGAAGCGCCTTCCGCCCCTACGTCGGATCTCTGTGGGAGGGCGGCGGGGCGGCCGCTCCGTTCGTACCCGAACGGGTGACGCGACGGGCGCCGCGGCAGGTCATGAAATTTCCGATAAATCCGGGCACGAGTCACCCGATCGGGGACGGCGGCGCGGGTGACGCTGCGTAGATGCACGACGAATGGAGCGCCACCGCCGGGGTGTGTGCGGGGCGCTCCATTCCGTTGTCGTCAAGAGGTCCGGCCGAAGCCGGGGAGAGAACTACTGAAGGTGACCGGTCAGGCGGGCTGGGTCACGCCGCGCTCACGCGGCGAGGGCAGCCGTCCGGACACGGTGCCGGGCGGGATCGGCACGCCGAGGATGTCGCTCACGCCCACCACGGCGAAGAGGCGCGCGATGAACGGGTTAGGTCGGCGAATGTCGAGCTTGACGCCCATGCTGTGGCAGATGCGCTTGGCAACGACGAGGGTGCCGATGCCGGTGGAGTCGAGGAACGTGACCCCCGCGAGGTCGATGACGAGGAGGTCGATGCTTCCGTCGAGCACTGAGCTCACTGATGTGCGGAGCTCCTGAGCGGTCTCATAGTCGATTTCGCCACTCAGCGTCAGCACTGACTCCCGCTGATCCGAAGGGCGAGTCTCGATCGACAACTTCACGTGACCCTCCTGGTGCTGAGCCGTCCACCATGGACGACCCTTCGAGGTCCCGCAAGCGTAGCGAAGTCTAGCCAATTTCGCCACGCTCCGTGTAGGTGCTCCTTACGTAGTGACGTGAGAAGCCCTCACGTTGGTTTGCGGAACCGCTTGCCGGGATGACGGTACACGTCGGTTGTTACACGGCAAGTCCAGCCACGTGCCATCCGCCGGACGGTCAACTCCCCGCCACGACCGGTTCACCGACCAGGGTCACGCCGGCGTCGCGCAGCTCTACCAGGGCGGATTCGGTTGTGGCGGCCTGGACGCCGGCCGTCAGGTGCAGCAGCACGGTTGTAACAAAGCCCTCACGCACCGCATCGAGGGCGGTGGCGCGCACGCAGTGGTCGGTCGCGATGCCCACCACGTCGACGTCGGTCACGCCCCGCTCGCGCAGCCAGGCGGTCAGGCCCTCGCCGCCGGCCGAGCCCTCGAAGCCGGAGTAGGCGCCGCTGTACGACCCCTTCTCGAACACCGCCTCGACCTTGGACGTGTCCAGCGCCGGGTGGAAGCCCATGCCCTCGGTGCCGACCACGCAGTGCGCGGGCCAGGTGCTGACGTAGTCCGGGTGCTCGGCGAAGTGCGCGCCGGGATCGATGTGGTGATCCTGGGTGGCCACGACGTGGTCCCACGGCCCGGCGGCGAGCGCGCCGGTGATGGCCGCGGCGACCTTGGCCCCACCGGCGACCGCGAGCGACCCGCCCTCGCAGAAGTCGTTCTGCACGTCGACCACGATCAACGCCCGCGTCATGCCGAGCCTCCCGTAACGATCACCGGAACCGCCGGGTCGCCGGCGGAGAGCTTGAGCCCCTCCCAGGGGATGGAGATGAGGCACTGTCGCAGGTGCTCGCGCGACTCGGCAAGCGTCGGCAGGTCGGCCACCCGCTCGCCGCCGCGCAGGAGCGGCCGCTGCAGGGCCCGGTCGTGCGGCTTGGCCTCCGGCGTGCCGAGTGAGACGACGATCTCCTCGGTGGCGGTGCCGGTCGGCTTGTGCCGCCGCACCGCCGTCTTGCGCCCGCCCACCGTGCCCTTGTTCTCCGAGCGCTTCACCACCGGCCGGCCGTCGACCTCGACGAGCTTGTACACCAGGCCGGCCGTCGGCGCCCCCGAGCCCACGACCACCGCGGTGCCGGCCCCGTAGACGTCGACCGGCTCGGCGGCCAGGGCGGCGATCGCGTACTCGTCCAGGTCGCCCGAGACCACGATCTGGGTGTCGGTCGCGCCGAGGGAGTCCAGCAGCGCTCGCGACTCCGAGGCGAGCACCGAGAGGTCGCCGGAGTCGATGCGCACGGCCCGCAGGTCGGCGCCGGCCACCGCGATCGCGTTGCGGATGCCCTGCGCGATGTCGTAGGTGTCGACCAGCAGGGTGGTCTGCTTACCCAGGGTCGCCACCTGGGAGGCGAACGCCGCCTGCTCCGAGTCGTGCAGCAGCGTGAAGGCGTGGGCGGCGGTGCCGGTGGTCGGGATGCCGTAGCGCCGGCCGGCCTCGAGGTTGGACGTGAACGCGAAGCCGGCCAGGTATGCCGCCCGGGCCGCGGCGACCGCGGACTCCTCCTGGGTGCGCCGCGAGCCCATCTCGATCACGGCGCGCCCGCGGGCGGCGGTGACCATCCGGGCCGCGGCGGCCGCGATCGCGCTGTCGTGGTTGAGCACGGACAGGATCAGCGTCTCCAGGACCACGCACTCGGCGAACGTGCCGCTGACGGTCAGGATGGGGGAGCCGGGGAAGAACAGTTCGCCCTCGGCGTAGCCCTCGACCTCGCCGCTGAAGCGGTACTTCGCGAGCCACGCCGCCGTCGCCTCGTCCACGATGCCGCGGGAGGAGAGGAACTCGATCTCCTCCGGGCCGAAGCGGAACGACTCGATGAGGTCGATGAGCCGCCCGGTGCCGGCCACGACGCCGTAGCGGCGCCCGGTCGGCAGGCGGCGCGCGAACACCTCGAAGACGCAGCGCCGGTCAGCCGTGCCGTCGCGAAGGGCGGCGGACAGCATCGTCAGCTCGTAGTGGTCGGTCAGCAGCGCGCTACTCGTCACGGCTCCAACATATTCCACCCGTAATAGGACCCCGGTCACTCCTCCGGCGGCAGTGATCGCAGGGCGGCCGCGAGCTCCGCCCGGCCGGTCACGCCCAGCTTGGCGTACACCCGCATGAGGTGGTTGTCGACCGTACGGGAGGAGAGGTACAGCTGGTCGGCGATCTCCTTCGACGGCACCCCGGCCGCGGCCAGCCGCGCGATCTGCCGCTCCCGGCCGGTGAGCATCGGCTGCGGCACCACCAGGGCCGGCGTCACCGCGTTGGGGCACTCCGCGCGCAGCTCGGCCAGCCGCTGGGCGGCCCGCGGCGTCTGGGGCGAGCGGATGCCGCGCAGCAGCGTGACCGCGCCGGCGGCGGCCTCGGCGGCGTAGAGGTACAGCTCCAGCTCGGCCAGCTCCTCGGCCACCGCGAGCAGCGCGCCGCCGTCCTCCTCGGCCATCGCCCGCACGTGCCAGGCCATGGCCGGGGCGAGCCGGCCCTCCACCGTCGGCGCGACGGCCGCGATCCGCTCGTTCACCTCGGCGGCGAAGCCGAGCCGGCCGAGGTCGTAGAGCGCGAACATCTCGTGCGCGGCGAACCCGTCGCTACGGTTGCGGGCGGCCAGCAGGCGCAGCACCTCGGCCGCGGTGGCGATGTCCCCGGAGGCGACGGCGACCCAGGCCCGGGCCTCCTCCAGCCACGGATAGAGCACCTCCATGGAGCGGTAGTGCGCCTCCTCGGCCAGGGCGAAGGCCGTGGTCGCGGAGGCCGCGTCGCCCTGCAGGGCGGCGATGTGCGCCCGCTCGGCGTGGGCGAGGGCCACGAAGATCCGGCCCGTGGCGAGCATGGCGCTGGCCTGGCTGGCCGCCCGGCCGGCCTCGGACAGGTGCCCGCGCATCCGGGCCGCCTGGGCCCGCACGATCTGCAGGTAGCCGGAGCCGAGCAGGAAGTTGCCGGCGTCGGCCATGCCGGCGAACTCGGTGGCCACGATCGCGTCGACCGCGGCGAGGTCCGCGGCCAGGATCATGGCCGTGCCGCGGGCCAGTTCGATGCCCAGCTGGATGTACGGCACCTCAGCCCGCCACTGCGCGGCGTCTGCGTCGAGCAGGGCCATCGCCTTGACCGTCTGCACCGGCGTGCCCCGCATCGCCTGCAGGTGGCCCATGATGCTGCGGGCCAGGGCGCGCGGCCCGGGCGCGCTGGCCGGGCTGTCCAGCACCGTGCGGGCCAGGGTGAGTGCCTGGCCGTAGTCGCCGCGGTGCAGCCGCATGGTCGACTCGACCGACAGCGTGAGCGAGCGCTCCCGCAGGTCGGCGATCTTGTGCGCCTCGCGGTTCATCTCGTCGGCGGTGGAGGAGTCGCCCAGGCCCCACTGCGAGGTGATGTGCCGGATGGCCAGCCACCGGCTGCGCTGGGCCTCGTCGGTGATCTGGCCCTCGTTCTGGTCCAGGATCAGCGCGCCCTCGTCGGGGCAGGCGGCGAACATCAGGATGGTGGCCAGGGTCTCGGCGGCGTCGAACCCGCCGCCGGCCGCGACGGCGGCCTTGCCCAGCCGCATCGCCAGCGCCATGTCGTAGGTGGCGAAGGCCAGCCGGCAGGCGTTGAGCAGCAGGACCGGGTCGCGGGCGGTGTCGCTGTCCAGCCGCCAGACGGCGACGCGCAGCAGGTCGTCGCGGCGGCGGGCCCCGCTCTCTTCGACCAGCGTGGCCAGGTCGGCCAGTAGGCGCCGGAACCGGGTGACCGGGCAGCGGCGGCGCACGACCTCGCCGTACAGCGGATGCGCCAGCCGGACCGTGGTGCGCCGGTCCTCGACGACCACCCGCACCAGCTGCCGCTCCTCGGCGATCTCGACCGTGGCCAGGTCGGTCGCCTTGACCAGCAGCGGCAGGCCGATCGGCTCGCCGAACGCGACCAGCTCCAGCACCGCACGCTCCTGCGGGGTGAGCTTGCCGATGCGCGCGTCGACGACCTCGGTGAGCGTCGGGGCCAGGTCGACCTTGCCGGTCCAGCGCTGCATGCCGTAGCTCTCGATGATCTCGCCGGCCGAGTGCGCGGCGATCACCAGCTCGCGCAGCAGCAGGGCGTTGCCCTGGGAGAGCTGCTGCAGGCGGTCCACCGAGGCCGAGTCGACCGGGCCGCCGAGCACCTGCTGCAGCAGGTCGGAGGTCTCCTGCTGGGTGAGCGGGCCGAGCTCGATCCGCTCGACCAGGTCGTCCTTCCACAGCGCGGAGATCGGGTCGTGCACCGACTCGCCGGTACGCACCGTGCCGATCACGGTGGCGTTCTCGGAGCGGGCCACGTAGTACACCAGCGCGGCCGACAGCGGGTCGAGCAGGTGAGCGTCGTCGATCGCCACGACGATCGGGCGGCCGGCCGCCTGCCGGTGCAGCGCATCGACGGCCCAGCGCAGCAGCCCCGCCGGGGAGCCGCCGGCCGGCTGGTCGGGCGGGAGCACCTGGGCGAGCCCGCCGAGCGGGAGGCCGGCCGTGGCGGCGTTGGCGGTCGCCGTCCAAACCGCAAGTCTGTCCTGGTCAAGGGCTTGGACGCCCTCGCGCAGCAATCGGCTCTTGCCGATGCCGGGCGGGCCGCCGAGAATCAAACCGCGACCGGTGGCACCGGAGGCGGCCTCGGCTAGGCGGACCAGTTCTGCGTTTCTGCCGACAGAACTCCAGGGGGGCACCGTCGCAGCATATCGATAGGTCGATTACTGCGCGTACCCGCCGAAGCACCAACTTGAGTAGTGCGTTCGGTTCCAGTTGAGTACCAGCAACCCTGCTGTTGTAAGTGTCCGTTCACGTAGCGTTCCGATGCCCCATCCTGCGCGGCCCTGAGCTGCGCGCGGACGGATCTTCCCGGGCGAAGGCACACAACGCCGACGGTGCACAAGGAGGTCGCACATGGGCTTCGGGGTCATGCAGGCGCCGCTGATCGACCTGTCAATCATGTCGATGCCGAGCCAGACGGCTCGCACTAGCGGGAGTCCCGTGTCCATGCCGGTCCGCGGCAGCCGGAGCCACCGGCCGCCGATCGCCCCGTCCCAGCCGTCCCACCGCCGTCACGCCGTCGTCGCGGGCACCTCCGGCGCGGGGAAGACCGCGCTGGTCAATGCGCTGATCCGACGTACCGACGAGGCCCATGCCGACGCGGGGGACGCCTGGCTGGTGTTCCGCCCCGGCGAGCGCCCGGACGCCTGGGCCTTCGTGCCCGGGCACCGCGAGGCGCGGCCGTTCCCGGACCTGAGCTCGGTGAAGGGCCCGATCCGGCCGGCCCGCCGGATCGAGATCACCCATCCCTCGCCCCTGCTCGATCGGCTCGCCTTGATCGACACGCCCGGCGGCGGGTGTGCGGACGCGGCCACCGCCGAGATCGTGCTCGCCGCCGCCGCCGGCGGCCTGGGTCTGGTCTTCGTCATCGACGCCGCCGCCCCGCTCGGCCGGGCCGAGCTGGACCTGCTGGGCGCCGCGGCCGCCCGGGTGGACCGGATCGCCTTCGTGCTCACCCGCATCGACCAGCACGACGAGTGGATCGAGATGCTCGCGACCAACCGCGCGCTGCTCGCCTCGCGGGGCCCGCGGCTGGCCACCGCGCCCTGGTTCCCGATGTCGCTGGAGCCGGACGGCGTCTTCGGCGTCGCCGAACTGCGCCACGAGCTGGAGACCTGGGCCCAGGAGCACGCCTCGGCCGGCGAGCCCGCCGGTGCCCGGTCCGGTGCGGTGACCGCGGCCACCGTGTCCGAGGCCGGCGACGCCTGGGAGGCGCAGCTCGACCGCGAGATCCAGGCCCGCCGGCTGGCCGCCGTGGAGCGCGTCTCGATCGACCTGGCCACCATCCACGTGCGCTGCGTGCAGGAGCTCGGCTCCGGCAAGGGCTGCCCCGAGCTGCCCCGCGTGCTCGACCGGGAGCTGCACGCGTTGTCCCTGCGCAGCAGCCGCCAGCTGCGCGCCGACACCCGCGAGGTGATCGGCGCCGTCTTCGGCGCGCTGCTGGACACCCCGCCCGACGAGGCCGTGCTGGCCCGGGTGGCCACGGCCGCCCGCCGGGTGGTCGACGGCCAGAGCGACGACGACCAGCAGCGCGACCGCGCGCTGCTGGTCACCACCACCTCCGGCGTGGCCGCGCTGACCGGAGCCGGCGCGCTCGACAGCCTCTCCGCGATCGGAGGGGACGGCGACGACGCCGAGCAGGTGGTCTCCCCGGTCGGCATCGGGCTCAACGCCGGGTCCTACGCCATGTGGCAGCCCAAGCACGCGCCGGGTGGGCCGCCGAAGATGCCGGACAAGAAGGACTGCCGGCGCTGGCTCCAGCACGCCCTGCGCGAAGTCGAGGTCGAGCTCGGTCATGAGCTCGGCGCGCGCTACGCGGAGCTGCGCCAAGCGCTGGCCATCGTCGCGGGGGATGCGGTCGACCATGGCGTGCTGCTCGCTTGATGGCACCATGTTGGTATGGCGGCGCCGCAGGTCCTACCGATCGAAGAGACCCACGTCGAGGTTGACGAGGTGCCCCAGACCGACCGTCCGTGGGTGACTGTGGTCTGGAACGATCCCGTCAACCTCATGAGCTACGTGACGTGGGTCCTGCAGAAGCTGTTCGGGTACAACAAGGAAAAGGCCGAACGTCTCATGCTCGACGTGCATCACAAGGGCAAGGCGATCGTCACCAGCGGGGTCCGCGAGCGGATGGAGTACGACGCGTCCCGGCTGCAGGCGCATGGCCTCTGGGCGACGGTGGAGCAATCGTGAACATGTTCGTGCGCGCCGGCAGGGTGTGCGTGGCCCGGTTCGGTCCGGGCGAGGCGGCGGTCCTCAACGAGGTCATGCTCGAGGTGATCACGCTGCTGTCGGAGGGCTTCGACCGCACCGACCCGGTCATCGAGCGGCTGTTTCCCGACGTGTACCGGGACGACGCCGCCCTGTCCGCGGAGCTGCGCCGCTACACCGAGGATGACCTGCGCTCGGCCAAGCTGGAGCAGGCCGCCATGCTGCTCGACGGCCTGCCCGTCGAGGGCGGCGAGGTGGCGCTCGACGAGGAGCAGGCCGAGGCCTGGCTGAGGGCCCTGACCGACGTGCGGCTCACCCTCGGGCTGCGGCTCGGCATCGTCGACGACGACGTCGACATCGAGACGGAGCTCGACGAGGCGATCATGAAGGACCCGACGTCGGCCCGGGTCGGGCAGCTCTCCGTGTACCAGTACCTGACCTATCTCCAGGAGTCGCTCGTCGGCGCCCTCATGGGGTGATGGCGTGAGGGCGGTCACGGGCGGAGCTCGCTCGGGTTTCGGTAGGCTGTCTGTCGTGCTGACCATCGACGCCGTGATCCTCGACGCGATCGTCGCGCACGCGCGGCGGGACCACCCGGACGAGGCGTGCGGGATCGTCGCGGGCCCGGCGGGCTCGGACCGGCCGGACCGGCACGTGCCGATGGAGAACGCCGCCCGGTCCATGACGTTCTACGAGTTCGACTCCAAGGAGCAGCTGCGGCTGTGGCGGGAGATGGACGACGCCGACGAGGAGCCGGTCGTGGTCTACCACTCGCACACCGCGACCGAGGCCTACCCGTCCCGCACGGACGTCTCCTTCGCCGGCGAGCCGAACGCCCACTACCTGCTGGTCTCCACCCGCGATCCCGAGGTGACCGAGGTCCGCTCGTTCCGCATCGTGGACGGGGTCATCACCGAGGAGCCGGTTCAGGTAGTGAATGCAGTCGTGGATCCGAATGCCGTCCAGAAGTACCTCTTCGGGCAGAGCCCGGCGACCGTCGACTACGAGTGTCAGACCGGCAGCTGATAAGCGCCGTCCGTCATCCGTCCGTCCGTCGTTTTCCGAGGTCTTTGAGGAGTAATCATGGCTATCGAGGTTCGCATCCCCACCATCCTGCGCAGCTACACCGGCGGCGCCAAGACCGTCGAGGGCTCCGGCGACACCATCGCCGACCTGCTGGCCGACCTGGACTCGCGCCACGCGGGGCTGAAGGACCGCCTCATCACGGGCGAGGGTGGCCTGCACCGCTTCGTCAACGTGTACATCAACGACGAGGACGTCCGCTTCCTCGGCGCGCTCGACGCGAAGCTCAGCGACGGTGACTCGGTGACGATCCTGCCCGCCGTCGCGGGCGGCGCGTTCGCGTTCGCCGCCGCTCACGCCCTCCGGGGCTGACCGCGTGGCGCGCTACGAGTCCCTGCTCGACGCGTGCGGAAACACGCCGCTGATCGGTCTGCCCCGGCTCTCGCCGAGCGCCGACGTGCGGCTGTGGGCCAAGCTCGAGGATCGCAACCCGACGGGAAGCGTCAAGGACCGCGTGGCGCTGTGGATGGTGAAGGCGGCCGAGGAGTCCGGCCGCCTCCGCCCGGGCGACACGATCATCGAGCCGACCAGCGGCAACACCGGTATCGCGCTGGCGATGGTGGCGAAGCTGCGGGGCTACCGGCTGGTCTGCGTCATGCCGGAGAACGTCTCCGCCGAGCGCACGTCCATCCTGCGCATGTACGGCGCGGAGATCATCTTCTCGCCGGCCGCCGGCGGCTCCAACCGGGCCGTGGCGGTGGCCAAGGAGATCGCGGCCGAGCACCCCGACTGGGTGATGCTGTACCAGTACGGCAACGAGGCCAACGCCCGGGCCCACTACGAGACGACCGGCCCGGAGATCCTGCGCGACCTGCCGGGTATTACGCACTTCGTGGCGGGCCTGGGCACCACGGGCACGCTCATGGGCGTGGGGCGCTACCTGCGCGAGAAGGTCGAGGACATCGAGGTCATCGCCGCCGAGCCGCGCTACGGCGAGCTCGTCTACGGCCTGCGCAACCTCGACGAGGGCTACGTGCCGGAGCTGTACGACGCGACGGTGCTCACCCGGCGCTTCTCGGTCGGCACGCGCGACTCGGTGCTGCGGACCCGGCAGCTGGTCGAGGTCGAGGGGATGTTCGTCGGCTTCTCGACCGGGGCCGTGCTGCACGCGGCCCTGGCGGTGGCGCACCAGGCACTCAAGGCCGGCAAGCGGGCCGACGTGGTGTTCCTGGTGGCGGACGGGGGATGGAAGTACCTCTCGACCGGCGCGTACGGCGGGACCTTGGCCGAGGCGGAGAGCGCCCTCGAGGGCCAGCTCTGGGCCTAGCGGCGGCGCGGAACGGGCGCGCGGCTCGGGGATGTCCGACATGTCGGGCACTCCGTGCCGCGACATGTCGCATTTATACCCCGACGGGCGTCCCGGTGGCCTTGTCCGACATGTCGGGCGCTGGCGCGCCACGACATGTCGGATTTATGCCCTGACGGGCGACTCGCCAGAGAGAATCCCCTGTCGGGGTATAAATCGGATAAGTCGTGGCGCGCCAGCGCCCGACTTATCCGGGCTGATCTTGGCGTGGGAGTCGTCGCGGGTCTGGCACGGCGGCGCTGGCAGGGAGGCCCCCCAGGGGCCGACCGGTTCGCCCAGTCTGGCTCGATGCGGCTTCGCGCTGATCGACCCAGACCAGGCGCTGACGGGAGCGACGGTGCCCTGGTTGCGCGGGCCGGAGTCCCAAAAGGCCTTCAGAGGCCCGTCACGATCCAACCGATCAGCAGGCTCACGGAGGCGACACCCAGCAGCGCGAACGGCAGGCGCCGGCGGTGAACGCTCGCGAACGCCCCGATCGTGCACGCCAGCCCCAGCAGGCCGATGGTGACGACGGTGGGGGCGTACCAGCCGCGGTACTCCGCCACGAGGCCCACGAACGCCCGCAGGGCCACCGCCATGCCCCCGAGGCCCAGCGCGGCCGCCCAGGCGCAGACGGCGGCGATCTGGCGGTTGGCGGGGCGGGGGTCGGCCTCGGTCGGCAATCGGAACGCGTCCGGCAGTTGGCGGCGGAGTTGCTTGACGCGCTGGGAAACGTCGACCGACACGGTGCCTCCTGAAGAACCTGGCTCACTGGGTGCAACGAGCGGGGTAGCTGAGCGTGACGCAACCGTGTCACCTTGGCGACATCTGGCGTCCGATCATTCAGCCTGGGCTGCCAGTCCGGCGTAGGCTGCGCAGCGTGACGGCCCATGCCGTGCCCTACAACGGCCGGCCTGGCGATTGGATCTATCCTCACCTGACCGGTGCGATCCACAGATTCGGACGAAGACGGGAGTCGGCGGGTTGAGGGCAGCACAATGAGGCTTACGGTTCTCGGCTGCGCCGGCAGCTTCCCGGGCCCGGAAGCGCCCTGCTCCGCCTATCTGGTCGAGGCGGACGGCTTCCGTCTGCTGGTCGACTTCGGCCCCGGCTCCATGTCGAGCCTGCAGCGCTACGGCGGGCTGTACTCGATCGACGCCATCCTGCTGTCGCACCTGCACTGCGACCACATGCTCGACGCCTGCTCGTACATCGTGGCCCGGCACTACGGCCCGGCCGGCAAGTATCCGCCGCTGCCCGTCTACGCCCCGGTCGCCGCGCCCGAGCGGATCGCCTCGGCCTACGGCGGGGAGAACGAGCCGCTCTCGCTGGCCGACGTCTACACCTTCTACGCCCTGCAGCCCGGCAGCTTCCCGATCGGGCCCTTCCAGGTCACCGTCGATCGGGTCAACCACCCCATCGAGACGTACGGCGTCCGGATCGAGCACGGCGGCAAGGTCCTCACCTACTCCGCCGACACCGCTCCCTGCGAGGCGCTGATCCGGCTGGCCCAGGGCGCCGACGCGTTTTTGTGTGAGGCAAGTTACCTCGACGGCGTCGACAACCCGCCCGACTTGCATCTCACGGGCAGGGAGGCCGCCGAGCACGCGACCAAGGCGGGCGTGGGACGGCTGCTGCTCACGCACCTGGTGCCGGCGTGGGGGAGCGAGGCATTGACGCTGGAGGCGGCCTCGGGAGCGTTCGCCGGGCCGATCGATGTCGTCCGACCAGGCGCTCGGTACGACATTTAGGAACCCGTTTGCCGTTTGGCCAACATATCGTGGCCGCATGCATGGACACCCCCCTCATGGTCATGGCATGCGGATCGCGATCGTCACCGAATCGTTCCCGCCCGATGTGAACGGTGTGGCCCACTCCGTCGTCCGGGTCGCCGAACATCTCGTCGCGCGTGGCCACGAGCCGCTCGTGATCGCGCCTCAGCCGTCGTCCGGGGCGCGATCGGTCACCGGCTCGTTCCCGTACCAGATCATCCGGGTTCCGTCAGTGGCGACGCCCGGGTACGGGAGCTTCCGGCTTGGCCTGCCCAGCCCTCGGCTGGCCGCCGCGCTGAAGGCCCATCGCACCGACCTCGTCCACCTGGCCAGTCCGTTCGTGCTCGGCGCGCGCGGCATGACCGTGGCCTCGTCGCTCGGGCTGCCCACCGTGGCGGTCTACCAGACGGACGTCCCGTCCTACGCCCGCCTCTACTACAAGTCGAACCTCGGCGAGTCGGCCGCCTGGCGCTGGCTGCGGCGCATCCACAACGCCGCCGACCGGACCCTGGCCCCCTCCACCGCGGCCGCCACGGCGCTGCACAGCCACGGCATCGAGCGCGTCTGGCTCTGGCGCCGGGGCGTCGACGCGGCCCGGTTCGACCCGGGCCACCGCTCGGCCGCCCTGCGCCGCGCGGTCGCCGCCGACGGGCAGGTCATCGTCGGGTACGTCGGCCGCCTCGCCGTCGAGAAGCGGGTCGACCTGCTTGCCTCGGTCAGCCGCATCCCCGGCGTCCGGGTGGTCGTCGTCGGCGACGGGCCGGCCCGCGCGAACCTCGAGCGGGCGATGCCGGAGGCGGTGTTCCTCGGCGAGCGGCGCGGCGCCCAGCTGGCCCGGATCTTCGCCAGCCTCGACCTCTTCGTGCACACCGGCCCGTTCGAGACCTTCGGCCAGACCATCCAGGAGGCCCTCGCCAGCGGCGTGCCGGTGGTCGCCCCCGCCCAGGGCGGCCCGCTCGACCTGGTCGACGACGGCCGGACCGGGCTGCTCGTGCCGCCGTGCGACGCCGCCGCGCTCGTCGACGCGGTCGCCTCGCTGGTCAACGACCGGGAGCGGCGCCAGGCCATGGGCGTCGCGGCCCGGGTCGCCGTCGCCTCGCGCACCTGGGCGGCGGTCGGGGACGAGCTGATCAAGCACTACGTGGACGTGCACTCGGGGGGCGTGGCCACCCGGTCCGTACCGATCCCGGCATGACCTCACGGATCGTGCGGCTGGCGAACTTCGTCATGCCGCGCTCCGGGGGGCTGCGAACGGCGCTCCAAGCCCTCGGCGAGGGGTACCTCGCCGCGGGCCATGAGCCGATCCTCATCGTCCCGGGGTCCGTCTACTCCGACGAGGCGACCGGGCAGGGCCGGGTGATCACGATCCCCGGGACGGTCGTGCCCGGCACCGGCGGGTACCGCGTCCTGCTGGCCCGCCGCCGCCTCATGAAGCTGCTCGAGCGCCTCGAGCCCGACCGGCTGGAGGTGTCCGACCGGTTCACGCTGCGCTGGACCGGCCGCTGGGCCCGCGAGCGCGGCATTCCGGCGGTCATGGTGTCCCACGAGAGCCTCGCCGGGCTGCTCACCTTCGCCGGCCCGCTCGGCAACCCGTGGGCCGACCTGCTCAACTCCCGCAGCTTCCGCTCGTACGACCGGATCGTGTGCACCACCAGCTGGGCCGCCGCCGAGTTCCGCCGCATCGGGGCCGAGAACATCAGCCAGGTGCCGCTCGGGGTCGATCTCGAGCTGTTCAACCCGTCGCGGTACGACGACTCCCTGCGTGCCCGCTACGCCGAGCCCGGCCAGGTCCTGATCGTGCACTGCGGCCGTCTGTCGTCGGAGAAGCGCCCCGAGCGCTCCGTCGAGGCCCTCGTCGCCCTGCGCAAGCGGGGCATCGACGCGGTGCTCGTGATCGTCGGCGACGGCCCGCTCCGCGCCCGGCTGCAGGAGCAGGCGCACGGCCACCCGATCCGCTTCATGGAGTTCGTGGCGGAGCGCACCGCCGTCGCATCGTTGCTCGCCACCGCGGACGTCGTCATCGCACCCGGCCCGATCGAGACCTTCGGGCTGGCCGCGCTGGAGGCGCTCGCCTGCGGCACGCCCGTCGTCGTGGACGCGGCGTCCGCGCTACCCGAGGTGGTCGGCGCCGCCGGCGTCGCCGTCACCAATGACTTCGCGGGAGGTGTACTCCAGGTGCTCACCCGACCGGCAGCCGCGCGTCGCGCCGACGCCCGGGCTCGCGCTGAGCAGTTCTCGTGGCCGGCCGCCGTCGCCGGCTTCCTCGCCGTCCACCACTCGTCGTCGACGGTGGCCGTGCGATGACGGTGTTCACTGCCCTCGGTGACTCGACCACCGCGGGCTACGGGGACAGGGTCAAGGGCGCCTGGCGGGGCTGGGCGCCGATCTTCGCCGCGGCCCTCGGCGTCAAGCTGCACAACCTCGCCACCAGCGGCGCCCGGGCGGCCGACCTCGAGCGCGACCAGCTGCCGAGGGCGCTCTCCGTGGCCCCCGACCTGGCCGCCGTGCTCATCGGCACCAACGACACGCTGCGGGACCCATTCGACTCCGCCCGCTTCGCCGGGCACCTCGAGCGCACCGTCGCCGCCCTGCGCGGCGCCGGCGCCGAGGTGCTCACCATCCGGCTGCCCGACCCGGGCCGGATGTTCGGCCTGCCCGGCTCCCTCGCTCGGCCCCTGGCCCGGCGCATGGCCGAGATCAACGAGGCCGCCGACCTCGTCGCCGCCCGCTACGACACCGTGCACTTCGACGCGGCGGGCGACTCGGACTCGTACGACCGGCGAATGTGGAGCGTCGACCGGCTCCACCCCAGCGAGCGCGGGCACCGGTTCCTCGCCTGCTCGTACTTCGACCTGCTGGACAAGCGAGGCGTGCTCGAGCGCCTCGGGCTCCCCGGCCCGTCGTCGGGCCGCCCCTCGCCCGAGCCCAGCAGCCCGCCGCCGACCCTCGGCGCCCAGGCGTTCTGGATGGCCACCGCGGGCTCCGCGTGGGTGATTCGCCGCTCCACCGACCTCCTCCCGGGCCTGCTCCGCCTCGCCTGGGCGGAGTGGCGCCACGGCTCGCCGGACCTCGACATCCTGGACCTCGAGCTCGGCTCGCCCGTGCGGCCCGACGAGGTACCGGGGAAGGTTGCGTAACCGTCCAATGACTAGGGTGGTCGGTATGGCTCGACCCGATGGACGCACACCCGACCAACTTCGACCTGTATCGATCACTCGCCAGTGGAGCATGCACCCGGAGGGGTCCGTGCTCGTCGAGTTCGGCAACACCCGGGTGCTCTGCACCGCCAGCGTCACCGAGGGCGTGCCCCGCTGGCGCAAGGGCTCCGGCCTGGGCTGGCTCACCGCCGAGTACGCCATGCTCCCGCGCGCCACCACCACCCGCAGCGACCGGGAGAGCGTCAAGGGCAAGATCGGCGGCCGCACCCACGAGATCTCCCGCCTCATCGGCCGCAGCCTTCGCGCCTGCATCGACCTCAAGGCCCTCGGCGAGAACTCCATCGTCCTGGACTGCGACGTCCTGCAGGCTGACGGCGGCACCCGCACCGCCGCCATCACCGGCGCGTACGTGGCCCTCCACGACGCCGTGCAGTGGCTCGCGGGCCAGCGCAAGCTCGCCGGCAAGCCCGCCGACGTCCTGCACCGCTCCGTCTCCGCCGTCAGCGTCGGCATCATCGGCGGCGAGCCCCGCCTCGACCTCTGCTACGAGGAAGACGTCGTCGCCGACGTCGACATGAACGTCGTGTGCACCGGCGCCGGCGACTTCGTCGAGGTCCAGGGCACCGGCGAGCAGAGCGTCTTCGCGCGCGCCGAGCTCGACGCCCTCGTCGACCTCGCCGCCACCGGCTGCGCCGAGCTGGCCGCGCTCCAGCAGAAGGCGATCGCCGGATGAAGCTCCTCCTGGCCACCCGCAACAAGAAGAAGCTCGTCGAGCTGCGCCGCGTCCTGGAGTCCTCCGCCCCGCACGTGGAGCTGCTGGGTCTCGATGACGTGGAGACCTACCCGGAGGCGCCCGAGACCGGGCTTACCTTCGAGGAGAACGCCCTCCTCAAGGCGAGGGAGGCCGTCCAGTACACCGGGCTGCCCAGCGTCGGCGACGACTCGGGCCTGGCCGTGGACGCCCTGAACGGCATGCCGGGCGTCTTCTCGGCCCGCTGGTCGGGCCTGCCCAGCGGCGCCCCCGACCGCGACGGCGCCAACCTGCGCCTGGTCCTCGCCCAGCTCGGCGACGTCCCGGACGAGCACCTGGGCGGCGCCTTCGTCTGCGCCGCCGCCCTGGTGTACCCGGACGGCCGCGAGGAGGTCTTCCGGGGCGAGGTCCGGGGCCACCTGATCCGCGCGCCGCGGGGTGAGGGCGGCTTCGGGTACGACCCCATCTTCGTGCCCGACGGCCACACCGAGACCACCGCCGAGCTCTCGCCCGAGGGCAAGGACGCCATCAGCCACCGCGGCAAGGCCTTCCGGGCCCTGGCGGCGAACCTGTAACCACGCCGCCCGCCCGCCGATCTCTTCTCGGCGGGCGTGGCGGGCGTGTCCCTGCCCGTGCCGCGCGGCTTCTCGCGGCGGCCGCCTCAGGACAGGGGGCCGGCCGTGGCCTCGATCTCCCTTCGCAGGTCCCGTGACCACACCAGGGCGCGGGCGGCCTCCATCACCGGGGCGAGGAACACGTCCGGGCCCGGGGTGCCGGCGAACCGCTCGACCGTCGCCACCGCGAGCCGGCCGGCGGGCGACGGCTGGAGCGGGGCCCGCAGCTGGATGCCCCGGACCGCCGAGATCAGCTCGACCGCCAGGATGCTGCAGAGGTTGTCCAGGACGGTGCGCAGCTTGCGGGTCGCCGCCCACCCCATCGAGACGTGGTCCTCCTGCATGCCCGACGTCGGCAGCGAGTCCACGCTCGCCGGCGACGCCAGCCGGCGGTTCTCGGCGACGATGCCCGCCGCCGTGTACTGCGCGATCATCAGCCCCGAGTTCACGCCCGCGTCCGGCGTCAGGAACGGCGGCAGGTCCCGCGACCGGCTCACGTCGAGCAGCCGGTCGACCCGCCGCTCCGCGATCGCCCCGACCTCGGCCGCCGCGATCGCGAGGTAGTCGGCGGCGAACCCGAGCGGCGCCCCGTGGAAGTTGCCGGTCGACTCCACCCGGCCGTCGGTGAGCACCACCGGGTTGTCGACGATCGAGCGCAGCTCCCGCCCCGCGACCGTCGCCGCGAACTCCAGCGTGTCCCGCGCGGCCCCGGCGACCTGCGGCGCGCACCGCATCGAGTACGCGTCCTGCACCGCATGCACCAGGTCGTCCCGGTGCGAATCCATGATCGGCGACCCCTGCAGCAGCCGGTGGATGTTCGCCGCCGACGCCGCCTGCCCGGGGTGCGGCCGGATCGTGTGCAGCTCCGGCATGAACGGCCGGTCCGAGCCGAGCATCGCCTCGATCGACAGCGCCGCGGTCACGTCCGCCATCGTGAACAGGTGCGCGGCGTCCTCGATGGCCATGAGCAGCATGCCGAGCATGCCGTCGGTGCCGTTGATGAGCGCCAGCCCCTCCTTCGACGACAGCTCGATCGGCGAGACGCCCGCGTCGAGGGCGCTGATCCGCGTGCCGTCCTTGCCCAGCACCCACCCCTCGCCGATCAGCACCAGCGCGCAGTGCGCCAGCGGGGCGAGGTCGCCGGACGCGCCGAGCGACCCGTGCTCGGGCACCCAGGGCGTGATGTCGGCGTTCAACAGCTCGACGAGCGCCTGCGCGACCTCGGGCCGTACCCCGGAGCGCCCCATCGCGAGCGACCGGATGCGCAGCAGCATCATCGCCCGGACGACCTCCCGGGGCATCGGCGCCCCGACGCCCGCGGCGTGGGACCGGATCAGCGCGTGCTGCAGCTCGGCCCTTCGCTCGGGCGCGATGAACGTGTTGGCGAGCGCCCCGAACCCGGTCGACACCCCGTAGACGGGCCGCCCGGCCCGCTCGATGTCATCGACGATCGCGCGGCTCGCGCGCATGGCGTCGAGCGCGTCCTGCGCGAGGGTCACCCGCGCGTTGCCCCGGGCGACCGCGATCAGGTCGCTGGGGCTGATGCCAGAGGCAGTGATGGTGATCAAACCAGCTCCCCATTGAGCACGACGGTACTTGTGAGCGGCACCCCGGGCCGGTAGGCCAGGTGCACGTGTGAGGGGGCGTCGAGCACGACCAGGTCGCCGCGTGCCCCGACGGTGAGATGCCCGACATCGCCGCGGCGCAGCGCCGCCGCCCCGCCGCGGGTGGCGGCGAGCACGGCCTCGGCCGGCGTCATCCCCATCTCGCGCACGGCGAGCGCGATGCAGAACGGCATCGACGTGGTGTACGACGACCCGGGATTGCAGTCGGTGGCCAGCGCGACGGTCGCCCCGGCATCGATCAGCGCCCTCGCCGGCGGGTACGGCGACCGCGTCGAGAACTCCGCCCCTGGCAGCAGCGTCGCCACGGTGGCCGAGTCGGCCAGCGCCGCGATGTCGGCCTCGGACAGGTGCGTGCAGTGGTCCGCCGAGGCCGCGTTGAGCTCGACCGCGAGCTGCACGCCGGGCCCCTGCGTCAGCTGGTTGGCGTGCACGCGCACACCCAGTCCGGCGTCCGCCCCGACGGTCAGGATCGCCCGCGAGTGGTCGGCGTCGAAGGCTCCGCGCTCGCAGAACACGTCGATCCAGCGCGCCCCGGCACCACACGCCGCCGTGAGCATCGGCCCGCAGATCAGGCTGACGTAGTCGTCGGCCCGGTCCGCGTACTCCGCCGGCACCACGTGCGCCCCGAGAAACGTCGTCTCGACCGTGAACTCCCGCGCGATCCGCAGCGACCGGGTCTCGTCCGCCACGCTCAGCCCGTACCCGGACTTGATCTCCATCGTCGTCGTGCCCTGCCGCAGCGCCTCGCCGCGCAGCCGGCCGACGTTGGCGCGCAGCTGCTCGTCCTCCGCCGCGCGAGTGGCCCCGACCGTGGTGCGGATGCCGCCCCCCGTGTACGGCTCCCCGCCCATCCGCGCCGCGAACTCGGCCGACCGGTCGCCCGCGAACACCAGGTGCGAGTGGCTGTCGACGAACCCGGGCAGCACCGCCGCCCCGTCGGCGTCGAGCCGCGCATCGGCCATCGGCGCGTCCTCGGGCCGCCCGATCCACTCGACCCGCCGGTCGTCGATCACGAGGGCGGCGTCGCGCCTTATGCCGAGCGGACCCTTGCCCCAGGCCGGATCCCCGGTGACCAGCTCGCCGATGTTGGTGACCAGCAGCGACCTCATCGCGTCGCCCCGATCCCTGTCTCACGGATGCCTCCGGCCTGCGGCGCCCCGGTTTCCGTCCCGCGGGCATCCTTTGCGTTGGCCTTCTCCGCCCGGGCTGCCTGCCCGTGGGTTGTCCTGGTCTGGCCGGTCGTGGGCATGGCCGCCAGCGCCTTGGTCAGGGCCGCTCCGACGTCGGGCGTGGCCAGGTGCACCCCGTCGCGTACGACCACGCGCCCGTCGATCACCACGTGGCGGACGTCGCCGGCGGTGGCCGCGAACCCGATCGCCGCCGGATCGCAGCCGGCCGTGCGGGGCGAGTCCAGCGCCACGGTGACCAGGTCGGCGCGGGCGCCGACCGCGATCGTGCCGGCGTGCGCCCAGCCCAGCGCGGCGTGCCCGGCGGCGGTGGCCGCGCCGAGCAGCTCGGCGCCGGTGAAGTGGCCGCGGTGCTCGGTGCGGAGGCGCTCGTGCATCTCCATCCCGCGCGCCTCCTCGAACAGGTCGATGACCGCGTGGCTGTCGCTGCCGAGGCTCAGCGGGCTGCCCCCGTCGGCGAGCGCCCGGGCCGGCCCGATGCCGTCGGCGAGGTCCCGCTCGGTGGTCGGGCAGAAGCACACCCCGGTGCCGGTGTCGCCGAGCTCGGCCCGGTCGGCGTCGGTCAGGTGCGTGGCGTGCACGGCCGTCACCCGCCCGCCGAGCAGCCCTCGGTCGGCGAGCAGCTCCGTCGGGGTGCGCCCGTGAACCGCCAGGCAGGCCTCGTTCTCGGCCCGCTGCTCCGACAGGTGCACGTGGGTCGGCATCCCCTCGGTGCGCGCCGCGAACTCGGCGAGCACGCCGGCCGGGACGGCCCGGACGCTGTGCGCCGCCGCGCCGATCCGCGCGTGGGGCCGGGCCCGCAGCCGGTCCACCCGGCTCGACCAGGCGTCGAACGATCCGTCGCCGAACCGCAGCTGCACGCCCTCGAGTGGCCGCCCGTCGACCCCGGCGGTCAGGTACAGCGTGTCGAGCAGCGTGATCCGGATGCCCGCGTCCGCAGCCGCCGCGATCAGCGCCTCGCCCATCGCGTTGGGGTCGGAGTACTTCCCGCCGCCCGGCGCGTGGTGCAGGTAGTGGAACTCCCCGACGCACGTGATCCCGGCGAGCGCCATCTCCACGTACACGGCGTGCGCCAGCGCGTGGTAGGAGTCGGGGTCCAGCGCGCCCGCCACCGCGTACATCTGGTCGCGCCACGTCCAGAACGTCCCCCGCCCCCGTTGTGTGCGCCCCCGCAGGGCCCGGTGGAAGGCGTGGGAGTGCGCGTTGGCCAGGCCGGGCAGGGTGACGCCCGGGAGCCGCACGGCACCGTCGGCTTCGGCCGCCTCCGCGGGCGTCCCCGGCCGCACGGTCACGAACCGGCCGCCGGCCAGCTCGAGCAGCACGTCGTCGGCGACGCCCGTCGGAAGCCAGGCGTGAGCGCAGTGGTACCGCGTCACTGACATAGCCGAGCCAGCAGATCGGTGAGCTTCTCCACCCCGACGACGCAGTCGGCGTCGGAGGCGGACTCCTGCGGGGCGTGCGAGATGCCGGTGGGGTTGCGCACGAAGAGCATCGCGGTGTCGACGTGGCCGGCGAGCACCCCGGCGTCGTGCCCGGCCCCGGTCGGCAGCACCGGCGCGTCCAGAACCGTCGCGGCCAGCCGGCTCACGTCCCCGGCGAACGCCACCTCGCCGGTCGTCGACTCGGCGGCCATGGCCACGTGCGTCCCGTCCAGCCGGGCCCGCTCCTCGGCCCGCTGATGGATCGCCTCCACCAGCTTCTGCAGGGTGTCGGTGTCGGCGGCCCGGGCGTCCAGCCAGGCCGAGGCCCGTGAGGCGATCGCGTTCGTGGCGTTGGGCGCGACGTCCACCCGGCCGACCGTCGCGTGCGCGCCGTGCGCCCGGGCTGCCTCGTCGCTGGCCAGCACCGTGTGCGCCAGGGTCAGCATCGGATCGTGCCGGTCCGACATCCGGGTCGTGCCGGCGTGGTTGCCCTGCCCGGTGAAGTCGAAGCGGTACCGCCCGTGCGGCCAGATCGAGCTGGCCACCCCGACCGGTGCGTCGAGGTGGTCGAGGGCCCGCCCCTGCTCGACGTGCAGCTCGACGAACGCCGCGATGCGGGCCAGTCGCTCGGGATCGGGGCCCAGCCGGTCGGGGTCGAGCCCGGCCCGGCTCATCACGTCGGCGAGCCACGTGCCCTCACGGTCGCGCAGCCGCAGTGCCTTGGCCGGGTCGTAGGCCCCGGTGAGCAGCCGCGATCCCAGGCACGGCACCCCGAACCGGGCGCCCTCCTCCTCGGTGAACACGACCACCGCCAGCGGCCGCGCCGGCGTCACGCCGCGCTCCCGGAGCCGGTCGACGGCGAGCAGCCCCGACACGACGCCCAGCGGGCCGTCGTAGCCCCCGCCGTGCGGCACCGAGTCCAGGTGGCTGCCGGTGACGACGGCACCCTCGCCCTCCGGGTCTCCCCACCAGGCCCACAGGTTGCCGTTGCGGTCGATCTCGACCTCGAGGTCGCGGTCCAGCGCCTCCTCGACGAACCACTCCCGGCAGACCAGGTCGACGTCGGTCCACGAGTGGCGCATGTACCCGCCGTCGTCGCCGGCCCGGCCCACCGGGCTCAGCGACCCCCACAGGGCGGCGAACCGCTCGGCGTTCATCGTGGTCGCCGTTGCGTTGTCGCTCATGACTGCTCCCGCATCGGTACTCGAAGGCCGGTCGCCTCGGCGACCTCGGACGCGTCTTCGTACCCGGCGTCGACGTGCCGCAGCACGCCCATCGCGGGGTCGTTGGTGAGCACTCGTGCCAGCTTCTGCGCGGCGAGCTCGGTGCCGTCGGCGACCGAGACCTGGCCCGCGTGGATCGACCGCCCGATCCCCACCCCGCCGCCGTGGTGGATCGACACCCACGACGCGCCCGAAGCGGTGTTGACCAGGGCGTTGAGCAGCGGCCAGTCGGCGATGGCGTCGGAGCCGTCGCGCATCGCCTCCGTCTCCCGGTAGGGCGAGGCGACGGACCCGGTGTCGAGGTGGTCGCGCCCGATGACGATCGGGGCCTCGATGGTCCCGTCGGCGACCATCTCGTTGAACCGCAGCCCCGCGCGGTCGCGCTCGCCCTGCCCGAGCCAGCAGATCCGGGCCGGCAGGCCCTGGTAGGCGACGCGCTCCTGCGCCATCGTGATCCAGCGCCGCAGGGACTCGTTCTCCGGGAAGAGCTCCAGGATCGCGCGGTCGGTGGCGGCGATGTCGGCCGGGTTGCCGGACAGCGCCGCCCATCGGAAGGGGCCCTTGCCTCGGCAGAAGAGCGGCCTGATGTACGCCGGGACGAAGCCCGGGAACGCGAACGCTCGATCGAAACCGCCGAGTTGTGCCTCACCCCGGATCGAGTTGCCGTAGTCGAACACCTCGGCCCCGCGATCGAGGAACCCGACCATCGCCTCCACGTGCCGGGCCATCGAGTGCCGCGCCCGGTCGGTGAACTCCTCGGGCTTCTTCGCCGCGTAGTCCGCCGCGTCCTCGGGCGCGATCCCGCTCGGCACGTACGACAGCGGGTCGTGCGCCGACGTCTGATCCGTCACGATGTCGGCGGCGACGCCCATCCGCAGCAGCTCGGGCAGCAGCAGCGCGGCGTTGCCCACGACCCCGACCGACAGGGGCCGCCGGGCGATCTGTGCCTCCACCGCGAGCCGCACCCCGGCCTCCAGGGAGTCGGCGATGACGTCGAGGTAGCGGGTGGCGACGCGGCGCTCCAGCCGGCCCCGGTCGACGTCGATGATGAGACAGGCCCCGCCGTTCATCGTGACCGCCAGTGGCTGGGCGCCGCCCATGCCGCCGCAGCCCGCGGTCACCGTCAGCGTGCCGGCCAGCGAGCCGCCGAACCGCTTCTCGGCCACCGCCGCGAAGGTCTCGTAGGTGCCCTGCAGGATGCCCTGCGTGCCGATGTAGATCCACGAGCCGGCGGTCATCTGGCCGTACATCGTCAGGCCCAGCGCCTCCAGCCGGCGGAACTCCGGCCAGTTGGCCCAGTCGCCGACCAGGTTGGAGTTGGCGATGAGGACTCGCGGCGCCCACTCGTGCGTCTGCAGCACGCCGACCGGGCGGCCCGACTGGACCAGCATCGTCTCGTCGGGGCCCAGCGTCGTGAGCGTGCGGACCAGCGCCCGGAACGAGGGCCAGTCCCGGGCGGCCTTGCCCGTGCCGCCGTAGACGACCAGGTCCTGCGGGCGCTCCGCAACCTCGGGGTCGAGGTTGTTCATGAGCATGCGCAGCGCTGCTTCCTGTTGCCAGCCTCGCGCCGTCAACTGGGTGCCCCGAGGGGCACGGACCGCTTCCATGGTTCTCCTCGGCTAGGTGTCGGGTTGGCTAGGGCAGGAATAACTGGCGGTTGGCGGCGGAACGCTCGAAGGCCTCGAGCCGCTCCTGGGTCTCGGCCGGCGCGGTGTCGCACATGGCCTGCAGCAGAATCGTGATCATGGCCATCGGTGCCGTGTGCATGTCGAACACGAGCCGGGAACCGACCGGGGCCGGCAGCACCACGTCCGACTCGGTGGCCGCGGGGCTGACCGGCGAGTCCGTCACGGTGACCACGCGAAGCCCCACGGCCCGCGCCTCGCGCAGCGCGTCGACCGCCTCGCGGGGATATCGGGGCAGCACAAACGCCAGCATCGCAACTGCACCAGCCGCGCGTGCCTGTTCCAGGCGATCCGCGAGCAGGCTGCCCTGCTCGTGCAGGAGGCGAACGTCCGGATGGACCTTGGCCGCGAAGTAGGCGAACGCCCCCGCGAGCGCGCCCGCGGCCCGCATGCCGAGCACCGGCAGCGGCCGGCTCTCCATGAGCATGCGGCCGGCCTCGGTGAGCGGCCCTGTGTCCCGGAGCGTGTCGGACAGGTGCTGCAGGTTGGCGATCTCGTCGGTCAGCGCCTGCTCGAACTGGCTGACCGGCGCAGTCTCCTCGCCGTCGTCCACTGTGGATGAATCGTGCCGGTAGCCGTCGATCGTGAGGCGTAGCTGGTCCCGCAGCGCCGGATAGCCCTCGAAGCCCAGTGCCGTGGCGAACCGGGTCACGGAGGGCTGGCTCACCCCCGCCAGGCTGGCCAGATCGCCGCTGGAGAGGTAGCCCGCCCGCCCGGCGTGCTCGACCAGGATGCGCGCGATGCGGCGCTGGACGGGCGTCAGTCGCTGCCCGTCGAAGAGGTCGAGTATCCGTTGCCGGGGGGATGTGGTCATGGCTCGACTGTAAGTCGGCTTTCATGCTTGCGTCAACCGCATGGAGTCATTCAGAATGATGGCGGGAAGGGAGTACGACATGCGACTCTCAGAACGTGCACCTGAGCTATTTGGCCACCTACCCGATCAAGAGCTGCTACCGCGTCGAGGCAGGCGCCGCAGAGGTAGAGCCCTGGGGTTTGGCCGGCGACCGGCGGTGGCTCGTCGTCGACGAGGACGCGAAACTCATGACGCAGCGGAACTGGCCCTCGATGGGCGGGATCCGGCCGCGGTACACCGGAGAAGGCCTCGTCCTCGAAGCGAACGGGATGCCCAGCCTCGAGGTTCCGTACCCGTCCGGCACGACGACGGACGTCAAGCACTTCCACCAGTGGATCGCCGCGACGTCCGCGGGGGACGCCGCGCATCACTGGATCTCGCAGGTGGTCGGGCAGCCGGTCCGCCTGTTTCACCTGGACGATCCGACCCGCCGGCAGGTGGACCCGGAGTTCGGCGAGCCGGACGACCGCGTCTCGTTCGCCGACGGCTATCCGCTGCTGCTGACGAACGAGGCCTCGCTGCAGGCGGTGAACGACTGGCTCGCCGAGGACGGCGACGAGCCGATCGCGATGACGCGCTTCCGGCCCAACGTGGTCATCTCGGGGGCCCCGGCCTGGGCGGAGGACGACTGGCTCGGCCGGCGGATCGTCATCGGCGACGTCACGTTCCGGGCGCCGAAGCCGTGCGACCGCTGCGTGCTGACCACCATCGACCCAGAGACGGGCGAGAAGGGGCGGCAGCCGTTGCGCGTGCTGGGCAAACACCGGCGATTCCCGGGCGGGCTGTTGTTCGGCATCAACCTCATCCCGGACGGGCGGGGGAAGATCGCGATCGGCGACCAGGTCAGCATCCGCTGACCCGTGGGCGGGGTCCGGCTGATCGGACACCGACCTTAAGGAACTGGTCAGCGAGTGGAGCCGGCCGCGCGGGGCGGTGGGGCGAAAGTGGCATAACACGTCGCGGGAGGCGCGTGGCGGGTCATGATCAAGCCGTGACGCCCTCACGGGTGCGGCCCCATCTCGCCGAGATTCTCGACCGCACGAACCACGTCGTCGTGACGTTCAGCGTGCTCGGGAACCTGCTGCCGGAGCCGGCCGCCGTGGCGCGGCAAATCTCCGGCATGCTGCACGAGTCGGGGCATCGGACGTCGATCCTGATGGGCATCAGCGACAACCCCTTCGACATGTTGGCCGAGGCGTACGGGGTGTCGGAGGAGGCCGGACGCAGGGCCGAGCAGTTGGTGCACGACGCGGAGGTCGACGCCGCGGACTGGGTGCCGGTGACCGCGGGCACGGCAGAGCTGTTCGAGGCGTGCCGGGCGACCGGGCGGACGATCACGGTGTACGCGCCGCACAGCGAGTCGGCCGTCGGGCGGTACCTGCATCGGCTCGGGCTGCGGAGCCTGGTCGGACCGGCGCTGGGGCGAGGGTTCGCGATGCGGAACCCGGCGGTGCGGACCATGGCGCCGGTGTTCGACGCCATCGGCGTGCGGGCCGAGGAGTCCGCCGTGGTGTGTGCCACGTTCGCGGCCATGTCGGCGACGCAGCGGGCCGGCGCTCACGCGATCGGCGTCGAGCGGCTGCGGGAGCCGCGGAAGATGCTGCACGGAGGGGAGGGGCGCAACGCCGTGGTGCGGTCGCTGATGGCGCTCGCCGAGGCCATGACCGAATGCGGGCCAGCCCGAACCGCCGGGGCCGCCTAGCGATCGCGGGGCTAGCAACCGCGGGGCCGCGTAGCAACGGTGTCCAGAGGCGTAGGCAAGCAGGGCGTCCGGAGGCAGCGGCAGGCAGGGCGTCCGGAGACGGAGGCAAGCGGGGCGTCTAGAGGCAGCGGCAGGCAGGGCGTTCGGAGACCGGGGCAGGCAGGCTTCCGGAGACGGGGGCAGGTGGGTGGTGCGCTGGCGCGGCGGGGCGTGAGTGAGTGGTCGGCGGCGTGGAGGTGGTGGCCGTTGGCTCGGGGTGCGGATGGGGACCGGCTCGAGGGGTTGTGTGGGCGCTTACTGACTGGCATCGGACAGCCCGTTCAGAAGGGGGCTGGCGGCGGGTTTGCGCTGGTCAGCGAGGGGCGGGCGGTCTGGGGGATTGAAGAGTGTGGACCGTCACGCGGCGTGGTGGGGGGAACCGGGTGGGGCTCTGGTAGAACAACGCGCGTGTCGTTTTTGCTCTGGGGTGGGCGGGCCATCGGGTACCGGCGGGCGGGGGCCGGGGCCGGGGTCGGGCTGCTGTGCTTCGTGACGGGGTACCTGCTGGCGCCGGGGGAGGCGTTCGAGCACCCGAAGCGGCTCGGGCTGAGCGTTCTGCTCTTCGCCGGCGGGGTGGCGCTGGTGGTCTGGGCGGCGGCGATGGCGCACGTCGGGGTGCAGATCAGCATGTACAACGTGCGGATTCGGCACGGGCTGCTGCCTCTGCCGGCGATCTCGGTGCCGTTGCGCATGGTGCAGGGGCTGCGGGCCGTGGATGTGCGGGCCAGTATCGGGCAGCGGTGGGGATGGACCTGGGTGCCGGGGCGGGGGCGGGCGGTCGTCGTGCGGTCCGGGCCGGCGTTGATGTTCGACTTCGGGGGGCGGCAGTTCACCGTGAGCGTGGATGAGCCCGAGACGGCGGTTGCCGCGCTGCAGCGGATGCGGATTCCGGCGGTCTGAGCCGGCCCGGGAAGACGCGTGCGCTGGGAGGACGCTAGTCCCGGGAGGACACGCGGGTTCCGAGTAGACGCGTGCGCCGGGAGGACGCGAGTCCCGGGAAGAGGCGGGTTCCGAGCAGACGCGTGCGCCGGGAGGACGCGAGTCCCGGGAAGACGCGGGTTCCGAGCAGACGCGTGCGCCGGGAGGACGCGAGTCCCGGGAGACGCGGGTTCCGAGTAGACGCGTGCGCCGAGAAGACGCGTGCGCCAAAGGACGCAGGCGCCGGAGGCGGGAATGGTGAAGCCCGGTGGAGTATCCATCCACCGGGCTTCGGCGTGCCGCCCAATTGCGCACACCGGCGACGTTTGAAGAACGTGGATCAAATTATGACGTCGCGCTCTTCGATTGAGCTATCGGCCCATGGAGAGGACCGAGCGGGAGTTGAACCCGCAACCTCGACGACTGGCGTCCCGTTCGGTTGATCCGGCGTTCGGCGGCGAATGCTCAGACTGGAGCGAGAAGTTGAGTTTGTGTTTCGGTTCCCGCGGCCGCCTCTACCGTTGGGCTACGCCGCCACGTCAATGGCGGCGGGAGGAATCGAACCTCCACGTTGACACCGCGCGCACCTGTCAAACTGAGCCTCAGGTTCAGTCTGCGCTCCTTGCGCACCACCGATCTTAGACCCTAACCAAAGAGGTAGCGAAACACCTTTTCCCCGGTCTCCTGCTCGACCACCTCGACCGCGTTGGCCTCTTCGCGGGCGAACTTGACCGCGGCCTGCAGTTTCTCGACGCGCTCCACGAGCTCGTTGACGCGCTTGGCCGGGAGGGCGCCGGAGAACTTGATCGTCTTCCAGTAGCCGATGACCACGTCCTCGTAGTAGACCTCCACCTGCGCCGGGTGCTTCTCGGTGGCCTCGGCCTTCACGTGGTTGCGCGGGATCTTCTTGGTGCGCGTGGTCTGGGTCGGCTCGGTGGCGTAGGTGTCGGCCGAGGCGTCGTACACCCACGTCTCGGCGGCGTCGAGGACCGGCAGCTTGCGCACGAACGTGAGCACGTCGGCGAGCTGCTTCTCCAGGAACAGCAGGTAGGAGACCGGGACGTCGCGCAGGAGCGGCGTGCCGTCGACGACCACGTCGGCGCGGGCCACGCAGTTCGTCCAGTCCTTCGTGGCGGTCACGTCGAAGAGGCGGGTGAGGATGGTGCCGGTCTGGCGCAGTACCTCTTCGGCCTTCACCTGGACGCGGGTGGACTCGGGCGGCAGCTGCTCGCCCTCCTCGTCCTTCGGGCGGTAGGTGCGCGAGATGCCAGCCAGCAGCGCCGGCTTCTGCAGCACGTGGTGGGCCTCCGTCAGGTCCTGGAACGAGCGGGACTTCACGCCCTTCTCGACCGCGATGATCTGATTCAGCTTCGTCATAATGCGCACGAGTGTACGAGCGCCACCAAGCCCAGGAGAAACGAAAAACCCGCAACCACCAAGCGGCCCGCAACCACCAAGGGGACCGCAACTACCAAGCGGCCCGCAACCACCGACAGGGGGGTGTGGGTGGCGAAGCCCCCACTGGGGAGCGAGCGAAGCGAGCGCGAAAAATCCACAGGCGCCCGGCGAGCCCGTCCAAAGGACGCGCGAGCAGGGTGAGCCCCCGACTGTGGGGCCGGTGAGAGTCGAACTCACACTGGCACGGACCTAAACCGTGTGCCTCTGCCATTGGGCTA
The DNA here is from genome assembly GCF_039532525.1 of Dactylosporangium salmoneum. Classification (NCBI taxonomy): domain Bacteria; kingdom Bacillati; phylum Actinomycetota; class Actinomycetes; order Micromonosporales; family Micromonosporaceae; genus Dactylosporangium; species Dactylosporangium salmoneum. Next base: position 61,687 of record NZ_BAAARV010000123.1, read on the forward strand.
CGGCCCCCCGTAACCGAAAGACACAATACTCAGGCCAGTCGCGTGATCTCCACAGTGACGCCCAGCTGCTTGCTCGGCGCGCCGTGGTACACGCCGCGCAGGGGCGGGACGTCGTCGTAGTCGCGCCCGCGGGCCACGACGACATGCCGGGGGCCGACCGGGACGCCGTTGGTGGGATCGAAGCCGGTCCACTCGCCGCACCACCATTCGACCCAGGCGTGGCTCTGGCCGGCGACCGTCTCGCCGACCTCGGCCTCGACCTTCGGGTGGAGGTAGCCGGAGACGTACCGCGCGGGAACCCCCTTGGCCCGCAACAGCCCGACGGTCAGGTGCGCGATGTCCTGGCAGACCCCCTGGCGCAGCTCCCACGCCTCCTGGGCGCTGGTCTGCACGCCGGTCGAGCCCGGCACGTACGCCACCTCGGCGCGCACCCAGTGCGACACCGCCTCCGCGGACTCCGCCGGCGAGAGCGCGCCGGCGGCGGCCCAGGCCTGCTCGACGAGCTCCGGGCCGACGGCGGTGAGCCGGTTGAGGACGAGGAACTCGGCGTGCGCGTCGAGCACCTGTTCGGCGCCGAGATCGGCCCAGCCGAGCGAGCGGTGCGGCGCAGGGGGCGGGGAGACCTCGACGAGGCTGCTGGAGACGACCCGCAGCTGCTGGTGGGGGCGGTGCAGGTCGAAGGCGGTGACCTGGGTCGCCCAGTAGTCGTAGTAGCGGTAGGTGGTCGCGCCCGGCGTGACCTCGACCTGGCTGAACAGCGTCGTCTGCCAGGGGAGGGTCATCGGGGTCAGCCGGGCCTCGTTGTAGGAGGCCGAGACGGCGCCCGCGTACTTGTAGCCGGTGACGTGCCGGATCTTCAGGCGCCAGTTCATGAACCACCCCAAGCTACGGTGCCCCAGGTGACGGGCGTGGACTGCGGGAAGTACCGGGCGGTGATGGCCGCGCTCGCCGTCGCGCACGTCTGCTGCAGGCCGCGCAGGTGGTGGGGCAGCTCGGCCAGCAGGGTGGTGGTGTCGGCGTACTCCAGGCGCGTGCGGATCTGCCCGATGGGCCTTCGGGCGGCGTCGGTCACGCCGGCCCGCTCGGTGGTGGGCGCGAGGTCGATCAGGCACTGTTCCGCCGTACCCAAGGCATGCAGCGCGGATCGGGGGAACAGGCGGTCCAGGAGCAGGAACTCGGTGACCCGCTGGGGGTCGAACGTGCCGCCGTGGGTGCGCAGGAACGCCTCGTCGGCGCCGCAGGAGCGCAGCACCGTGCGCCACCCGGTGCCCTCGTCCGGCGTGTTGGTCTGGATCGACAGCAGCCGGGCGGTCATGTCGACCCGCTCCAGGCTGCGCCCGAGCACCAGGAAGCGCCACCCGTCGTCGCGGCTCATCGTGGACTCGGCGAGGCCGGCGAGCACGGCCGCGCGTTCGCGCACGTAGCTGAGGAAGACGGTCGGGCCGAGGCGCTCGGCGGCGACCCGGCGGGAGGCGAGGGTGTGCCAGGTGACGTTGAGGCACTCCCACATCTCGCTGGAGATCGTCTCGCGCACGCCGCGCGCGTTGTCCCGGGCGGCCACGATCGCGCCGGAGATGGCGCTCGGGTCCTCCGCGTCGAACGCGAGCAGCTCCAGCACGTCGCCGGTGGTGATGCGGCGGTCCTGCGGGGCCGGCGCGCCGAGGATCGACATCAGCGAGCGGCAGGCCCCGTCCTCGTCGGCCCACGGGTCCTCCAGCAGCCGGCCGAGGAAGGCGTCGAGGATGCGGGCGGTGTCGTCGGCCCGCTCGATGTAGCGGCCGATCCAGAACAGCGACTCCGCGATGCGACTGAGCATCAGCCCTCCTACTGCTGTCCGGCCATCTGCGCGGCCGCCGGGCCGCTGTCACGGGGGCTGCCACCGGCGTCGCGGGGCTCGGCCGCGACGCGGGGCCTCGGGGCGGGCGCCGGCTCGCCCGGGTGGGCCAGCACCCAGGTGTCCTTCGACCCGCCGCCCTGGCTGGAGTTGACCACCAGCGCGCCCTCGGGCAGTGCCACCCGGGTCAGCCCGCCGGGCAGGAGCCAGATCTCGTTGCCGTCGTTGACCGCAAAGGGCCGCAGGTCGATGTGCCGGGGGGCCACCCGGTCCCCGAGCAGCGTCGGTGACGTGGACAGGGCCACCGGGCGCTGGGCGATCCAGCCGCGCGGGTCCTTCTCCACCGCCGTGCGCAGCGCGGCCAGCGACTCCGGCGAGGCCTGCGGCCCGATGACGATGCCCTTGCCCCCGGCGCCGTCGACCGGCTTCAGCACGAGCTGGTCGAGCCTTCCGAGGACGTCGTACAGCACGTCGGGATCGCGGTCGTCCAGGCGGTACGTCTCGACGTTGTCGATCAGCGGCTCTTCCGACAGGTAGTAGCGGATCAGGTCGGGCACATAGGTGTAGACGAGCTTGTCGTCGGCGACCCCGTTGCCGACCGCGTTGGCCAGCGTCACCTGCCCGGCCCGGGCCGCGTTCACGATCCCCGGGCAGCCGATGACCGAGTCGGGCCGGAAGTGCAGCGGGTCCATGAAGTCGTCGTCGACCCGCCGGTACACGACGTGCACCGGCCGCTCGCCCTGCGTGGTGCGCATCCGCACCCGGTTGCCGCTGCACACGAGGTCGCGGCCCTCGACGAGCTCGACGCCCATGAGGCGGGCGAGCAGGGCGTGTTCGAAGTACGCCGCGTTGTACACGCCGGGCGTGAGCACCACCACGGTCGGGTCCTCGACGCCCTCGGGGGCGGCCGCCCGCAGCGCCGCGAGCAGGCGGGCCGGGTAGTCGTCGACCGGCCGGACCCGCGCGTCGGCGAACAGGGCCGGCATGGTGTGGGTCAGGGCGCGGCGGTTCTCGATGACGTACGACACCCCGGACGGGATGCGCAGGTTGTCCTCGAGGACCCGGAACCGCCCCTCCTCGTCGCGGATCAGGTCGACGCCGCTGATGTGCACGCGCACGCCGTTGGGCGGCTCGATGCCGTGCGCCTGGCGGTGGAAGTGCGCGCTGGTGGTGATGAGCTTGCGGGGCACGACGTCGTCGGCGAAGACGCGCCCGGCGCCGTAGATGTCGGCCAGGAACGCCTCCAGGGCCTTGACCCGCTGCTGGACGGCGGCCGTCAGCAGGTCCCACTCGGAGGCGTCGAGGATGCGGGGGATCAGGTCGAGCGGGAAGGGTCGTTCCTCGCCGGCGTAGGCGAAGGTGACCCCGCGATCGGTGAAGACGCGAGCCAGCTGCTCGGCCCGGAACCGCAGGTCCGCGGGGGCGAGCGGCTGGAGCGCGGCGAACAGCGAGCGATAGGGCGACCGCGGCTGGCCGGGGCGTTCGAACATCTCGTCCCAAGCTTCGAACATGGCCCCGGACATCGAATAGTCATCGAAGATGTCCGCCATGACGAGAGCCTAGGTACGCCTCGTTTCGGCCGGATTACCGTCGTGTTCGGCGACGGACCTCAGTCCAGGCCGAGGTCCTTGCGCAGCTTGGCCACGTGGCCGGTGGCGCGCACGTTGTACATCGCCCGCTCGATGTGCCCCTTCTCGTCGATCACGAAGGTCGAGCGGATCACGCCGAGCACCGTGCGGCCGTAGTTCTGCTTCTCCCCATAGGCGCCGTAGGCCCGCAGCACCGCCCGGTCCGGGTCCGACACCAGCGGGAACGTGATGGCGTCGCGCTCGCGGAACTGGGCCAGCTTGGCGGGGGAGTCCGGCGAGATGCCGACCACCTCGTAGCCGGCCGAGCGCAGCGACGCGATGTTGTCGCGGAAGTCGCACGCCTGCTTGGTGCAGCCCGGCGTCATCGCCGCCGGATAGGCGTAGAGCACGACCTTGCGCCCGCGAAGGTCGGCGAGCGACAGGGACTCGTCCCGGTCCGTCTGCAGCGTGAACTCGGGGGCGGTGTCACCCGGCTCGAGGCGCGTTGTCGTCATGCCTTGGACTCTATCGCGTGGGCCCCGGCGGCATGCGTCGCCATAGCGGTACGTCCATGGGTCCGGCACACACGGTCATCGGGAACTTTTCGCCCGCCACCCGCGACCACCCGAAAATGACCGGCGCGAAATCATGACGTCATGACCCGACGCAGATGGGCCGTCCCCCTGGCGATGCTTCTCGGGGCCCTGGCCGTCCTCGTCCTTCCCGCGGCGTCCGCCAGCGCCCACGCGACCCTCGAGCAGACGGCGCCCGCCGCCGGCACGGTGCTCGATCAGCTGCCCGGCGAGGTGACGCTGACCTTCAGCGAGCCGGTCCGCCTGGTGACCGACAAGATCCGGATCACCGGGCCGGACGGCGAGCGGGCCGACACCGGCAAACCGGCCGTGCGCGACACGGAGCTGGTCATCCCGGTCAAACCGGGCGGCCCCAAGGGCACGTATCTGGTCAGCTACCGGATCATCTCCGCCGACAGCCACCCGGTCAGCGGCGGCTACAGCTTCTCCTACGGCCAGCCCTCGGCCACCCCGAGCGCCGACGACCCGGGCGCCTCGGTGCAGACCGACCCCGTGGTCAAGAACGTCATGTCGGTGGCCCGCTTCCTCGGCTTCGCCGGCCTGGTGCTGCTCGTCGGCCCGGCGCTGGTCCTCTTCGCCCTCTGGCCGCGCCGCCTCTCCGCCCGCGATCCCGGCCGGGTGGCGCAGGCCGGCGCCGGGCTGCTCGCGATCAGCACGCTTCTGGAGTTGTACGTCCAGATCCCCTACACCGCCGGAACGTCCCTCTTCGACGTCACCGGCGACGCCACCCGCGAGGTGCTGGGCACTCCGTTCGGCGCGGCGCACCTGGTGCGGCTCGGCGTGGTCGTCTCCACCGCGCTGCTGCTGCGCCCGCTGATCGCCGGGCGGGCCGGCAAGGTCGACCAGACGCTGCTCGTCATCCTGGGCATCGTCGGCCTGGCCACGTGGCCGATCTCCGGGCACCCGAGCGCCTCGCCGGTGCCGACGCTGACCGTGGTCGCCGACGCGGCCCACCTCGCGGCCATGTCGATCTGGCTGGGCGGCCTGGTCATGCTCTTCGGCTTCCTGCTGCGCCGCGCCAACACCCGGGAGCTGACCGCGATCGTCCCGGTGTGGTCCGGCTGGGCCCTCTTCGCGATCACGGTGCTCGTGCTGGCCGGCACCGCGCAGGCGCTCGTGGAGATCGGCACCATCGACGCGCTCACCGGCACGTTGTACGGCCAGATCGTCATCGCCAAGGTGGCGCTGCTCGCCATCGTGGTGGCGGTCGCCGCCTACTCCCGCCGCCTGACCAGCCGCCGCTTCACCCCGAGCCCGGTCGCGGCCGGCGTCGGCGAGATCCCGGCCGGGTCCGATGTGGACGATCCGTCGGAAGCGGACGTCGAGGACGAAGCGGGCGAAGCTGACGACGAGGTGGAGGAGCCCGAAGAGCCGGCCGAGCGCCCGGCGCCGCTGGCGGAGGCGAGCGATCGCAAGAAGCTGCGGACCGCGGTGCTCGTCGAGGTCGCCATCGCCGTGGTGGTCCTGGCGCTGACCTCGGTGCTCGTGCAGACCAGCCCGGCCCGCGGCGGGACGGAGATCCCATCCGGGCCGTTCGACAGCACCGTCTCCACCAGCCTGCTCAAGCTGCAGGTCGACATCTCGCCGGCCAAGGTCGGGCCCAATTCGATTCACTTGTACGCCACCAAGGCCGACGGTTCGGGCCTGCCGCAGACGGTGGTCGAGTGGAAGGCGACCGCGGCCCTGCCGTCCAAGGGCATCGAGCCGTTGACCGTGCCCCTGCTCGCGGTCTCCGACGACCACTCGATCGGCCAGGTCTCGCTGGTGACGGCCGGGACGTGGGAGTTCAAGTTCACGGTCCGAGTCGACGACCTCAACCAGACCACCGTGACGGTGCAGGTGCCTGTGAAGTCCTAAAAAATCCGGCTCGGTGGTTTTCGGGCGTTACAACCGAATTGCGCCCGATTTGTGGGTAATGTCGGCCCCGTAACGCCGGGGGAAGAGGGGCCGCTGCCATGGTCGTGCGTCTGGTTCGGGCGGGTGTCGGCGCGCTGCTGCTGCTCATCGCGGTGCCGCTGGCCCTCGCCGGTGGCGGACTCCTGCTGGCCATGGAGCATCGCGCCGCCGACGACACGTTCACGGCGCGACTGGAGCCGATCAGCACCGGCGGCTCCGCGGTGGTCGTGCACGACGTCGACGCGCTGCTGCGAGCCGACGCGCCGTTCGCGCGGGGTGGGCAGACCACGCTCAGCCTGTCGGCGCGCGGCTCCAGCGGCCCGCTCTTCATCGGCCTCGGGCCGGACGAGGACGTCGAGCGGTACCTCGCCGGCGTCGAACGGTCCCGCCTGTCCGGCGTCCGGCTGTCCCGCGGGCCGCTCCCGGTCGACCTGAGCCCCGAGCCCGCCCGCCTGGCCCGCGCCAACGCGCCGGCCGCGCCGACGAGCCCGGTCAACCCGGCGAACCCCGCCAACCCGGCCATCACCGGCGACGCCCCGCAGGCCGACGGCGCCGCCCAGGCCGGCAGCCCGCCGGCCGACCCGGGCGCGACCCTGCCGGAGGCCGAGCCGGGCGCGACCCAGCAGACCCCCAAGGCCCAGATCGCGAGCCCCGCCAACACCCGCCCCGCCGACCTGCCGTTCTGGCTGGCCCGCAGCGAGCAGAAGGCCGGCGCCGCCGAGCTGACCTGGTCCCCGTCCGACATGAGGGGCCGCCACCTGGCCCTGGTGATCATGCGCGCCGACGCCACTCCCGGCGTCGACGCCGCCATCACCGCCCGCCTCGCCCCGGCCTGGCTCGGCCCCACCACCGGCGGCCTGCTCATGCTCGGCTCCGCGCTGTTCGTCCTGGCCCTGATCACGCTCGCCTGGCCGCCGGCCCGCCGCCCCGCCCTGGCCGGCCTGCCGGCCCTGCCGACCCAGACCCAGCCCACCTCCGACGCCCGCGACGAGGCCCCGGCAGCCGTGGCGCCCAAGGCGGAGGCGCCCAAGGCGGAGGCGCCCAAGGCGGAGGCGCCCAAGGCGGAGGCGCCCAAGGCGGAGGCGCCCAAGGCGGAGGCGCCGAAGGTCGAAGGGTCCGAGGTCGAGGTGCCCAAGGCCGAGGAGCCGAAGGCCGAGGAAGTAGACGAGGCGGCGCGCCCGAAGCGGCCCAGCGAGACGGTCCTCGCCACCCTGGCCGACGTGCTGGCGGTGGCGGACGCCGAGGCCAAGGAGGCCGAGGCCAAGGAGGCGAAGGTCCGGGTCGCCGAGGTCGTCGAGGCCGAGCCCATCCGGGACGAGATCCTGCTCACCGAGAGCGAGCTGGACCGCCCAGCCCCCAAAGACGTCGAGCTGGATGGCGAGGGCCCCATCGCGCTGCCCCCGCTGCCCGCCCTGCCCCCGATCGAGCTGCACTTCACGTGGGCCCCGATCGCCCTGTCAGACGAGCCCGCCGACGCCGCCGACCCGGCCAAGGATCGCGACCCGGCCCGATCCGGCTCGGCCACCCGCTGACGCCGTGTCGTGCCATCGCTACGCTCCGGCGCGGCGTTTGATAACGACATCGCGCAGTCTGGGTGGTAGCGGACGCCGAGGAGTGAGAAGTCGGCCAGATGAACACTAGGCTGTCCGGTGTGGGTGATCTTTTGGTCTGGATCGACTGTGAGATGACGGGGCTCGATCTGGGGAAGGACGCGCTGATCGAAGTCGCGGCGCTGGTGACCGACCCCGATCTCAACGTGCTCGGCGATGGCGTCGACGTGGTGATCCACGCCGACGACGCCGCGCTGGACGGCATGCTCGAGGTTGTCCGTGAGATGCACGGCAAGTCAGGGCTCACCGAGGCCGTGCGGGCCTCCACGGTCAGCGTGGCCGAGGCCGAGGACCTCATCATGACGTACATCACGCAGTACGTCCCCGACCCCCGCACCGCCCCGCTGTGCGGCAACTCGATCGCGACCGACCGCGGCTTCCTGGCCCGCGACATGCCGCGCCTCGACCACCACCTGCACTACCGGATGATCGACGTCTCCTCGATCAAGGAGCTGTGCCGGCGCTGGTACCCGCGCGTGTACTTCGGCCAGCCCCCGAAGGGTCTCGCCCACCGCGCCCTGGCCGACATCCGGGAGAGCATCCGCGAGCTCGAGTACTACCGCCGCACGCTCTTCGTGCCGCTCCCGGGCCCGGATGTCGAGACCGCGAAGGCCATCGCCGCGGAGTTGAGCCGGGAAGGCGACACGAACGGGTCATAACCCTGTCGACGGATCCGGCTCGGCATGCCCTACTATTAGCGGGCGAGTTCATGGTGGCTGTAGCTCAGTTGGCAGAGCACCGGGTTGTGGTCCCGGGTGTCGTGGGTTCAAATCCCATCAGTCACCCCAATACGAGATCGGCCCCCGTCCGAGGACGGGGGCCGATCTCGTTGTCGCCGCCTGTAGCTCAGGACATCGGCAGCAGCGCCAGGCGGCCGTGGTACTCGCCGCCGATCCGCTCCGTGTCCGAACCCACCAGCAGGCCCTGCGGCGTCGCCAGGAGCGCCCTGGCCCCCACGCCGCGCGGCTCCCGCTTCGGGTTCCACGCGGTCGCCTTGCCCGTTCTCGGGTCGATCGCCGCGATGCCCGGCCGCGCCACCGCGCCCGGCCCGGCCGTCTCCCGGCCCTGCGGGTTGTCCAGCCAGCGCTGGTGCCCGCCCACGTAGATCGCCGCGCCGGTGTCGGCCACCGAGTAGAGCGAGTCCCCGCCGGTCCAGTTGACCCACAGCGGGCGGTGCATGCCGGTGCCGCGCAGGTCGAAACGGGCCGCGGTGTCGCACATGAGGTGGTCGCCCCACTTGCGGCCGGTCGACACGATCGTCGCGTAGGTGCCGGTCGGGTCGAAGTCGATGCCGCGCAGGTACGTCTCGAAGCCGGCCCGGCACGGGCGGGCGTAGGCGTCGGTGTACCAGTCGGCCAGGCGCACCGCCCCGCCCAGCGGCATGTCCACCATGACCACCTGGGCCCGCCACTGGCCGGCCGCCTGCTCGACCGCGCCGACCGCGGCCAGCCGCTGCCCGTTCGGGGTCAGGGCCAGGTCCTCGATCTTCACCCGGGTCAGGTTCGGGCCGGCCAGCTTCAGGTCGAAGGCCGGGTCGACGGCCCCCGTGGTCGCGTCCAGGCGGGCCAGGCCGACCCGGTCGGTCGAGCCGATGCGGCTGAACGAGCCGGCCGCGTAGAGCCACGGGCCCTGCGCGATGAGGCTGCGCGTGTCGCCCCAGTTGATCGCGGCCGTGAAGGCCGGCACGCGCGACCCGTCGGCCAGGTTGAGCTGGGCCAGGCCGCGCTGGCTGGCCCCGCCGATGCGCTGGAACGACCCGCCCGCGTAGACGGTGTTGTTCGCCCCGGTGGCCAGCGTCAGCACCGGGGCGTCGGGCTGGGGCGCGAAGGGCAGGATCTCGCCGGTCGTGGCCCGGTAGGCGAAGAGGTTGTTGCGCTTGTACCGCACCGTGCGCTTGGCATCCGTGACGGTCGTGAAATCGCCCCCGACCACCACCGTGTCGCCGACCACGGCGAAGGCTCGCACCTCCCCGTCGAGCACGTTGGGCGTGTAGTCGACGGGGTTGATGGACACCTGGGCGGGCTGGTTCATGGCGGCGGAGGCGGGGATGGCGACCGCGAAGGCGGCCAATGCTGTGGCGGCAGCGGCGATCAGGCGTCGGCGCATGCAGGCGTCTCCTTGGTTGGGTAACCGTGCCGCCCGACACGGCGGCACATACCCAACCAACTGGAAAACGCTGCGATTGGTGGCGCTAACGCTGCTAAAGCACCTTAATGGCCGAGGAGTCCGATTCTTCCGGATCGTCGGCGTTGACCATAAAGTGGGCGGCCCGCTCCAGGTAGTCCCACAGCACCGCCTCCTGCTCCGGCGGCAGCGCGATCGCGTCCACGGCCCGGCGCATCTGCCGCAGCCAGGCGTCGCGCTCGGCCGAGGCGATCCGGAAGGGGGCGTGGCGCATTCGCAGGCGAGGATGGCCGCGCTGCTCCGAGTAGGTGCTCGGGCCGCCCCAGTACTGGATCAGGAACAGCCGGAACCGCTCGTTGGCCGGGCCGAGGTCCTCCTCCGGGTACAGCGGCCGCAGGATCGGGTCTTCGGCCACGCCGGCGTAGAACTCGTCGACCAGCAGCCGGAACGTCGGCTCGCCGCCGACGAGCTCGTAGAAGTTGGGGGACGTCACGGCATCAACTATGCCGCGCCGCCTGTGATGGGGGCGGAGGCGGGAGGCCCCCGAGCTCCGCGGTGCGCTCGCTCAGGTCGACGGTGCGCTCCGCCGGGTCGGCCATCGGCGGCTCCCGGCGGGCCGAGGGGCCGGGGGAGGGGCGTCGGCGGGGCGGCAGCGGTGCGCGGCCCAGGTCGATCGTGACCTCGCCGAAATCGTCGATGCGGCCGGGGCCGGCCACGGCGTGCTGCTCGGCGGCGATCACGACCTTGTTGGCCGCGACGGCGTCGGCGATGGTCGCCCTGGTCGGCCAGGCGGCGATGACGAGCGCCATGGCGGCCGCCCCGCCGATGGCGAAGTAGCCGACGACGGCGGGCAGCGCGTAGTAGGTGGCCAGCCAGCCGGTGATGAGGGCCGCGGCGCCCTGGCACAGGTGGACGCCGCTCTGCATGACGCCGAACGCGCGGGCCCGGTAGGCCGGCGGCAGGACCTGCACGAACAGCCCGTTGCCGGCCGGCATGGTGATGGCCAGGGAGGCGCCGGCGACGACCGTCATGATCGCCACCACGACCAGGTTGGGGTCCAGCAGGGCCGGCACCAGCGCCAGCGGCGTGACGATGGCCACCGGGCGGATCAGCGCGACCCGCCGCTGGGGGCGCAGCTGCCAGGTCACCAGCGCGCTGCCCGCCACGAAGCCGACCGCCGAGGCGATCATGATGACACCGAAGCCGAACGTGTCGGGCTTGTCGCCGGCCAGGTGGGCGGCCCAGGCCGCGGCGAGGCCCTCGGGGATCACGCCGATGCTGACGCCGCAGAAGACGACCAGGGCGATCGAGCGCATCACCGTCGAGCTGAACACGATCCGGTAGCCGTCCAGGGCCTCGCGCAACAGGCCGGTGTGCTGCTCGGCCTTGAGGCTCGGCGGGTACTCCTTCACCAGCAGCGACACGATCACCGCCGAGACGGCGAACGTGACCCCGTTGAACACCAGGGCGGCCCGCTCGTTCACGGTGACCAGCACCGCGCCGAGGCCGTAGCCGCCGATGAGGGCCAGCTGGGCGGTGGTCCGGTTGAGCGTGATCGCGGTGACGTACTGCTCTCCGTGCAGCAGCCGCGGCATGAGCGCCGAGCGGGAGCTGTCGAACGGCGGCGCGAGCAGCGCGTTGAGGAACAGCAGCGCGATGAGCACGCTGGGGTGCGCGTGCGGGAAGACGGCCAGGACGAGCATGATGCCGGCCCGCAGGATGTCGCAGCCGATCATGGTGCGCCGGTACGGGTGCCGCTCGGCCCACGCCGTGAGCACCGCGCCGAGGCCGAGCCAGGGCAGGTAGCTCACCGCGAAGGCGGCGGCGGTGACGACCGGCGAGCGGGTGTGCCCGTAGATCAGCGCGACGATGGCCGCCCGGGCCACGTTGTCGCCGAGGACCGACTGTGCCTGTGCGGTGAAGACGGCCGCGTACTCGCGATTGGCGAGGGTCTGCCGGATGGTGGCAGTGCGTTGGGCGGACTCGTCGGGACCGGACACCGTCGGAGCCCCCTTCCCTCGGACACGACAGCGGCGCTGAAACGTTCGCGGGCGCGGCCGAACCGGTCATTTCGTCACCAACAGGGGTCAATGGCGGCGGACCGGGACATGTGCAGCGATGCACCTGAACGAACGGACGATAACCGACTGACCACCCGACGCGCGACCCTACCCTCTGGGTTGATCGCGCATAGCCGTGAGATCGGACAATTCCCGCCGTTCGGCGCAGTGCTGGCGGTATGGCTACAGGGCGGCGGGGCGGGCGGGCGCGACCCTCCCGAGCGCCGATCCGCTACATCGAGCCGCCGTCGGGGCCACCGTCGCCGGTGGCCGGGCGGATCATCATGCGCGCCGCGGTGAGCTGGGCCGTGATCCCGTGCCGCTCGAGCGCCTCGCTGAGCCGCCGGCGCAGCTCCCGGCCGACCCGCCACTGCGCCTCGTTCGACGTCTTCACGGTCGTGCGCAGCACCGCGCCGTCGGCGGTGAGCTGCTCGACGCCGAGCACCTTGGGCGGGTCGATGAAGTCGTCGGCGAACTCCGGGTCCTCGGCGAAGGCCTCGGCGGCCTCGCGCAGCACCGTCGTGGCCTGCTCGATGGAGATGAAGCCGACGGGCACGTCGATGTTGACCACCGCCCAGCCCTGGCTCTTGTTGCCGACCCGCACGATCTCGCCGTTGCGCACGTACCAGACCACCCCGTGGGAGTCGCGGATCGTGGTGATGCGCAGCCCGACCGCCTCGACCGTGCCGCTGGTCTCGCCCACGTCGACCACGTCGCCCACGCCGTACTGGTCCTCCAGAAGCATGAACAGGCCGGCGATGAAGTCCTTGACCAGGTTCTGCGCGCCGAAACCGATCGCCAGGCCGGCGATGCCGGCGCTGGCCAGCAGCGGGCCGAGGTTGATCCCGATCTCGCCGAGCACCAGCATCGTGGCGATCGTGAAGACGACCACCGAGGCGATGCTGCGCAGCACCGAGCCCAGCGCCCGGGCCCGCTGGTTGCGCCGGTCGACCGGCAGGGTGAGCGCGTTGGGCAGCTTCTTGCGCAGCGGGCGCAGCATCGAGCCGCCGGTCTCGTTCTCGGCGACCGTGTGCCTGATGAGCCGGTCGACGGCCCGGTGGATGAGCGCCCGGATGATGAACGCCACGACGACGATCATCAGGATCGTCAGCGGCTTGACGAGCACCCAGTAGCTGCTCTCGGCCAGCCAGACGTTCTTCGTCTGGTCGTAGATCAGCTTGCACAGCCCGCTCTCGGCGGCGCAGCTCGGCGAGGGCTCGGGGGTCTTCAGCGGCATGGCGAACGGGCTGATCACTGAGCTCCTCGCGGCAAACGGGGCGAACCGGGGTAAGTCCGCTCAAACGTCCGTGGCTGGGGCGGAAGGTTCACCCACCGGCCGCAAATAGTACGTGCAATCCGAGGATCTATCAGGGACGATTAGCCCACGGACCGCCGCCCGGCCGGTCGGTGACAGACCTCACGTGGCCATTTCCAGGGAGACTTTTCTACCGAACTAGGGGGACGGCGATGCCTGACATACGACCCGCACGAGTATCGGGTGCGCTGGTGCTGAATGCCACCTATGAGCCGCTGTGTGTCGTGTCTGTCAGACGTGCCACCATCCTGGTCCTGACGTCGAAGGCCGTGTGTGTCGCCGACGGTGACGGGATCCTCCACAGTGCGATGGATGAACTGCCGGTCCCGTCCGTGGTCCGGCTGACCCGCTACGTCCGGGTGCCCTACCGCACGCACATAGGCCTCTCCCGCCGCGGAATATTCGCCCGCGACGGCTGGCGGTGCGCCTACTGCCGCGGCCCGGCCGAGACCATCGACCACGTGATGCCACGTAGTCGGGGCGGGCGACACGCCTGGGAGAACGTCGTAGCCGCCTGCGCCCGCTGCAACCACACAAAGGGTGACAAAACGCCAGCCGAACTCGGCTGGCGTTTGCATGCCACCCCCATTGCGCCGAAGGGCGTGGCCTGGCGGGTCCTCGGCCACCGCACCCCGGACCCGCGCTGGGCCGACTGGCTCGACCTCCCGGTCGAAGGCCTGCCCCAGGCCGCCTGAGGTCAGGTCACCCGGCCCAGCTGGGCCGGGTACCGGGCGTAGGTGCCCGACTCCACCACGTCGCGCAGCCGCGTCATGCCCTCGTGGACGTCGACGAAACGGGTGTACAGCGGCGCCAGCCCGATCCGCAGCCGCTCCGGCGTGCGGAAGTCCGGGATGACCCCGGCCGCCTTGAGTGCCTGGCAGATCTGCCAGGCCTCGGGCGCCCGGAAGGCCACGTGGCTCCCGCGGCGGGCCGGGTCGGCCGGGCTGGCCAGCGCCAGTGAGGTGCCGAGCCATTCCTGTTGCAGCCGGATGGCGTACTGCGTGAGCCGCGCCCCCTTCTCCGCCAGCGCGTCGATGCCCGCCTCGGCCGTGATCCGCGCGCCCTCCAGCGCGGCATACCCGCCCAGCACCGGCGGCGTGCCGACCAGGAACCTGTCGATGGAATCGGCCGGCACGTAGCCGGGCGCCATGGCGAACTGGTCGCGCCGGCCGAACCAGCCCCAGATCGGCTGGCCCAGCTCCCGCTGCAGGTCCTCGCGCACGAAGAGGAACGCCGGCGCGCCCGGCCCGGCGTTGAGGTACTTGTACGTGCACCCCACCGCCAGGTCCGCCCCCGCCTCGCGCAGCGGCACCCGGACCGAGCCGGCGGAGTGGCACAGATCCCACAGTGTGAGGGCGCCCACCCGGTGCGCGGCAGTGGTGATCGCCACCATGTCGGCGATCGCGCAGGAGCGGTACGCCACGTGCGACAGGCACACCAGCGCCACGTCGTCGTCCAGCGCGGCCGCCACCCGGTCCGGGTCGACCCCCTCGTCGATGTCGGCCGCGACGACCCGCAGCTCGAGGTCGTACGTGGCGGCCAGGCCCTCCAGCACGTAGCGGTCGGTGGGGAAGTTGTCGTCGTCGGTCACGATCACGCGCCGGCCCGGGCGGGCATCCAGCGCGGCGGCGGCCAGCTTGTACAGGTTGACGCTGGTCGAGTCGGACAGCACGACCTCGCCCGGCGACACGTGCAGTACCGATGCGGCGAGAAGATCCCCGACGGAGCGGGCCAGGTCGATCCAGGTGTCCCAGCCGCGGATCAGGTCGTGACCCCACTCCCGGTCGATCGCCTCACGCAGCCGCTCGCGGGTGGCCAGCGGCAGGCGGCCCAGCGAGTTACCGTCGAAGTACACGAGCTCGGTGTCCGGAATGTAGAAACGCGCCCGATAATGTCCGATCGGATCCTGGGCGTCGAGCGTTTCGGCATACTGGCGCGAGAGGTCCATGTCAGTGACGGTAGGCCCCCGGCAACCGGCTGGTCATGACCGCCCGCTAACGTGAAGCCGGTCTTTTAGTCCCTTTGACGCCTGGGGGCGTTGAGCTTGTCCATCATCGAGACGACGCTGATCTTCGCCGGGATTCCGGCTGCGGTCATCCTGATCATCGCGGGCGCCGTCTACGCGGGAGGTTCCCGCCGTAGCAAGCGCTACCGGCCCGGACGGCCGTTCGAGTTCACGCCCGTCTGGTTCCTCTCCGCGCCCGAGCAGCTGACCAAGGCGGCGCACGCCCGCGAGCTCGTCGGTGCGCGGCGGGCCGAACTGACCGCAGGCGGCGATGCCTCCGCGACCGAATGGTCCGGCGACAAGGCCCAGCCGCATGTCATCGGAGGCGCAAGTGACCGGTGGTAACCCGGCGGCCCACGTGGGCACGCCCGAAGTCCTGAACGGCCCGTTCTCCACGCGCCAGCTCCTGCGCCTGGACGAGGCGCTCCGGCTGGCCGACTCGTCGACCGGCCTGACGTTCAGCATCTACGTCGGCGACCTCGAGGAGCCGGTCCGCTCCTACGCGGAGAAGCTGCACGGTCACCTGGCCGACCCGCCGCACTCCGTGCTCGTCGCGCTGTCCCCCAACCAGCGTCTCCTGGAGATCGTCACTGGCGGCGAGGCCCGCCGGCGGCTGCCGGACCGCGCGGCCAAGCTCGCCGCGCTGTCGATGGCCGCGGCGTTCGGTGGCGGCGACCTCGCCGGCGGCCTGGTCTCCGGCCTGGCCCAGATGGCCGACCACGCCGGTCGCCACTGAGGCACGCACAGCCCGACCCGCTAGACACACAGCGGCGCGCGGCCCCCGAGGGGGACGCGCGCCGCTGACGTTCCTGGCGTCAGGCCGCCGAGGCGTCCTTGGCCCGGGCCCTGAGCGCCCGCACGATGCCGTCGCGGCCCTCGCCGACCAGCCGGCGCAGCGGGGCCGGGGTGTCCGGGGTGGCCAGCCACGCCTCCGTGCGCGCCACCGTCTCCTCGCTCACCTGGTAGGCCGGGTAGCCCATCTCGACGAACTCGGCCGCCGGCTCGCTGTCGCGGCTCTCCCACACCGGCAGCAGCGCGTCGAAGTAGGCGGCCGCGTAGGGCGCGGTGAGCTCGATCTGGGCCGAGTGCTGGAAGCCCTGCAGCAGCGAGCGCTGCAGCCAGTTGGGCAGCCCGTGGTCCTCGACGAGCCGGCGCCAGGTCTCGGCCTTCGACTCGGCGGTGGGCACCAGCGCGCGGGCCAGCGCCGCCTGCCGCTCGCCGCTGGCCGTGCGGTCGCGGTCGAGCTCGGCCTCGATGTCGGCCGGGTCGGCGGCGCCCGCGGCGATCAGCGCGTGCAGGATGCCCCAGCGCAGGTCGGCCTCGATGGCCAGGCCGGCCGGGACGCCCTCGCCGCGCAGCCAGCCGGCCAGCACGGCCAGGTCGGCCTCGGTGCGCGCGGCGGCCGCGAACGAGCGGGCCCACGCCAGCTGGAAGCCGCTGCCGGGCTCGGCCGCCTCCAGCGCCCCGCGGGCCGCGCCGGCCAGCTGGGCCCAGCCCTGCGGCGCCCACTCGGGGTCGGCGTAGAACACCATCGCCGACTGGGCCTGCCGGATGGTGGCGGTGACGAGGTTGATGTCCCTCTCGGCGGGCAGGCCGCCGACCACCAGCCGCACGTAGTCGCGGGCGGCGAGCTCGGCGTCGCGGACCATGTCCCAGGAGGCCGACCACACCAGCGCGCGGGCCAGCGAGTTGTCCAGCCCGTCGATGTGGTCCACGACTGTGGCCATCGAGCGCGGGTCGAGGCGCAGCTTGGCGTACGTCAGGTCGTCGTCGTTGAGGATCAGCACGTCCGCGGCCGGGCGGCCGGCCAGCGCGGCGATCTCGGTCCGCTCGCCGTCGACGTCGGCCTCAACCAGCTCCCGGCGGACCAGGATGCCGCCGACGAGGTCGTAGAGGCCGATGCCGATGCGGTGGGTGCGCAGCGTCGGGTAGGCGGCCGGCGCCTCCTGGCGCACGACGACGCGCTCGTACGTCCCGTCGGCCCCGATCACCGGCTCCGGCCGCAGGGTGTTGACCTGGGCCGTCTCCAGCCACTGGGCGGCGAACTTGCGCAGCTCCTTGCCGCTGGCGATCTCCAGCGCGGTGAGCAGGTCGTCGAAGGTCGCGTTGCCCCACTGGTGCTGCTGGAAGTACGCGCGCAGGCCGCTGCGGAACGGGTCGATGCCGACGTAGGCGACGAGCTGCTTGATCACGCTGGCGCCCTTGGCGTAGGTGATGCCGTCGAAGTTGACCTCGACCGCCTCCACGTCGGGCATCTCGGTGTAGACCGGGTGCGTCGAGGACAGCTGGTCCTGCCGGTAGCCCCAGTTCTTGCGCACCGACAGGAAGGTCGTCCAGGCGTCGGTGAACCGGGTCGCGTGGGTGTTGCACCAGTGGCTGGCCCACTCGGCGAACGACTCGTTGAGCCACAGGTCGTCCCACCAGCGCATGGTGACCAGGTCGCCGAACCACATGTGGGCGAGCTCGTGCAGGATCGTGTTGGCCCGCTGCTCGTACTCGAAGTCGGTGACCGGCGAGCGGAAGATGTAGTGCTGCTCGGCGTGGACCACGCAGCCGAAGTTCTCCATCGCGCCGGCGTTGAACTCCGGGGAGTACACCTGGTCGTACTTCGGCAGCGGGTAACGGATGCCGAACTCTTCGTGGAAGAAGTCGAAGCCCTGCTTGGTGATCAGCAGGATGTCGTCGGCGTCGAGGTACTGCTGCATCGACCGGCGGCAGAACACGCCCAGGCCGATGCCGTCGTGCGTGTCGCGCACCTCGTGGTAGGGCCCAGCGCAGACGGCGGTGATGTAGGTGCTCATCGGCGGCGTGGCCTGGAAGTGCCGGACCAGGCCGTCCTGGCGGTCCAGCGGCATGTTGGAGATGACCTTCCAGTGCGCCGGCGCCGTGACCCGGAAGGTGAACGACGCCTTGAGGTCCGGCTGGTCGAAGCAGGCGAAGGCGCGCTGGGCGTCGGCCGTCTCGAACTGGCTGTAGAGGTACACCTCCTTGTCCACCGGGTCGACGCTGCGGTGCAGGCCCTGGCCGGTCGTGGAGTACGCGAACTCCGCGTCCACGACGAGGACGTTGTCGGCCCGCAGGCCGGCCAGCGGCAGCCCGCCCTCCGTGGACCAGCCGGTGAGGTCGACCGGCTCGCCGTTGAGCGTCGCGCTGTGCACGCGCACCGCGGCGGCCTCGATGAAGGTGTCGGCCCCCGGCTCCTGGCAGGTGAACCGCACTTCGGTCGTCGAGCGGAAGGTGCCCTCGCCCGGATTCCCGGCGCCGTCGGTCAGGTCGAGGCTGATGTCGTACGCCGTGACGCCGAGCAGGCGGGCCCGCTCAACCGCTTCGACCTGGCGTAGGTTGCGTACACCGGCCACGTGTCGTCTCCTGTCGTTTCGCTGTGGCCGTCCCCGTCGACGGCGTCACACCGAGTGTTCCATGTTCCCGGAGGACACTGGGGGAGTGGCTCAGGTCACGGATGCGGGAAGTGGTGCGTGCCATGCGCGTTGCGTAAGGATCGAACTGGATTCCCGACTCTTTCACTAGTGAGGTGGTCATCCTCATGGCCGAAGACCGCGTCATCGCCGATATGTGGTTCGACCCGCGCTGCCCGTGGGCCTGGATCACCTCTCGCTGGCTGCTTGAGGTGGAGCAGGTCCGGCCCGTTCGGGTCCGCTTCCACGTCATGAGCCTGTCCGTTCTCAACGAGGGCCGCGACGACCTGCCGGAGCAATACAAGGAGGGTCTGGCAAAGGGTTGGGGGCCGGTGCGGGTGGCCATCGCCGCCGAGCAGAAGTTCGGCAATGAGGTACTTCGCCCGCTTTACACCGCCCTCGGCACCCGCATTCACCTCGAGAAGCAGGAACTCGGCGACGAGCTGTACCGGGGCGCCCTCGTCGATGCCGGCCTCCCCGCCGACCTGGCTGAGTTCGCCGAGTCCACCGAGTTCGACGCGCAGCTGCGGGAGAGCCACTTCGCCGGGATGAACCCGGTCGGCATGGACGTCGGCACGCCCGTCATCCACGTGCCCGGACCCGACGGCAACGTCATCGCCTTTTTCGGCCCCGTGGTCACCCCGCGGCCGAAGGGTGAGGCGGCCGGCCGGCTCTGGGACGGCACCCTCCTCGTGGCCGGCACGCCCGGCTTCTACGAGATCAAGCGCACCCGCGACGTGGGGCCGGTCTTCGACTGACCGGGACAGGAGTAGCCTGCCTACTCGTGCGGCGGTTCTTCACACCCCGGTGGGTGCTCGGCCACGCCCTGGCGCTCGCCGGGGTGGCCGTTTGCCTGTTCGCCGGGCGCTGGCAGTACGAGCGCGCCACCGCCGGCAACATGCTCAGCTGGGCCTACACCGTGCAGTGGCCGCTCTTCGCGCTCTTCGTGGTCTTCCTCTGGGCGCGCGCGATCCGCGACGCCCGGGGCGCGAGCGCACCCCGGGCGGCGCCGCCCCCGATGCGGCCGCCCGTGCGCACGGCGGCGCCCGTCGTCGACGCCGCCGAGGACCCGGAGCTCGCGCAGTACAACCAGATGCTCGCCTGGCTCGCCGCGAATCCCGATCGCCGTCCGAAGGACTTTCCCGGATGAACCTGAACCCCGCACTGACCCGCTACCGGATCGTGGCCTGGATCGTCGGCGTGCTGCTGATCGTGCTCACGGTCGGCACGGTGCTGAAGTACACCACCGACGACGACACGATCGTGGCGATCGTCGGCCCGGCGCACGGCTTCCTGTACATGATCTACCTGGTGCTCGCGGCCGATCTGGCCCGGCGGGCCCGCTGGAAGCTGCCGTTCACGGTCCTGGTGCTGCTGGCCGGCACGGTGCCGTTCCTGTCGTTCGTCGCCGAGCGGGTCGTGACGCGCCGTGTCCGGGACGCGTTTCCTCTCGTGGCCTCCGGGGCACCCTAACGGGGCAGCCGCCGCCGTGCATGGAGGGAGCCCGATCGTGGGGATGGAAGTTCGGCTCTCGCTCTCGCTGCCCCGCGACCGCACGACGGTACCGCTGACCCGCCGGGTGCTCGACGCGGCGCTGGCGGTCTTCTCGGTCACCAAGGACTGCCGCGACGACATCGGCCTGGCGGTGGGAGAGGCCTGCGCCAACGCGGTGCAGCACGCGGGCATGGGCAGCGACTACGAGGTCACGGTCACCATTCAGGAGGACCGCTGCATCATCGACGTCGTGGACGACGGCACCGGCCTCGACACGGCCGAGATGCCCGAGCCGGAGCCGGACGCGGAGTCCGGGCGCGGCCTGCGGATCATCCACGCGCTCGCCGACATGGTCGAGCTGCACCGCCGCCAGCCCCGCGGGATGGCGCTGCGGATCGTCAAGCTGCTGACACGGAACACTCCCGCGTTTCCCTAGTTCGTGCCGGGTGCGCGACAAAACCGCTCGCGCGGCCGCAGTGTGCCGTTTCCTGGAATTCGCACAGCCGGTGCGTTGCCGGCACGAATGGGTGTCGTTGGCAAAGTTGCCGCGACATTCTCTGGGAGAGGCCGAGATCATGTCTGAGACCCGCTGGACCGTCCAGGAGCGGTCCTGGAAGGAAGAACTGCCCGAGCTGCCCGACGAGGTGAGCGCTCTGCTCGCCCCGCCCGTCGTCGTGTGCGCGTCAGGCCTGGTCCGGGCGGTTGTCCGCCGTACTGCGGGACGTACCGTCCCCCGTGCCACGGCCGGGGTCAGCTGAGCTATAGCGTTTCCGTATGACGGTTGCGCACCCGATCGCCCAGGCCTGGCTCTCCACCGGAGGGACCGGCGCCCAGAACTACGACGAGTTCGCCGACGACGCGGAGATCACCGCGATCATCGCCGCCAACCCCGCCAGCGCGCTGGCCGTGGAGATGCCACACCGGGCGCCCGACAGCGTCGGCCGCCCCTTCCTGGACTGCCTGCCCGACGCCGTCGCGCGCCTGCGGGCGGCGAAGGAGGACGGCCACTACGCACCGGCGGCCGACGTCGTGGTGCTGTACCGGATCACCGCCCCGGACGGCGCCCGCGCCTACGGCCTGTGGTGCATGGTCGACACCGACCAGATCTCGACCAGCGCCGACGAGCCGGGCACGGTCATCCGCAACGAGGACGTCTTCATCGAGAAGGTCCGCGAGCGGGTCGCCCTGGCCGAGGCCACCGAGCACCTCCTGTCGCCCGTCCTGCTGCTGCAGACCGCCCACGGCGACGCGCTGCACGCCGCCCTGGCGCAGGCCGTCACCGACGCGGGCGGGCCGGCCGTCGCCGACGTCGACCCGTCCGGCCGGACCCACGAGATCTGGGCGGTCGGCGCCGGCACCACCCGCGACCGCCTGCTGGCCCTGGCCGGCGGCGGCGAGCTGGTCGTGGCCGACGGCAACCACCGCAGCCTCGCCGCGCAGACCGCGGGCTACCAGCGCTTCCTCGCCGTGGTCACCACGCCCGAGTCGGTGGCGATCCAGCCGTACAACCGGCTCGTCTCCGAGCTGCCCGGCCCGCTCGAGGGCCTCGACCTCCAGCCGCTGACCGGCCCCGTCGGCGTCCCGGTCACCGGCGGCCGGGTGCACCTCTACACCCGCGACGGCGCCTGGTCGGCCGCCCTGCCCCGGATCGAGGGGGCGAGCGTGGTCGACAACCTCGACCACGCCCTGGTCGAGCGCCGCCTCTTCGCCGAGGCGTTCGAGCTGGAGCCCGGCGACAAGCGGATCACCTACGTCGGCGGCGACTACCCGGCCGAGTGGCTGCGCGGCGAGGTCGACGCCGGCCGCGCCGAGCTGGCCGTGCTCATCGCCCCGGTGACGGTCGACGACTTCGTGGCGGTCAACCTGGCCCGGCAGAAGATGCCGCGCAAGAGCACCTGGTTCACCCCGAAGGCCCGGGCCGGCCTCGTCGTGGCCCAGCTCGGCGAGCATTAGACGTTGCGTCGGTCCGCCGCGGGGCGGGATTCGTGCTGATTCACTCGATCGTGATACACACTAGGCCGCTGGACTTCCGGGGCCTGGGGTGTGCACATGCAGATGCGGATCTTCCTCGCGGCGATGATCGCCGCCTTCGGCATCGGCGCCTTCGCCGCCGCCGTCCTCGTCTGGGACCGCCGCCGCATCTGGCGGCTGCAGCCGAGGGCGACCGCCGGCTGGGTGTTCGGCCTGGTCCTGGTCGGCGGCGGCTTGCTGGCGGGTTCCTGTCTGGGGCTGATCCGGCTCTGAAAGACTGCCGGGTATGCGCGTCTACCTTGGTTCGGACCATGCCGGCTACGAACTGAAAGTGCACCTGGTCAGTGCCCTGAGTCTGCAGGGCTACGAGGTCGTGGACGTCGGCCCGGCGAAGTACGACCCGGACGACGACTACCCGGCGTTCTGCTTCCACACCGGTGCCCGGGTGGTCGACGACCCCGGTGCCCTCGGCGTGGTGATCGGCGGTTCGGGCAACGGCGAGCAGATCGCCGCCAACAAGGTCCCCGGCGTCCGGGCCGCCCTCGCCTGGAACGTCGACACGGCCCAGCTCGCCCGCGAGCACAACGACGCCAACATCGTCGCGATCGGCGCCCGCCAGCACACCCTCGACGAGGCCACCACGCTGGTGACGACGTTCCTGTCGACCAAGTTCTCCGGCAACGAGCGCCACGCCCGCCGCATCGCTCAGGTGCTGGTGTACGACAACTCGCGCGTCCTGCCCCCGCTGCCGGCCTGACGCTGCACGTCCTGCGCGCCCGCCGACGAGCCTCGCGGCCCGTCGGCGGGCGCGGCCGCATCCGGCCGTTGGACGGGCCGCGGGCCGGGCGCCGCGCTCAGGAGATGGAGACCCACTTCGCCTCGGACGGGACGCCGGTCTTGCTGACCACGAACAGCATGTAGGGGCCGGGCGGCATCAGGGCGGGCGACGCCGGCAGGGTGAGCTGCACGCCGTTCATGGTGGGCTTGAAGTCGACGATCAGCGACCGCTGCTCGGTGTTGAGCATGTGCGTCGCCGCGCTCGGCCGGATCAGCCGCACCGAGCCCACGTCGTCCGGGTTGCTCGTGATGTAGGTGGCCTGCTGGCCGGGGGTCAGCGCGGCCGGGCCGTCGCCGATGGCCGGGCGGGAGCCGCGGAACAGGTACGCCGGGCTGTAGATCTCGATGCGCTGCTCGAAGGTGCCGGCGATGGTGTTCTTCTTGTCGCGGAACAGCGGGTCCGAGCCCACCGTCAGCACCCGGCCGTCGGGCAGCAGCACCCCGGCGCTGTGATAGTTGCGCCCGACGTTCGGGTCGGCCGCGTACGTCAGCGTGTTGGTGTCCGGGTGGTAGATCCGGGCCGTGTGGTTGTCGCTGCCGCTCTTGCCGCGGTAGTCGGACGAGCCGTTGCTGATCAGGACCGTGTCGTCGGGCAGGTTCACCAGCAGCGGGTAACGGGTCGGCTTCGGCAGCGTCGGGCCGGGCTCGAAGTGCGGCTTGGCCTCGCCCAGCTTGACGATGTCGATCCGGCTCGACGTCCGGTCCGACTCGCCCACGCCGCCGCCGCCGACGACCATGACGGTCTGGTTCTGCACCGGGCCGGCCCAGGCCGAGCCGCTGGTCTCCATCAGGTCGGGCTCGCGCAGGCCGGGCACCGGGGTGAAGTTGTTGTCCGTCAGGTCCCACAGGCCCGGGTCGCGGCCCTTGTCGGCCGGGCCGTAGCCGGCGTTGGACCCGGAGAAGAACAGGATGTTGTCCTTGGCGGTCTGGAACAGCGCGGGGTACGTCGGGAAGTACCGGTTCAGGTCGTCGCGCACGGTCCAGGTCTTCGTCTTCGGGTCGTAGATCTCGTTCTTGGTCCCGTCGACGACCTGGCCGCTGCCGTCCAGGCCCGACACGGCGAGCACCGAGCCGTCGGAGAGGCCGGTCAGCGTCGGGTACCAGCGCTTCTCGTGCATGTCCTGCACGCGCTCGTACTGCTCGGTCATCGGGTTGAACTCGTAGGCCTCCTTGCGGCCCTGGTAGTCCTGCTTGTCCATGGTGATCTTGTCGGCCAGCGCGTAGTAGTTGTGGTGATCGACGCCGGTGAGGCCCTCGATCTCGTACTGCGCGTTGTGGTCCACCACGTAGGCCGCACCGTCGGCGGCGGCGTCCACCCAGACCTGTGCCTGACCCGCGGTGATCACGACCTTGGGCTCCTCGCCCTGGTGGTGCGGCGGGTAGACGACCTTGGTCGCGGGCGGCACGGTGACGTCGTCGTCGGTGACGTACTTGTGCCCGTCCACGCCGTCGAGGATCGTGCCCTTGGGGAACGTGCGCCCCGCCTCCGGCGACTCGTTCTTGAACGTCATCGTGCCGCCGGCCTTCTTGACTTCCTTTTCGAGCAGCTCGTAGCGCAGCGTGCCGCCGGCCACCAGCAGCTTGCCGTCGGGCAGGTAGGCGTGCCCGGCGCAGAAGAGGTCGGTCGGCGTCGGCACCAGCGTGGTGTGCCCGCTCACCGGGTCGAAGACCAGCGTCTTGAACGTGCCGGCGTTGAACTGCTCCCGGTCGTTGCCGGAGCCGGCGATGAGCAGGATCCGCCCCGACGGCAGCAGGGCCGCGTGGATCGCGTTGACCCGCTGGCCCTTCGGCAGCTCGACGATCTGCCAGAAACCGTTGGCCGCCTTGTACTCCGCGCTGTTGATCTTCCGATCGTGCAGCCAGTCGACGGTCCCGTTGTAGAGCGGTGGGATGTTTGCCGCGCCCATCACGGCGGCGGCGACGACGGGCAGAACGATCTTGCGGCGGAACCAGCGCGGCATGAGCAAGGGGGGCCTCTTCCCGACTGCGACAGCAGGCGCTAGTCACCGTAGGCCGATGGCTCGGCGGCCACCAATCAGTCATACGGCCCCCTCGCGGAGGGTGTCGGGATCGATACCGACCGTTCAGCCGGTGGGCGAGCGGCGCCCCGGCCGGGCGAGCTCCTCGCGCGGCACCCAGCCCCGCCGGATGATCTGCAGGTCCCGCTCGGCCGCCGCCACGTCGTCGTCGCTCGGGCGGGCCGCGTCCCGGGCCCGCATCGCCGCCGACACGCTCACCTGCGACGCGCCGCCGCCCACCAGGCCGCGCAGCCCGCGCTCCGACACCACCTCGTCGTGGTGGTGGTGATGGTGGTGGTGCAGGTCGTGGTGGTCGTCGTGGCGCTCGTCGTCGTGTGGCGCCTCGGCGGGGGCGACGGCGGCCGGCTCGGGGGCCGCCGGCTCAGGGTCGTGCACGGCCGCGGTCATGGCGAACGTGCCCGACATCTCCGCCAGGTGATGCGGCGAAGGGCGCGGCGCCGGCTTGACGGTCTCGGCCGGAGGCGCCGGCGACGCTGCGGCCGGCTCCTCGGGCTCTTCCGGGGCGGGCGGGGGAGGGGTCACCGGCTGATGTTGCCGCATGCGACGGCGGCGGCGCTGGATCCCTCCCATGTGCCTGACAGTACCGTCTCCGGCGCCGCCCGCCGAGGCATCAGAAGATTTCGATCGAGTTCGGCTTGGTGGGCCAGCCGAACGCGGCGCTCGCGGCGGTCACCGCGCTGGGCCGGTGCTCCCGGACCCGGCCCGCGAGGTGTAGCGCGCCGAGCGAGGTGCCGCCCAGGTAGACGGCGGCCACGTCGGCGATGTCCAGGCTCAGGTCGGGCTCGCCGTCGGACGGCGCGCAGGAGACCACGGCGCCGCCCGCGCCGACCCGAAGCCGCCAGCGCCCGGCGTTGTCCTCCATCAGCGCGTCGGTCACCTCGAGCACGACGTCGACCGGGGCGGCGTACTTGCGGGCGGTGAGGGCCCGCGGGAGGTCGGTGATGCGCACCCAGAGCCCGTCGCCGACCTTGCCGCCGAGCTGGCGGGGCTCGTCGACCATGTAGAACAGCGGCTCCTCGACGCTGGAGCAGCCCTGCACGAGGGTGCGGGACAGGTCGACGCGCAGCAGGAAGCGGTAGAGCTCGGCGTAGGCGGCCGTGGTGGTGGCGGCCACCTCGATGACGTTGACCTCCTGCTTGGGGCCGTTGTCGTCCCAGCCGGGCTTGATCCGGTAGCGGGCGTAGCCCTCGACCACGCCGTCCGGGTTCTCCCACAGCACCGCGCGGGCCGCCGTGCCACCCTCGCGGCGGTACTCCATGTCGCTCGTCAGGTGCTTCCACCAGGTCGCGTCGCGGCTCGACCAGCCGGGGCGGGTCGGGAGCACCTGGGAGTACACCTGGGAAAGCTCCTCGATCACGTCCGAGGGCACGGCGGAGCGCAGGGTGCCCGGCGCGGGCGGCACGCGCAGCGACAGCTCCCGCCGGTCGGCCCGGATGGTGACGTTCTGGGCGGCCAGGCCGTAGCCGAAGCGCTGGTAGATGCGCCCCTCGGAGGCCCACAGCGCGGCGATGGCCTCCGGCGCCGAGCGCAGCTGCTCGGTAATCATGCGGCTCAGCAGGCCCCTGCGGGTGTGCACCGGCGACACGACGACGCCTGTGACATGCGCCACGGGCACGACCGCGCCCGGCACCGCCATGTCGCGGGTGAACGCTGCCACCACCCCGACGACCTGCCCGCGGTGCTCCACGAGATGGTTGCGGTCCAGCTCGGAGATGGTGTGGTACGTGTCGTTCGGGTCCGGGGTGTGGGTGAGGCCGAACGCCTCCCGCCGGACCCGGCCAAGGGCGTCGCGGTCCGCCTCGGTCGCCGTGCGCAGCACATAGTCGCTCATCAGGTCGTGTCTACCTCGTGACCTCTACTGAGCGCGACCGATTTGCGCGCTCGTTACTCTCGGATTTGTAGGGGGCTTAGGCGGTTGCGTACGTTCGCTTGCTGGGGGGAGTCGTGTCATGACGCAGGGTGCGTTGTTGGACCTCGTGTGTGGTCCGGCGAGCCCTTTGCCCGAGACGTTTCAGCGGTACCGGCTGGTGGCCCACCTGGGCTCCGGCGGCCAGGCGGACGTCTACCGGGCCGTGCGCGTCTGTGGCGGGGTGACCTCGGCGCCGATGACGGTCAAGGTCTTCCGCGTCGACCCGCAGCGCCCGGTCGCCGACGAGCTGCGCTCCTGGGACAAGGGTGACGCCGCGCTCATGGATCTCAACAACCGCGGCGTGCAGGGCATCTGCCGGCGCGCCGACGGCTTCTACGGCCCGCCGCCGTACCGCCCCGGCGAGCGCCCGGCGCCGGGCGACGCCGTGCCCTACCAGGTCTACGACTACCTGCACGGCGTCAACCTGCGCGAATACGTGGCCCAGCGGGCGGGCGCGGCGCCTGGTGCCCGTCGGCTCGGGGCCGTCTCGGCGCTGAGGACCCTCGCCGTGGTACTGCAGAACCTCCACGAACCGCAGCAGGGCGGCGCCACGCCGGTGCTGCACATGGACGTGAAGCCGTCGAACGTGATGGTCCTCGCCACCGGCGAGGTGCGCCTGATCGACTTCACCGGGGCCCGGTACTTCCGCGAGGAGGAGATCACCCAGATCGCCTACACCCCGGAGTCGGGCGGCCCGGAGGCGTTCGGCGGGGTCAAGTACGTCGGCCCGGCCTACGACGTGCACGGCTTCGGCGCGGTGGCCTACTTCATGGTCACCGGCGCCTACCCGCGCGTCGACGGCCGCAGCGACCAGGGCGGCCCGCCGGACGCCTCCCCGCCGCCGTGGAACGTGCTGCGCCGCCACCCGCTGCTCGAGCGCGTCCCGGCCCTGCGCGACCACCTGCACGCCCCGCTGGCCGACAGCCCGGGCGACCGCCCGCCGACCCGCGACCTGCAGCGCTGGGTGAGCGACCTGGCCGACCTGGTGCGCCGCTCCGGCCTGCCCGACGTCGGCTGCGACTGGCGCGAGTCCGAGGCCACCGAGACCGGCCGCGCGGTCGGCCGCGCCCGCCCGTCGATCAGCGGCACCGAGACCGACGCCTACCAGCGCATCGAGCGCCTGGAGCGGGAGCTCGTGCAGCTGCGCTCCGGCGGCGGGACCGCTTTCTACCAGCCCGCCCCGCCGGTCTCCGTCTCCGCGCCCCCGGTCTCGGGCGTCCCCGTCTCCCCGGGCGGCGTGGCGGTCAACGCCGAGGGCGTCCCACAGATGCGCGGCCG
Source organism: Dactylosporangium salmoneum (assembly GCF_039532525.1). NCBI lineage: Bacteria > Bacillati > Actinomycetota > Actinomycetes > Micromonosporales > Micromonosporaceae > Dactylosporangium > Dactylosporangium salmoneum. The sequence continues at coordinate 89,636 of NZ_BAAARV010000123.1, forward strand.
AGCCAAGGTCATCCCGCGCCCGGCCCCCGAGCCGACCGGCATGATGCCCGTGGAGCCGGACGAGAGCCGCCTGGCCCGCTACACCCCACCCCGGGGGGAGCGCGCCCGTCAGCTCAAGATCGGGTGGGAGTACACCGGCACCGGCGCGGTCATCGCCTTCATCTGCTGGGGCCTGTGGGCACTGGACAGCGAGGGCAGCCTGACCGGCCCGTTCATCGCCTTCCTGGTCGTCCTGGCGGTCGCCGTGGGCGTCTTCGCCCTGACCCGCCTCCTCGGCCGCCTGCTGCTCGAGCAGCGCCTGGGCCGCCCGCGCCGCTCGGCCCGCGGCGCACACGCCCTGACCGGCCTCTTCCTGGCCGCCGCGGGCATCGCCTACCTGCGCGAGGTCAGCTATTTCGTGAGCGTCTACCAGTGGGTGAAGGACCTCATCGGGTGAGATTCTGGCGCCGCCGACGACCCTTCGCCGGTCACCTCGAGGGCCTGGTCAACTTCCGCGACCTGGGCGGCCTGCCGGCCTCGGGCGGCACGGTCCGCCCGGGGGTGCTCTTCCGCAGCGACTCCCTCGCCTACGCCACCCCCGCCGACGTCGCTTCCCTTGTCCACGACCTGCGCCTGACCACGGTGATCGACCTGCGCGGCGAGTACGAGGTCTCCCAGTTGGGCCGCGGCCCCCTCTCCGACTCCCGGGTGGAGTACTACTCGGCCCCGATCGCCGACGTGAGCGGCGCCGACGACCTGGTCGGCCACTACGTCGCGATCCTGGCCGAGAAGGGTTCGGTGCTCGCCGGCACGGTCCGGCACCTGGCCTGCGCCGGCACCCTGCCCGCGGTGTTCCACTGCGAGGCGGGCTGCGACCGCACCGGCGTCCTGGCCGCCGTGGTCCTCGGCCTGCTCGGGGTGCCGGAGGAGGCGATCGCCGCCGACTACGCGGCCACCGCGGCGGCGATGCCGACCATCCACGAGCGGGTGGCCGTGGTGGTGGACCGGCTGGGCCTGCCGCCGCGCCCGGCCTCCGTCGCGGTCTGGGAGCCGGAGGCGGCGCTGATGACCCGCACCTTGGACGAGGTCCGCTCGCGCTGGGGCGACATGGAGGGCTGGGCCCACGAGCACGGCCTGACCGGCGACGACCTGACGTCCCTGCGCGCCAACCTGGTCGTCGCTGTTTAGCCGTTGTTTGCCTTGCTCGCTCCGCTCGCTCGACGGCGACCTCACTCGTCGCGGTACTCGATCCGGGGTGGGCGGCGCTGGGCGGGGATGTCGGTCACCTTCGGCATGATGATGGTGGCGCCCACGTCCTCCAAGGGCTGCCCCGCCTCCCGGGCCGCCAGGCGTTCGCGCAGCAGTGCCGTCGGGATCTCCATCGTGATGTCGCCCGCGTGGTCCGGGGTGCCGGCCTGCTTCGGCACCGGGTGGTCCTTGGCCCGGCCCTCCCGCTCCAGGCTCTCCGCCCGCTCCTGGTCCCGCACCAGCCGCGCGTCCAGCCGCCACAGCACCAGCGGCGTGAGGCAGACCACCAGGGCGGCGCAGGGCCACAAGAGCGAGGCCGGGGCGGCGTACTCGCGCACGAAGGCGACCACGATCGTCGCGACCAGCAGGATCAGCCAGCCCAGGTGGTTACGGAACGTGCGCAGGCCGTCGCGCGAGGAGCTGGCGCCCTTCGGGGTCACCACGAAGCGGGCCGGGCGGCGGAACAGCGTGCTCAGCAGTTGGACGGCGTAGATGGGGGCGGCGATGATCGACATCAGCATGCCCTTGATGCCGCGGGAGTCCGGCGGTTCGTAGGGGCTGACGTTGTACTGCCGGTTGTTGATGTACAGCCAGAGCGAGAACGCCGTGGCGTCCGTGTACAGCGCGAACCACAGCTGGGGTGAGATGGTCATGCCGCTGACGCCCAGGCCCAGGAACAGGATCGCGTTGACGATGCCCAGGAGCCAGCCGATCGCCATCGACGGGTAGAAGGTCGTGATCAGCGTGTAGTGCAGCATCCCGCCCGGCGAGAGGCGCCAGAAGCGGCGCCAGTAGGTGCGGGTCAGGATCTCGAAGGTGCCACGCGACCAGCGCCGCTGCTGGCTGAAGTAGTCGTTCCAGCTCGACGGGCCCTCGCCGGCGGACAGGACGTCCGGGGTGTACACGGACTTCCAGCGGCGGCCGGTCTCCGGGTTGCGGGTCGTGTGCAGCATCAGGCCGGTGGCCATGTCCTCGGTGATCGAGTCGCTGAGGCCGCCGATGCTGCGCAGCGCCGAGATGCGGATCGCGTTGTTGGTGCCGACCAGCATCGAGGTGCCGTAGCGGTTGGCCGCGCGCTGGATCACGCTGTGGAACGGGAACTGCTGGGACTCCGCGGCGCGGGTGACGAAGGCCTCGCCGTTCTTGTAGCACTGCGGGCCGATGGCGTAGGCGACGTCGGGGTCGCGGAAGTACCCCACGATGCGCTCGGCGAAGTTGGCCAGCGGCACGTGGTCGGGGTCGACGGCGAGCATCACGTCGTAGTCGTCGCCGTGCGCGGCGATCCACGAGTTGTAGTTGCCGTGCTTGGTCTTCGCCCGGAAGGGGCCCTTCGGGCGGTTGTACCGGGCGATGCCCTTGCGCGTGAAGTGCCGGATGCCCAGCTCCTCGCACACGGCCTTGACCTCGTCGTCGTCGCCCTCGTCCAGCAGCCAGATGTCGAACACGCCGCGGTGGCGGATGCGCTTGGCCGCGCGCAGCGTGTCGCGGACCACCGCGATCGGCTCCTTGCTGGGCACGATCGTGGTGAGGAAGGCCAGGCGCAGGCTCGAGTCGGGGGTGACCGGGATCGGGTCGCGGGCGGTCATCGAGGCCAGCGACAGCGAGAGCACGTTGATCAGGCGGAGCAGCTCGACGATGGCGATGCTGCAGATGACGAACACGTTCGCGACGCCGGCCGCCTTGGCGACCGGGCCGGGGTTGGTCTGGGCGAAGTGCGCCGGCTGGAGCAGCCAGAGGCAGAAGATGACCTCGAAGCAGATGTTGAACAACGCGATGAAGATCGAGCCGGCGACCCGGGGGCGGCCGTTGATCGTGCGCTGCGCGCGGTAACGGACCCGGTACGGCACCCCCGTCGGCGGAGGGTTCAGCGGGCCGGCGAGCCTGCTGAAGCTCTCCAGCCGCGCCCACGACCGCCCGAATACGGGGATCTCGAATGGCTCCGTCACGGGATCCTCTCGGTGTGTTGCCCGTGGCCCGGTCCCCGGTCCCTGACCGCCACAGAGCATAGGTCACGTTCCGCCGGGATGCCCCTCCGCGAATCGGCTCACCCGAGTGGGTGATCCGGCGGGGTACCCTCCCGTGGTGGCGAACACGGTTGGTCGGGGGGCGGTGCTGCTCGTCCTCGCGCTGTCGGGGTTGGCCGGGTGCGGCAAGGACGACCCGCCCGAGCCGTCGGCCGCGCCGAGCTACCGCAACTGCTCGCCGGCGACGGCGGCGGCCGAGCCCGCGGCGAAGGGCAACCCTCTCGCCGGCCGCACGCTCTTCGTCGACCCCAACGGCCCCGCGGCAGAGCAGGTCGAGCGCTGGAGCGGCGGCCAGGACCGCGCCGCCGACGCCACCACCCTGCGCCGCATCGCCGACCGGCCGGCCGCCCTGTGGGTCAGCGACGGCCAGAGCTCCGTGGGCGCGCGGGTCGACACCGTGCTGACCTGCGCGGCCGCCCAGAAGCAGCTGCCGGTGCTGGTGGCGTACAACATCCCCCACCGCGACTGCGGCAAGTACTCCTCCGGCGGTGCCGCCTCGCCCGATGCGTACAAGGCGTGGATCCGCGCCTTCGCGGCCGGCGTCAAGGGCCGCCCGGTCGCCGTGATCCTCGAGCCGGACGCCGTCGCGCACGCCGTCGAGGGTTGTGAGACTTCGCAGCGGTACGAGTTGCTCTCCGACGCCGTCGCGGTGCTCAAAGGCACGGGCTCGGCCGCCGTCTACCTCGACGCCGGGAACCCGCGCTGGATCACCGACGTGCACCAGCTGGCCGACGCCCTGAAGCAGGCCGGGATCGGCAAGGCCGACGGGTTCGCCCTCAACGTCGCGAACTTCTACAAGACGGCGGAGAACGTGTCGTACGGCAAACAGGTCTCCGACGCCCTCCCGAACAAGCCGCACTTCGTCATCGACACCAGCCGCAACGGCGCCGGGCCGGTGGAGGGCGCGGACGTCGACGGGGGCCCGCACTGGTGCAACCCGCCCGGCCGGCTCCTCGGCAACGCCCCGACCACGACGAACACCGGCGACTCCCGCGTCGACGCCCTGCTGTGGGTCAAGCGCCCGGGCGAGTCGGACGGCGCCTGCCGGCCGGGGGAGCCCCCGGCCGGCCAGTGGTGGCCCGAGTACGCCCTGGACCTGGCCCAGCGCTCGAACTGATCACAGGTCGTAGGTCGACAGCATCGCGGCCGCCTCGCGGGCCAGGACCGTGTCGACCGCCAGCAGCGGGTCGCTGCGCACGTCCAGCACGGTGATCAGGGAGACGGCCACGCTGCGCGGTTCCGGCAGCCGCAGCGCCGCCGCCTCCCCGCCGGTGGCCAGCCGGGCGCCGACCCGCTCGATCACCCGGCCGGCCGCGATCCCGTTGCGCCGCTCGAGGTGGGCGAGCAGGCCGCCCTCCGGGTCCAGGGTGGTCAGGTCGGTCAGGCTGGCCGGCACGAACACCGTGCGCAGCCCGAACGGCGGCGCGTCGCGCGGCGCCAGGACGTACCGCCCGGACAGCAGCGGCACCCCGGGCGCCCTTCCCAGCGCGGCGGCGATGCGCGCCGGGGCCGAGACCAGGCGCACCCCTTGCAGCGCCGCGTCCTCCCCGGTGAGCAGCAGGTGCTTGACCCGGTCCGGCAGCTGGGCGAACCGGATCGCCGGTCGGCCGAGCACGACGCGGCCCTTGCCCTGCACGCCCCGGATCCAGCCCCGCAGGCTCAGCTGGCGCAGGGCCCGCACGACGGTCGCCCGGGAGGTGCCGAACTCGCGCGTGAGCTCGGCCTCGGTCGGGAGGTAATCCCCGATCTCGTACTGCTTGGCGTCGATGCGGCGCTGGAGGACGGTGAAAATCTCGGTGTACTTCGAGATCGGCACGGCAGCCACGAAACCCTTCGAGTCCGGCTGCGAACCGTATTCACCACCCTACGGTCAGCGCCACCGCACTGGGAAGACGCCGAGCTTCGCCTCGTGCTGCGGATCGCCGGCCTCGACGTGGCCGGTGGGCTTCGTGCAACGGACCTCGACGTCGCCGGTGGCGGTCGGGCTGATCTTCGTGGCAGGGCAGTTCGCGATCTCCATGCCCGGGAACCCTAGTCGAACATGTGTGCGAACACAGTACGGATCAAGGAATTGACCTGGGAAAACGCCCGAAAGCTGCCCGGCCGTGCCCGATCATCCGGTTTCGCGCAGGAAGCCCTTGACCGCGGCCGCGAACGGTCGCGGGGCCAGGCTGTGGATGCGGTGCCCGACGGCGATGGTGGCGAGCCGGGCACCCGGGACGGCCGCCGCGAGCTCCTCCAGCCGGACCGGCGGGATGTGGCTCTTCGGCCCGCCCGACAGCACCAGCGTCGGCGCCGCGATCCGGCCCAGCCCCGCCCACCAGCCCGGGTCCGGCTCCCGCAGCTGCTCGATCGCGGAGGTCAGCGCGACGCGGTCGAAGCGCCGCCGCCGCAGCCCCATGGTCAGCGCGGACAGCGCCAGTTTGGCTCGCGAGAACCCACCGGCCGGCCCGTCGCGCGGCGGCACCGGCGGGTCCTCCAGCACCAGCCGGGCCACCCGCCCGGGCTCACGCTGCGCGATCACGGACGCCACGTGCCCGCCGAGCGAGTGCCCGACGAGCACGACCGGTCCGAGCGCGAGCTCGTCGAGCAGTTCGAGCACGTCGTCCGCGTGATTTCCCAAGGTGTACGCCGAACAGCGCGGACTCTCGCCGTGGCCGCGCAGGTCGGGTGCGACAACGCGGTAGCCCTCGGCCTCGCGGGTGAACGCGTCCCAGGTGCCCCGCCCGCTCCCGCCGCCGTGCAGCAGCACCATCGGCGCCCCGGCGCCGGAGTCGTTGCGGGCGAGCCTCATGTGCCGAGCTGGTCGGCCGTGTCGTGCTTCACCGAGACGAGCTCACGCATCGGGACCGCGTGGCGGCTGCAGCTCTCGATGTCCTTGCCCTCCTTGGAGAACAGCGGCGGCCAGGTGTGGATGCCGTTGTCGAGCGGGCAGGCGGCCACCTCGTCGCGCCAGCCGGTCCAGCGCCAGCTCAGGTAGAACTGGTCGAGCGCGCCGCCCAGCATGGCGTAGAGCCAGTCGGTGTAGCCGAGAGTGAGGTCCTCCCAGCGCAAGGTGTCGGGCGCGAAGTAGTGGATGGTGGGCCGGCCGTCCTCGGCCTCGCCCTGGCGCCACACGAACTCGCCGCCCATCACGTCCTGCGCGACGAGCAGCCCGGCCGGCTCGAAGACCTCGTTGACCGCGTGGATGTCGGCGAGCCGCCGGCGCGGGTTGCCCGAGCCGAAGACCCGCAGCCAGCCGCCGTCGACGACGAGGCCGCCGGTGCCGTACACCAGAGCGCCGAGCCAGGACGCGGTGCCGACCTGCAGCCGGTGCAGGCACGACGCCGCCCGGTCGGGGTCGGTCGGCAGGATCTCGATCGCATACGGCGAGCCGGTGACCGAGGCCTCGATCTCGGCCCAGGCGGACCGGTCGTCGGAGATCAGCTCCGCCAGCGAGCGCACCCGCCAACTGTACGGCCGGCGACCCGCCGGACACGAACGGCGGAAAAGGCCGCTGAATGATTGTCATTCACGTTTCTCAGACTGTCGGTCGGCGGATACTGAGAGTCACTATGCGGAACATGACTCGTCGCTGGTTGATCACTGGCTGCTCCACCGGCCTGGGACGCGCACTGGCCGAGGCGGTAGCCGCCTCCGGACAGCAGGTTCTGGCCACGGCCCGCAACCCGGAGACCCTCGAGGACCTCCGGGACCGGTACCCCAGCACCCTTGCCACCTGCATGCTGGACGTGTGCGACCCCGATGACTGTCACAACGCGGTACACGCCGCGCTGGCCCGCTACGGCGGCGTGGACGTGCTGGTGAACAACGCCGGCACCGGCCACTTCGGCGCCGTCGAGGAGGTCACGGAGGCCGAGCTGCAGGCCCAGCTGGCCGTCAACCTGATCGCCCCTTGGCGCCTGACCCGCATGGTCCTTCCCCTGATGCGCGCCCAGGGCTTCGGCGACATCGTCATGGTCTCCTCGACCGCGGGCCGCATGGCCTGCCCCGGCCTGGGCGCCTACTCGGCCGCCAAGTACGCCCTGGAGGGCATGGTCGAGACCCTGTCCCTGGAGCTGTCGGGCAGCGGCGTACACGCCATGGCCGTGGAGCCCGGCATGTTCCAGACGGAGTGGGGCACCTCCCTGACGGAGTCCACCGACCACATCCCGGCCTACGCCGGCGTGGTCTCCCCGATGCTGGCCGGCGTGCGCGCCCTGAAGTCCCTGCCGGTGGCCAACCCGCCGGAGCTGTTCGCCGCGGAGCTGATGCGCCTGATCGACTCCGACGAGCGCCCGATCCGCATGCCGATCGGCACGGACGCGTGGACCACCCTGCTGGACGCCGCCCAGCGCGACTACACGGCCCTGCTGAACGCCCGCCAGGTCCCCGTCCCGGTCCCCGCCCCCGTGTAAGCAGGGGCATCCGGGCCTCCACCACGTGGAGCAGGGCGTCCGTGGGGAGGTGTGGCAGAAGCGATTCGAGGCGGCGCCGAACCGGCCGGGTGCAGCGTCTACTTCTTCAGCATTTCCGGCATCCGGGTGCAGTTGAGCGACACGACGTCGGCCGAGTCGGCGTTCGCCCGGCTCCAGGACTTCACGGCCATCGAGGGGCTGTCGTACTCGCCGCTGGTCGGCAGCCCTTCCTTCCGGTTCACGCCGGTTCACGCCGGCGTGAGCCGGCCAGGGTGAATTCGGAGGCGGGGAAGCATCAGCGGATCGAGCGGTTCGGCCCTGCGGGTAACGGCACGTATCGTTCAAAGGGACAAACCGTCGCGAAGTCCGACCGGCTAGGGCAATGCCGGCGCGATGGGTGCCTGTTCGGGCCGGTCGGGCTCCGGGCGTACAACTGCCACTGCATGCCGGCGGGAAACTGGACGCCGTCGGGGGAGGCGCCGCGGGTCTTGAGGGGGTTCGGGTGGAGCGAAGCTCCCCCCGGCAGCGAGCGGAGCGAGCAAGGTAAACAAAAGAGCGGGCGAGGAGAATCGAACTCCCACCGTCAGTTTGGAAGACTGAAGCTCTGCCATTGAGCTACGCCCGCACGCACCCAGAGGCCCAGGTGCCGCTCTAGCGTACCCAATGACCCCACCCTCCGCCCGTCCCGGGTGCCCACGGCGTGCGACACCGGCATACCGAGCGGCGCGCCGCCCGGCCGAGCGCATACACTTGCCGACGCACACCACCGGGGTGTAGCGCAGTTTGGTAGCGCACTCGCTTTGGGAGCGAGGGGCCGTGGGTTCAAATCCCGCCACCCCGACCGGGCACGTCAAAGCGCAAGCCGCCAGTCCACAAGCCGTAGCAATGAGGGAGAAAGTTCTGTGAAGAGCACCGTCGAGACCCTGGGCCCGACGCGCGTGCGGCTCGAAATCGAGGTGCCGTTCGCTGAGCTCGAGCCGAGCCTGAAGAAGGCGTACCGCGAGATCGGCTCGCAGGTCAACATCCCCGGGTTCCGTCGTGGCAAGGTGCCCCAGGCGGTCATCGACCAGCGGGTGGGGCGCGGGGCGGTGCTCAACGAGGCCGTTCAGGAGGTCATCCCGACGCAGATCCTCGCCGCCGTGCGGGAGCACGAGGTGAAGACGCTCGGGCGGCCCGAGGTGGAGATCACCGAGTTCGCGGACGGGCAGCCGCTGAAGTTCAAGGCCGAGGTGGACGTGCGGCCGGAGATCTCGCTGCCGGAGCTGAGCGACATCCAGGTGACCGTCGACGCGCTGGTGGTGTCGGACGAGGACGTGGAGGAGCAGCTCAAGGGGCTGCGGGACCGGTTCGCGACGCTGAAGACGGTGGAGCGCTCGGCGCTGGTCGGCGACTTCGTGCAGATCGACCTGACCGCGACCGTCGACGGCGAGGAAGTGCCGGGCGGCAGCGCGACCAACGTGTCGCACGAGGTCGGCAGCGGCCAGCTGGTGCCGGGCCTGGACGACGTGCTGGTGGGCATGAGCGCCGACGACTCGACGACCTTCACGACCCAGCTGGTCGGCGGGGAGTTCGAGGGGCGCGACGCCGAGGTGGCCGTCACGGTCAAGTCGGTGAAGGACAAGCAGCTGCCGGAGCTGGACGACGAGTTCGCGCAGCTGGCCAGCGAGTTCGACACCCTCGACGAGCTGAAGGACGACCTGCGCACCCGGCTCACCCGGGTGAAGCGGATGGAGCAGCTGTACTCCGCGCGTGACCTGGCCCTGAAGGCGGTCATCGACGCGACCGACGTGCCCGCGCCCGAGGGCGTGGTGAAGGACGAGGTCGAGTCGCGCAAGGAGTCGATGAACGACCAGCTCCAGCGGATCGGGGCGTCGTTCGAGGACTACCTGCAGACCGAGGGCAAGACCGAGGAGGAGATGGACGCCGAGCTCAACGAGGCGGCCGTCGAGGGCGTGAAGGTCCAGCTGGTGCTCGACACCCTGGCCGACGCCGAGAACATCCAGGTCACCGACGACGAGTTCGGGCACGAGATCGTGCACCGCGCACAGCGGGCCGGCATGGGGCCGCAGCAGTACTACGACCAGCTGGTCCAGGCCGGCGTGGCCGGCGCCGTCTTCGGCGACGTGCGCCGCGGCAAGGCGCTCGGGCTGGTGCTGGAGCGGGTGAAGATCGTGGACAGCGAGGGCACGGCGCTGAGTCTGGACGACCTGCGCGGCTCGGTCGAGGACCACGAGGGCCACGACCACGGCGACCACGAGGGTCACGATCACGCCGACCACGAGGGTCACAACCACTAACGTTGTAGGCCGGGGCAAAAGCCCCGGCCTTCACCACGGTGCGCTCATAGCGAAATGCGGTCCGCACGGGAAGCTGTCGCTCCCCGCACCGGTTAGGGTCGGCAAGTACAAGACTCTTGCGAAGGGCTGCCATGACCGACCTGCATATTCCAGCGTCGCCAGTCAGTCCCGCGCCCCACGGGCGCGGTCGGGGCGCGGACACGAGCCTGACGCTCGACGACTCGGTGTTCAACCGGCTGCTCAAGGAGCGGATCATCTTCCTGGGCAGCGAGGTCAACGACCAGGTTGCCAACCGGATCTGTGCCCAGATGCTGTTGCTCGCCGCAGAGGACGAGGAGCGGGACATCTGGCTTTACATCAACTCGCCCGGTGGCTCCGTCTACTCGGGCATGGCGATCTACGACATCATGCAGTTCGTCTCGAATGACGTGGCGACTGTCGCGATGGGCATGGCCGCCTCGATGGGCCAGCTGCTGCTGTGCGCCGGCGCGCCCGGCAAGCGCATGGCCCTGCCGCACGCGCGGATCATGATGCACCAGCCGTCCGGCGGCATCGGGGGCACGGCTGCCGACATCGCCATCCAGGCCGAGCAGATGCTCTACACCAAGCGCATGTTCCAGGAGCGGGTGTCGTTCCACACGGGGCAGTCGCTCGAGCAGATCGAGGCCGACTCCGACCGTGACCGCTGGTTCACCGCCAATGAGGCGCGGGACTACGGCTTCATCGACAAGGTGATCACCGGGGCCCAGCAGGCTCCGGAAGGCGCCGGAACTCTGGCCTGAGGAGCGAAGCCATGACCGACCTGAGCCTGCCGCCGGCGCTGCGTGAGGTGCACAACCGTTACATCCTGCCGTCGTACGTCGAGCGGACGTCGTACGGCATCAAGGAGACCAACCCGTACAACAAGCTGTTCGAGGACCGGATCATCTTCCTCGGCGTGCAGATCGACGACGCGTCGGCCAACGACGTGATGGCGCAGCTGCTGACGCTGGAGAGCACCGAGCCGGACCGCGACATCACGCTGTACATCAACTCGCCGGGCGGCTCGTTCACGGCCATGACGGCGATCTACGACACCATGCTGTACGTCCGGCCCGACATCCTCACGGTGTGCCTGGGCCAGGCGGCCAGCGCGGCCGCGGTGCTGCTCGCCGCCGGCACGCCCGGCAAGCGCCTCGCGCTGCCCAACTCGCGCATCATCATCCACCAGCCGGCCACCGAGGGCGGCTACGGTCAGGGCTCGGACATCGAGATCCAGGCCCGGGAGATCATGCGGATGCGGACCCAGCTCGAGGAGATGGTGTCCCGGCACACCGGCCAGCCGGTCGAGAAGGTCCGCAAGGACATCGACCGCGACAAGATCCTGACGGCGGACGAGGCCAAGGAGTACGGCCTGGTCGACAACGTGCTGGTCAGCCGCAAGAAGTCCAGCCTGGTCGCGTCGGGCAACTGACGCCGCTGGAAGCACACCCTCATCGGCTCGCCCAACCCCCGGGTTCGGCGAGCCGATGAGGTTACCGACGGGTCACCTCAGAATGCGCGTGGGAAACCCGTCGTCGGGCAGGTGGTCGAAAAGACACCCCCGCGTAGGGGGTCGGAATACGGGCGACCACCAGGTAACGTCGAGGCAGTAGCCAGCGAGGGCGTTCTTTGCACCGCGCGGCGAGAGAGATGCGATCCGGACGTTGGGTCCGGCCGAAGGCAGGGAGATCGTAGGTGGCACGGATCGGCGACGGCGGCGACCTACTGAAGTGCTCCTTCTGCGGCAAGTCGCAGAAGCAGGTGAAAAAGCTGATCGCCGGCCCTGGCGTCTACATCTGCGACGAGTGCATTGATCTCTGCAACGAGATCATCGAGGAAGAGCTGGCGGAGTCGGGCGACGTCAAGTTCGACGAGCTGCCCAAGCCGATGGAGATCTGCGCCTTCCTCGACCAGTACGTCGTCGGGCAGGACCAGGCCAAGAAGGCCCTCGCGGTGGCGGTCTACAACCACTACAAGCGGGTCCAGGCCGAGTCCGGCAGCAACTCGGGCGGCGACGGCGTCGAGCTGGCCAAGTCCAACATCCTGCTGATCGGGCCGACCGGCTGCGGCAAGACGCACCTGGCCCAGACGCTCGCGCGGATGCTCAACGTCCCGTTCGCGATCGCCGACGCCACGGCGCTGACCGAGGCCGGCTACGTCGGCGAGGACGTCGAGAACATCCTGCTGAAGCTGATCCAGGCGGCCGACTACGACATCCGCCGGGCCGAGACCGGGATCGTCTACATCGACGAGGTCGACAAGATCGCCCGCAAGTCGGAGAACCCGTCGATCACCCGGGACGTCTCCGGCGAGGGCGTCCAGCAGGCGTTGCTGAAGATCATCGAGGGCACGGTGGCCAACGTGCCGCCGCAGGGCGGGCGCAAGCACCCGCACCAGGAGTTCATCCAGATCGACACGTCCAACGTGCTCTTCATCTGCGGTGGCGCCTTCGCCGGCCTCGACCGGATCGTCCAGCAGCGGGTCGGCAAGGGCGGCACCGGCTTCGGGGCCAACCTCCGCTCGATCACCGACCGGACCGCCGACGACGCCTTCAGCGACGTGATGCCGGAGGACATGCTCAAGTTCGGCCTGATCCCCGAGTTCATCGGCCGCCTGCCGGTGATCACGAGCGTCAAGAGCCTGGACCGTGACGCGCTGGTCAAGATCCTGACCGAGCCGCGCAACGCGCTCGTCCGGCAGTACCAGCGGCTGTTCGAGCTGGACGGGGTCGAGCTCGAGTTCGCGCCCGAGGCCCTGGAGTCCATCGCCGACCAGGCCATCCTCCGCGGCACCGGCGCCCGCGGCCTGCGGGCCATCATGGAAGAGGTTCTGCTCTCCGTGATGTACGAGGTGCCGAGCAACCCCAACATCGCCCGCGTGCTGATCACCCGCGAGGTCGTGCTGGAGAAGGTCATCCCGACGATCGTGCCGCGGGACCTGGCCGCCCACCGCGTCGGCCGGCGCCGCGCGGACCGCGAGGAAAAGTCCGCCTGACCCACCGTCGTTCAGCGTGACCTGGGACCCAGCGTCCCGGGTCACGCTGCGTTTCGGGCCAAGAGCCACCGTCGTGCAGCGTGACCTGGGACCCAGCGTCCCGGGTCACGCTGCGTTTCGGGCCAAGAGCCACCGTCGTTCAGCGTGACCTGGGACCCAGCGTCCCGGGTCACGCTGCGTTTCGGGCCAAGAGCGCGGCCGTGACAACGGAAAAACGCGTGGCGCGGCAGATTGGCAACGGATACCGTTGCCGCCGTGCTGTTCCTCGTGTGTGCCGCGGCGTCCGCCCTCGTCTGGGGCGCGGGTGACTTCGCCGGCGGCAAGGCGAGCCAGCGCGCCAACTCGTTCGTCGTGGCGCTCGTCGCCGAGACCGCCGGCATCCCGCTCGTCGTCGGCTGGCTGCTGGCGACCGGCACCGGCTGGCCGAGCGCGGCCGACCTCGCCTGGGGCGCGGCGTCGGGGCTCGTCGGCAACGCCGGGCTGGTGATCTTCTACCGGGCGCTCGCCAGCGGCGCGATGTCGATCGTGGCGCCGTTGACGGCGACGACGACTGCCGCCGTACCGTTGCTGCTCGGGCTCTTCCTCGATCGCCTCCCGTCGGCGCTCGCGCTCGTCGGGGCCGTCGTGGCGGTGGCCGCGATCACGCTCGTCAGCGCGGGGCCGCGCAACGGGGCCACGGCGTCCCGGGCGCTGCTCGGGCTCGCCCTGCTGTCCGGGGTGTTGTTCGGGGGGTACTTCACGATCGTCGCCCAGACCTCCGAGGCATCCGGCCTGTGGCCGTTGCTGGCCGGCCGCGTGGCGGGGGTCAGCGGCCTATTGGTGGCCATGCGGGCCCTTCGGGTGCCCGCGCGTGCTTCTGCGCGCACGTTGGCTCTGGGGGGTACCGCGGGAGCCTTCGACGTCGCCGCCAACGCGCTCTATTTGTTCGCGGTGCGCGGCGGGGTGCTCAGCGTCGCGGCGCCGCTCGCTTCGCTCTATCCCGTATCGACGGTACTGCTGGCGATGGCCGTCGACCGCGAGCGGATGCGGCCGCTGCAGATCACGGGGCTCGGCCTGGCCGCGGTGGCTCTGGTGCTGACCGCCGGCTGATGTTGTGGGCTACGGGGCGTCGGCCCGGGTGGGTCTCGCGCTGGTGGGTCTCGCGCTGGCTGCGGTGGGTCTCGCGCTGGCCGCGGTGGGCCTCGTGCTGGCCGCCGGGTGACCGTAGGCTGGCGGCATGCGTGTAGCGGTGTGTCAGCTCAACGCCCGGGACGATCGGGCGGAGAACCTGCGGGTGGCCCGGTCGCTGCTGCAGCGGGCTGCCGACGGGGGCGCCGACCTGGCGGTCCTGCCCGAGTACGTGGACTACCTCGGCCGCGCCGCCTCCGCGCCCAAGCCGGAGCCCATCGACGGGGAGTTCGCGTCGTTCTTCGCCGACGCCGCGCGCGAGCTCGGGATGTGGGTGCACGCCGGGTCCTTCCACGAGATCGGGCCGGACCCGGAGCACACGTACAACACCACGCTCGTCTTCGACCGGTCCGGCCACCTGGCCGCGACGTATCGAAAGATCCATCTCTACGACGTCGAGATCCCCGGCCGCGTCTCCTACCAGGAGTCGGCCACGGTGGCCCCCGGCGCATCGACGCAGCTCGTCGACCTCGAGCGGATCAGGCTGGGTCTGTCCATCTGCTATGACCTGAGGTTCCCGGAGTTGTACCGCGCATTGGCCATCGACGGCGCGACCGTGCTCGTCGTGCCGGCGGCGTTCATGCTCCACACCGGCCGGGACCACTGGGAGGTGCTCCTGCGCGCGCGGGCCATCGAGAACCAGTGCTACGTGCTCGCCGCCGGGCAGATCGGCAACCATGACCCGGAGCGCACCTGCTTCGGGCGCAGCATGGTCGTCGACCCGTGGGGGACGGTCGTGGCGCAGGCGCCGGACGTCGTCGGCGTGACGTTCGCGGACCTCGACCTCGAGCGGCTCGGGGAGATCCGCCAGACACTCCCGAGTCTTGCCAACCGGCGGATTTGACGCGGCCACCGCAAGGTCCGTATGGTTCTCCAGGTCCGAGGGACTGGGCGGAAACAACCAGTTCGTCGGGTTAGTACTGAAACGGGCGGTGCGACCGTATTTGGCGATCGCGAAGCCGACCGGGTAAGGTACTCCAGCCAATCCCGAGCAAGTCTCGGCGCCGGTAATACGGCGCGGGTGATGCGCGCGGGAGAAACGGCTCGGAAGGTCAGTAAGCGGGAAACGCGAGCTTGACAGACCGGAACGGGCTGGTAAGGTAGTAAGGCCGGTGGCGAGCCGGGCAGGCAAGCGAGCGAAACACTCGAGTGCCGGCCGGTGCGACCGGATCTCCCGAAACAAGATCACCGGAAACGGTGGCCTTGTTATGCTCGGGAAAACCGCTGGAAGTAAAGAGATCCAACAAGGGTCTTGACAACGGAAAGCGACCTGGTAAGATAGAGTGGTTGCCCCGGACGAGGCGAGCGAATGCGAATCTCGACGGTGTGTGTTGGTTGTTTGAGAACTCAACAGGGTGCTTGTTAAGCCAGTGCCAAATGATTATTACCCCGTGGCACGGGTCCTTTTGGATCGGTGTCTGGGATTCCTTTGGTGACAACATGTTTGTTGCCGGGTGATTTGCTCACCAACCTTTAGGTTTTGTTGGAGAGTTTGATCCTGGCTCAGGACGAACGCTGGCGGCGTGCTTAACACATGCAAGTC
>NZ_BAAARV010000124.1:0-64292 GCF_039532525.1 Dactylosporangium salmoneum
CCGCGCCCGCGCTGCCCGCGCCCGCGCTGCCCGCTGCACCGCCCGCGCCGTGCCGCGCCTGGGTCGTGTGCGCTGGGTGTCAGGTGACGCTCAGGTACAGCTGCGTGGCCTTCTCCTCCCTCGTGGCGATGACGGCGTGCTGGCCCGCGGCGGCGACGGTGATCTCCGGGCAGCGGGTGGTGCAGGCGACGGCGCGTTCCTCGGTCGTCGTGCCGTCGCTGGTCGAGACGGTCAGCAGGCGCAGGGCGCCCGAGGGGGCGCGCCACAGCACGTACGCGTGGCCGTCGGCCTCCGTGCCGGCCACGGGCTGGTAGCCGCTGAGGCCCGCCAGGTCCTTGTTCCACGTCGTCGCGCCCGTGCGCGGGTCGACGGCGGTCAGGTGGGCCTGGGCGCCGCCCTGGTCGGCGTAGATGAGGCTCGGCCCGGCGGGCACGGCCAGCGTGCCGGCGGCGTCGTGGCGGGCGCCGACCGTGCCGGTGGTGGCGTCCATGTACGTGACCCGCTGCGGCGTCGCGCCGGTCAGCGTGACGAAGCCGGCGCCCGCGGAGTACACCCGCAGCTCCGTGCCGCCCCGCTGGACCGCGTGCCACGACCACCGCTCCGACCCGGTCGCCGCGGCCAGCCCGACGGCCACGTCGTCGACGCCCTGCGCGCGGCAGCGCAGCGCCACCGCCAGGGTCTCGGCGGTGCCCGCCAGGTCGGTCACGTCGCACGCCGCGCCGTTGCGCACCGGCGCCCAGCGCCACCGTTGCTCGCCGGTGCGTGCGTCGATGCCGAGCAGCTCCCCGGCGCCGACGCCCGATCCGGACAGCACCGCCGTGCGACCCGCGGCGTGCACCGTCGCCATTTTGCCCGACTTGTACCGCTGCGAGAACCTCGCCGCCCCCGTGCCCGCGTCGAGGGCCGTCACCAGTACCCCGTCGTCGGTCCCGAACGCGACCACGACCGCGTCGTCGACCAGCCCCGCGGCCTGACTGGCCAGGTCGGTGCGCAGGTATTGCCAGGCCGGCGTGCCGCTGCCGAGCCACACGGCCCGGATGCCGTCGCCCGCGCGGAGAATCGCCAGGTCACCGTGCACGGCCACGAGCTCGACGCCGGCGAAGGGCAACGGCCACGCCTGGGCCTGCGCCGGGGGAGCCGCGCCGGCCGTGGTCGCGTTGACGAACCGGCCCTCGCGGGCCCAGTCCACCCCGACCGCGCCGGCTAGCAGGAGTACCACTGCCAATCCGCCGACCGCGGACCACGGCCGCCAGTCCGGCCCCGGCAACCGGCCCGCGCCGGTGACCGCGAGCACCACCCAGCCCAGGGTTAGCGTCACCGACCCCGCGACCGTGACCGGGCCGCCGAGGCCGATGCCCGCGCTCGGCTCGACCAGGCGCGCCAGCGCCGTCGCGATCACCGCCGCGGCCACGCCCGCGACCGCCGCCACGGCGGCGATGAGCCGGGCCCGGCGGGGCTCCGTGCGCGCATAGGCCAGGCAGAGCGCGCTCAGCAGCGGCCCCAGGAACGCGATCCCCGCAATGGTGACCAGGTCCGGGTGCCGTCCGTCGGCCAGCGTCCAGGGCAGCGCGAGCCCGGCGATGGTGGCGACCAGCCCGAGCCCGATGACGACGAACCCGGCGGCGCGTGCGAGGAGATTCACGAGGACAGAATGACGGGTGGGTGTGACAGTTTCACTCGGGCCGGGCGGGTTGCCGCTGTCGGTGAGCGGCCGGCGACGAGGAGGCGCCAAAACAGCGCCGGCCCCGAGCTCCTTGCGGAGTGGGGCCGGCGGCGGTGGTGCTGGGTGCGACTCAGGCGCTGAGGCGCTTCGCGAGGTTCTGGTCGAGCGCGTTCATGAACTCGTCCGTCGTCAGCCACGGGGCGTCGCGGGAGATCAGGAGGGCCAGGTCCTTGGTCATCTGGCCGCCCTCGACGGTGTCGATGCAGACCTGCTCCAGGGTGTTGGCGAAGCTGGTCACCTCGGGGGTGCCGTCAACCTTGCCGCGGTGGGCGAGGCCCCGGGTCCAGGCGAAGATGGACGCGATCGGGTTGGTCGACGTCTTCTCGCCCTTCTGCCACTGGCGGTAGTGCCGGGTCACCGTGCCGTGGGCGGCCTCGGCCTCGACCGTCTTGCCGTCCGGGGTCATCAGCACGCTGGTCATCAGGCCGAGCGAGCCGAAGCCCTGGGCCACGGTGTCCGACTGCACGTCGCCGTCGTAGTTCTTGGCGGCCCAGACGAAGCCACCCTCCCACTTCAGGGCGGCGGCGACCATGTCGTCGATGAGGCGGTGCTCGTAGGTGATGCCGGCCTGCGCGAACTCGTCCTTGAACTCGGCCTCGAAGACCTCGGCGAAGAGGTCCTTGAAGCGGCCGTCGTACGCCTTCAGGATCGTGTTCTTGGTCGACAGGTACACCGGGTAGCCCCGGTCCAGGCCGTAGCGGAACGACGCCCGGGCGAAGTCGCGGATCGAGTCGTCGTAGTTGTACATGCCCATGGCCACGCCGCCGCCGGGGAAGTTGGCGACCTCGAACTCCATGGGGGCGCCGCCGTCGGCGGGCGTGTAGGTCACGGTGACCTTGCCCGGGCCCGGGACGACGAAGTCGGTGGCCTTGTACTGGTCGCCGTGGGCGTGACGGCCGATGATGATCGGCTTGGTCCAGCCGGGGACGAGCCGCGGCACGTTCGACATGATGATCGGCTCGCGGAAGACCACGCCGCCGAGGATGTTGCGGATCGTGCCGTTCGGGGAGCGCCACATCTTCTTGAGCGAGAACTCCTCGACGCGGGCCTCGTCGGGGGTGATCGTGGCGCACTTGACCCCGACGCCGTACTGCTTGATGGCGTTCGCGGCGTCCACGGTGACCTGGTCGTCGGTCTGGTCGCGGTACTCGATCGACAGGTCGTAGTACTTGAGGTCGACGTCGAGGTACGGCAGGATCAGCTGCTCGCGGATCTGCTTCCAGATGATCCGGGTCATCTCGTCGCCGTCGAGCTCGACGACAGGGTTGTTTACCTTGATCTTCGCCATCGGCCGGGCGCTCCTCTCGCGCTGCCTCCCGCGGTCTCCGCCGCCGTGGGCAGTCCTCGCTGATTCCAGCACTCTTCGCCACGCGTCGCCGGCAGGGTTCCGGTTCCGCTAGCAGTACGAGCGTACTGCATGGTTTGGGCGCCTCACCCCGCGGCCCTCACCCCGACCAAAAATCGTGATATGTCCGACACGCCGCGACCTACGCCGTCCACTCGGCCCCGGCGGGGGTGTCGCGGACAGTCACCCCCGCCGAGGCCAGCACATCCCGCAGCGCGTCACTCAGGGCCCAGTCCTTCGCGGAGCGGGCCGACGTGCGCAGGCCGACCAGCGCGGCGACCAGCGGCGTGAAGCGGTCCGGCCCCGCGAAGGAGCCCAGCCGCACGAGCATCCGGCGCAGCGACGCCCGCGCCTGCTCCCGCTCGTCCGACACGTCCGTGTCCGCGACCCAGTCCTGCAGCGCCTGCTCCAGGTCGAGCGCCGCGGCCACGCACCCGTCCGCCTCCCGCGCCTCGTAACAGGCGTCGAACCGGGCTATGACGGACAGCGTCAGTGCGGAAAGCGAGGTGGGTGGGAGAGCCTCGGCCGCCGCGGTGACCTCGGGGGCGGCGGCGACGGCGTCGAAGGAGCCCGCGGCGAGGGCCGAGAACGGCAGCGTCGTGCCGGCCGGCCACCACTGCGACCGGCCGCCCCGGCGCAGGGTCAGGCCGCCGTTGCCGACCACCCGGACCGAGCGGGTGGCGAGGTCGAAGAGGCCGGCCGTGTGCTCGTCGATGCCGATGATGAACGCCTCGGCCGGCAGTGCGGGCTCCAGGGCCGACAGGCGCCGCTCGCCGAGGTAGCAGAAGCGAGTGTCGTGGTGGCCGCCCTCGGCGTTGTCGTAGTGCGGCACGAGCACCGCCGGCAGCCCGGTCGCCCGGTGGAAGAGGTCGAGGCCGGGCACCCAGTGCGGCTCGATGCCGGCCTTGTAGATCTCGTACACCGGGATCGTGTGCGACCCGAGCGTCAGCGCCGCGGCACTGGCGAAGCAGACCACCCTTCCGGCGCCGAGGACTTCGGTCAGTACCGCCGGGAATTCCGTGTCCGTCCACTGCCGCAGCGCATAGGTCGGGCTGCCCGGGCCCGCGAACAGCCAGCCCGCCTCGCGCAGGGCGGCCAGCGCGCGCTCCCTCGGCAGGCCGGGCTCGGGGACGGTGCGCCAGCCGACCACGGAGAGCCGGCGGCCGGTGCTGTCGGCGAAGTACTTGACGGCCTTGGCCGAGATGTCGTCCGCGTTCTCCTGGAACCCGTAGGGCGTGTCCAGCAGTACCGCCGGAAGATCCCCGCAGCGCTGGAGGATCTCGCGGTGCGGCTTGACCATCGTGGGGGCGGTCTCCCCGGAGCCCATGATCACCAGGAGGCCGGTCATGCGAGGCTCAGCAGATCGGCCGCGATGGACGCGGGGTGCTGGGCGTGCAGGTCGTGGTCGCCGTCGGGGTACGGACGGATCTTGACGTCCCGCAGGCCGGCGAGGTTGGGCGTCCTGGTCCCGGCAGGAATGGCCAGCACGGGGACGTCGATCTGGCCGAAGTACCGCTGCGGCGGATCGTCCCACATGCTGCGCACGATCCGCATGTGCTGCGGGATGGGCAGCCGGCGGGAGAGGGAGTCGTCCGGCCCGACGGCCAGGTTGAAGATCGTCGCCTCAACGGCCCAGGGCTCCCAGTCGGGGTGGGCCGAGCGCAGCCGCTCCCGCAGGCGGGCCGCGCTCATGCCGGTCACGTCCGGCGGGCGGAGCATCGCCGCGCAGGTCTCCCAGTCGGGGAACTGCGCGGCGAGGTCGATCCACCCGCCGTCGACCAGGCCCAGCGCGCGCACCCGCTCGGGGTGCCGGGCGGCCAGCTGGACCACGACGTTGCCGCCCCACGACTGACCGGCCACGATCGCCGGCGGGAGGCCCAGCCCGGCGAGGTCGTCGGCGGCGGTCGCGGTGTCGTGGCCGTCGGCGGCGCCGGGCGACTCGCCGTGCGAGCGCAGGTCGACGGCGTACGCCGGATGGCCCGCCGCGACCAGGTGCCCGGCGACGCCGTCCCACAGCCGCGCGTTCGACGACAACCCGTGCACGAGCAGGAAGGGCACTCCCGCGAGGCCGTCCCCGTGCACGCGAACGTGAAGCCTCATGGAGACGAGCCTAGATCCCGCGGCCCCTCCGGTGGAGGGCCCCGAGCACGCTTTCGACCCTGACCACGCCGGTCACGGCGGCCAGCGCGATCGCGGCGCGCGGCTCGCGCCAGTTGGAGCGCATGGCGGCCTTGGTCCAGCGCCAGGCGTCGCGGCGGTTGCCGGTCGCCGCCGACCAGCACGCGAGCTGGCCGTAGACGCGGCCGGCGCCCGTGGTGGAGGCGGCGATCTCCGGGTGCCGGGCCATCATCCAGCGCAGGGAGGCCATCTTGGTGGCGTACTCGTACGCGAACAGCGACGAACGCCCCCACAGCACCCGCACGAGCGGCTCGTCGACGTGCACGATCTCGCCCCGCTTGGCCGCCCGCAGCAGCAGGTCCCAGTCCTCGTTCTGGCTGCCCGGGGCGTCCTCGGCGACCAGGCCCATCGCGTCGCGGGCGAAGGCGGCCCGGCGCATCAGGAACGTCGAGGAGTGCAGCATCGACATCCGCGAACGGACCAGGTCGTCGAGGCCCACCAGCGACGCCCCGGCCAGCCGCGGGGTGAGCCGGTCGCCGAACTCGACCTCGATCGCCGACGTGCAGAACTCCGCCTGCGGGCGCTGCTGCAGCGCGTGCACCTGGCGGCGCAGCTTGGTCGGCAGCCACACGTCGTCGTCGTCGCAGAAGGCGACCAGGTCGGTGTCCAGCGCCACGATGCCGGTGTTGCGCGCCCCGGCGAGGCCCGGCTTGCGCAGGTTGGGCAGCACGTCCAGCGGGCGGTCGCCGCCCCGGCACAGGCCCGCGTCGGTCTCGTGCTGGTCGAAGACCACGATGGTGCGCACCGGGCCGGGATAGTCCTGGGCGACGATCCCGGCCACCGCGCGGCGCAGCAACTCGGGCCGGTTGCGGGTCGGCACGATCACGCCGACGCTCGGCCAGTGTCCGGCCGTGCTCATCGGGCGCCCCGATATCCGTAGGCGCCGAGCAGGGGCGCGGTTAGCGCGCTCACGACCCGCCGCTGCCCTCCGGGCAGGGCCGTGCGCCAGGCGTCGTCGCGGCGCAGGGGTACCGGCCCGACGGTGAAGCGCATGGGGTTGCCGGCGGCGCTGTGGCACGGGCCCAGCTCGGCCACGCCGTCGCGGATGAAGCCCATGTCGCCGGGGTCGATGCCGACGAACTCGGATAGCTCGCGCAGAACGGCGGACGGGTCCTCCAGCAGCGACTCGTATCGCACCCGAGTGACCGGCACGCCGCACTTGTGCAGCGCCGAGAACGCGACGTTGTGGGCGTTCCACAGCAGGGCCGAGTGCCCGGGGGAGTACCGCGTCATCTCCTCCGCGTTGTCCGTCTCCGGCCGCGTGACCTTCTTCGTCCACGAGTACGCCACCCCGCGGCTGTCCCGCACCACGTGCGCCACCCGCAGGTCGAGCCCCGGCGCGAAGCGCAGGCAGTAGGCCAGCGCCGCGTGCTTGGAGGAGTCGACCAGCACCTCGGCGCCGGAGACGACCGCGGCGGCCTCGTAGAGCCGGGCGTACCAGTCGGCGTACTCCTCGACCAGCAGCCGATGGGCCGGGCTCATCCGCACGCTGGCCAGCCGCGGGATGTGCCGGGTCCGCTCGACCGCGTGGCGCAGCGCGAGCACCCGCCACACGTCGACGTGGTGCCAGCCGCCGAACGCCTTCTCGCCGACCTCCCGCCAGAAGCCGCACTCGGAGAAGTGCTCGCCGCAGGCGCAGCGCTCGTCACCGGCCACGTCGCGCTCCCACAGGTGCACGACCTCCCCGAGCGGGCACACGCCGGGCAGCTCCCCCAACAGGCGTTCGAGCAGCGTGGTGCCGCTGCGCCCGAGCCCACCGAGGAACAGAACGCGTACCAAAGCGTCCTCCTTGGTCGTTTTGGTAGATATGCCAGTTTCGCTGGCATCTGGTGGGTCTAACGAGGAATTGCGGACGAACGATGCTGCGCAGCTACACGCACACCCGGCGGGTCCCCGTCGGCGACCTTGCCGTCGACCCGCTCACCGAGGGCGAGGTCGTCGCCCGGGTCCTCGCCGCCCTCGACGAGGGCCGCGGCGGCTGGATCGTCACGCCGAACGTCGACATCCTTCGGCAGGTGGCCCGCGACGCCGCCCTGCGCGCGACGCTCGGCGGCGCCGACCTGGTCGTCGCCGACGGCGCCCCGCTGATCTGGGCCGCCCGGCTGGCCGGCCGCGCGCTACCGGCCCGGGTCCCCGGCTCCGACCTGATCTGGTCGCTCTCCCGTGGCCTGGCGCACCGGCGCGGCCGCGTCTTCGTGCTCGGCGGCGCCCCGTCCACCGACGGCGAGCCGGATGGCGCCCACCGCGCCGCCGCGCGCCTGGCCGACGCCTTTCCCGGGCTGCGCATCGCCGGCGCGCACTGCCCACCGTTCGGCTTCGACCGCAGCCCCCGGGCGCTTCGCTCCGTCTGCGCGAGGGTCATCAAGGCTCAACCGCAGATGGTGTACGTCGGGATCGGCTTCCCCCGCCAAGAGCACCTGATCGCGCGACTGCGCGACCACCTGCCCGGCACCTGGTTCCTCGGCTGCGGCGCCGCGGTGAACTTCGTGGCCGGCGACATCCGCCGCGCCCGGCCGGCGCTGCAGAGGGCCGGCCTGGAGTGGCTGGACCGCCTGGCCCGCGAGCCGCGCCGCCTGGCCCGGCGCTACCTGCGCGAGGACGCCCCCTTCGCCGCCGCCCTGCTCGCCCGCTCCCTGCACCACCGCCTGACCCACCGCCCGGCCCACCGCGCCTGATCCGCCGCTCGCGGACCGTCCGCTCAAGGCCGTGTGGCCCATCAAGCGGCGCGGCTGGCCGGGTCGAGCGGCGATGGCGGATCATCGAGCGCGCCAAGCCGCTCAAGGCCGTGTCGCCCCAGCTGGCGGCACGCTCGAGCCCGTGCGGCGCCCCAGCCCAGCGGCCTGCGGCGGCCAGGCTTCCCGCGCTCGGCCCGGCGGCCCGCGGCGGCCAGGCTTCCCGCGCTCGGCCCGGCGGCCTGCGGCGGCCAGGCTTCCCGCGCTCGGCCCGGCGGCCCGCGGCGGCCAGGCTTCCCGCGCTCGGCCCGGCGGCCCGCGGCGGCCGGGCTACCTGCGCTCGGCCCGGTGCACGGCCTCGATGTAGTCCAGCGCCGCCGTACGCAGCGCGTCCTCCGCGTCCAACCCTTCCGCCCGCCCCCGCGCGACCAGCGCAAAGAGCTCCCCGCCGAGCGTTTCAGGCCCCGGATTCGGTACCTCGAGACCCGCCCGCTCCACCCGCTCCACCCGCTGCAGCAGCTTGGCGGCCAGCGCCAGCGCGGGCTGCGACAGCGCGACCCCGTCCACCGCCGAGCCGCGCGCCTTCTCCGCTTTCTTGATCTGCTCCCAGTTGGCGATGATCTCCTCGATCCCACCCACCTCGGCGTCGGCGAACACGTGCGGATTGCGCCGGATCAGCTTCGCCACCAGGTCGCCGGCCACGTCGTCGACGCTGAAGCCGGAGGTCTCCTCGGCGAGCCGGGCGTGCAGCACCACCTGGAGCAGCACGTCCCCGAGTTCCTCCCGCACCGCCTCGGCGTCATCGTCCCGGATGGCGTCGTAGAGCTCGTACGCCTCCTCGAGCAGGAAGTGCGCCAGGGTCGCGTGCGTCTGCGCCCGCTTCCAGGGGTCCCCGGCCTCGGGGTGCATGAGCCGGTCCATGACGGTCACGACGTCGAGCAGCCGCGCCCCCGCCGGGTCCCACGACCCGTAGAGCAGCTCCAGCTCGGCCAGTCCCGGCTCGCGGGCCAGGCGCAGCCCCAGCTCCCGGGCCAGCTGCTCGTCGCCGTCGGGCCCGGCCAGCCAGACCACCGTCCCGTGCGCCGCGATCGCCGCGACGAGCGCGTCGACGTCGTGCGCACCGACCGTGACCGAGGCCCCCGCCGCCCGCAGCGCCGCCACCTGCTCGGACTCGTCCGCGGTGAGCACCGGGTGCGCCCGCACGAGATCCCAGGCCTGCGCCGTGAGCACCCCGGCGGGCAGCCGGGGCGAGGTCACCAACAACACAACCCGCCCGCTCACGCCGTCACCTCCGCTGCGCTGCGGTGCCGACGTGCCTGGCTGTGCCCATGGTGAGCGGCCACTCCGCTGCGCTCCGTACCGCTCACGCCGCCACCTCCGCTGCGCTGCGGTGCCGACGTGCCTGGCTGTGCCCATGGTGAGCGGCCACTCCGCTGCGCTCCGTACCGCTCACGCCGCCACCTCCGGAAACGCGAGGTCGACCTCAACGCCCTGGCCGATGAAGACCGGGAACACTGGCTCGTACCGCGGATTGACCACCACATCGCCGCCGTGGATCGCCTCGGCGAAGTGCTTCTGCGCCTCGAACACCGGCCCGATCTCGATGTGCCGCCGCGCCTCGGCGACCGTGACGTCGACGTCGGCCGCCGTCAGCGCGTCGACCAGCCGCTGCGCCTCCTCGTTGGTGAGCGGCCGGGCCATCTCGACGTTGGCCGCCGCGCTCACGAGCGAGAAGCACTGGGCCCACAGCCGCACGTATTCGCTGTTCTCCGGCAGCCTGAAGTACACCGCGAACATCGCCGGATCGGGCGGCGCGACCTCCAGCTTGCGCTGGGCGGCCAAGCGCCTGCCGGCATCACCGCAGATGAACAGCGACACGACCTGGCTGGGGCTGCTGCCGGGGGCCGAGCGCACGATCCGATCGACCTGGTCCACGGTGACCTTCCGGTCCCCGAGGTAGACCGCGACGCTCGGCTCGGCCCGGCAACCCGCGAGCCCGGCCGCCGCCAGGACCGCGACCACGGCCGCGACCACGCGCCTCACGGCTTGGCCGCCACGGTCTTCGGGGCCGGGTCGCCGAGGACCGTGCTCAGCAGCTCCGCGGCCCACTCGAGCAGCTGGGTGTCGCGCATCGGCTCGCCGCCCACCCGCCGGGTCGAGGGGCGCGGCAGGGAGACGGTGTCGGCGGCGGACTTGTACACGGACTCGGGGTAGAGGCGCTTGAGGCGCATCTGCTTGGAGTCCGGCAGCTGCAGCGGCCCGAAGCGGACGTGCTTGCCCTGCAGGGAGACGTCGGTCAGGCCGTGGGTGCGGGCCAGGAACCGGAAGCGGGCCACCGCCACCAGGTTGGCCACCGGGAGCGGGGGCTCGCCGTAGCGGTCGCGCATCTCGGCGACGATCTCGTCCAGCGCCGCGCTGTCCTTGGCGCCGGCGATCTTGCGGTAGATCTCCAGGCGGAGGCGCTCGGCGGAGATGTACTCCAGCGGGAGGTGGGCGTCGACGGGCAGGTCGATCTTGACGTCCTGCTCCTCTTCCTCGGGGCGCTCGCCTTTGAACTGCGCGACGGCCTCGCCGACCATGCGCACGTAGAGGTCGAAGCCCACGCCCTCGATGTGCCCGGACTGCTCGCCGCCCAGCAGGTTGCCGGCGCCGCGGATCTCCAGGTCCTTCATCGCCACGTACATGCCGGCGCCGAGCTCCGTGTGCTGGGCGATGGTGGCCAGCCGCTCGTGGGCGTGCTCGGTCAGCGGCTTGTCCGGCGGGTAGAGGAAGTAGGCGTAGGCGCGCTCGCGGCCGCGGCCCACCCGGCCCCGGATCTGGTGCAGCTGGGCCAGGCCGAGCAGGTCGGCGCGCTCGACGATCAGGGTGTTGGCGTTGGGAATGTCGATGCCGCTCTCCACGATCGTGGTGCAGACCAGGACGTCGTACTCCTTCTCCCAGAACCCCACCATGATCTTCTCGAGGGCGTCTTCGGTCATCTGACCGTGCGCGACCGCGATGCGCGCCTCGGGCACCAGCTCGCGCAGCCGGCGGGCCGCCCGCTCGATCGACTCGACCCGGTTGTGCAGGTAGAAGACCTGACCGTCGCGCAGCAGCTCGCGGTGGATGGCCGCGGCCACCTGCCTGTCGTCCTGGGCGCCGACGAAGGTGAGCACCGGGTGGCGCTCCTCCGGCGGGGTGGCGATGGTCGACATCTCGCGGATGCCGGTGATGGCCATCTCCAGGGTGCGGGGGATCGGCGTGGCCGACATGGTCAGCACGTCGACCGAGGCTCGCAGCTGCTTGAGGAACTCCTTGTGCTCGACGCCGAAGCGCTGCTCCTCGTCGACGATGACCAGGCCCAGCTGTTTGAACCGGGTCGACTGCTGTAGCAGCCGGTGGGTGCCGATGACGATGTCGACGGTGCCTTCGGTGGCCTTCTCGAGGGTCAGCTTCGTCTCCGTCGGGGTCTGGAAGCGCGAGAGCTGGCGCACCTCGACCGGGAACTGCGAGACCCGCTCGGAGAAGGTGTTGAAGTGCTGCTGGGCCAGCAGCGTGGTCGGCACCAGCACGGCCACCTGCTTGCCGTCCTGCACCGCCTTGAAGGCGGCCCGCACCGCGATCTCGGTCTTGCCGTAGCCGACGTCGCCGCAGATCAGCCGGTCCATCGGGACCGACTTCTCCATGTCGATCTTGACCTCCTCGATCGCGGCCAGCTGGTCGGGGGTCTCCTGGTAGGGGAAGGCGTCCTCCAGCTCACGCTGCCACGGGGTGTCGGGGCCGAAGGCGTGGCCCTGGGAGTTCTGCCGCACGGCGTAGAGCTGGATGAGCTGCGCGGCGATCTCGCGGACCGCCTTGCGGGCCCGGGACTTCGCCTTCTGCCACTCGGAGCCGCCCATCTTGTGCAGCGTCGGGGCCTCGCCGCCGACGTAGCGGGAGAGCTGGTCGAGCTGGTCGGTCGGCACGAACAACCGGTCGCCGGGCTGGCCGCGCTTGGACGCCGCGTATTCGATCACCAGGTATTCGCGGTCGGCGCCGTTGACGGTGCGCTGCACCATCTCGACGTAGCGGCCGATGCCGTGCTGCTCGTGCACCACGAAGTCCCCGGTGCGCAGCTCCAGCGGGTCGATCTGGTTGCGCCGCCGGCTCGGCATCTTGCGCATGTCCTTGGTCGACGCGCCGCGACCGCCGGAGATGTCGGTGTTGGTGACGACCGCGAGCCGGGCCGCTTCGTCGAGGAAGCCCAGCTCCAGCGAGCCGGTGGTGATGACGATGACGCCGGGCGCCGGCGGCTGCTCCAGCGACTCGCTCAGGGCCACCCCGAGGTCGGCCCCGCGCAGCACCTCGGCCGCCCGCTGGGCCGGCCCGGTGCCCTCGAAGACCAGCGCGACCCGCCAGCCCTCGCCGGTGAGCCGCTTGAGGTCGTCGACGACCCGGGCAGTCTCCCCGTGATAAAGCGGGGCGGCCTGCGCCGCCAGCGCGATCGTGACGGCATCATCGGATACCGGCGTAACAAGATCCTCGCCGAGGCGCCAAGGCTCATCAAGAACGGGAGAAGTCTCCGCGGCCGCGAACGGGCTCAGCGACCACCACGGCTGGCCGAGCGAGGCGGCCGCCGCCCGGACGTCGCCCAGGTGGCGGAAGGCCGCCGCGCCGAGGTCGATGGGGGCCTTGCCGCCGACCGCGGCCGCCGCCCAGCTCGCCTCCAGGAACTCCTCGCTGGTGCGGACCAGGTCGTGGGCCCGGGTGCGGATCCGCTCCGGGTCGCACAGCAGCACGTGGGTGCCCGCCGGCATGGTGTGCAGCACCAGCTCCAGGGCCTCGGAGCCGCCCAGCAGCGCCGGGGCGAGCGACTCCATGCCCTCCACCGGGATGCCGCCGGCCAGCTTGTCGAGCATTTCGGCCAGCTGCGGGTGGTCGGTGGACAGTGCCGCCGCCCGGGCCTTCACCTCGTCGGTGAGCAGCAGCTCGCGGCAGGGCGGGGCCCAGAGCCGCTCGACCTTCTCGATCGTGCGCTGGTCGGCCACCGCGAACGAGCGGATCTCCTCGACCTCGTCGCCCCAGAACTCCACCCGCAGCGGGTGCTCCTCGGTCGGCGGGAACACGTCGAGGATGCCGCCGCGGACCGCGAACTCGCCGCGCTTGGTGACCAGGTCGACCCGGGCGTAGGCGAGCTCGCCCAGGCGGGTGGTCAGCGCGTCGAGGTCGGCCGCGCCGCCTGGCCGCAGCTCGATCGGCTCCAGGTCACCCAGGCCCTTGAGCTGCGGCTGCAGGACCGAGCGGACCGGCGCGACGACCACCCGGGGCCGGGGCGCCGCCTCGGTCGGGTGGGCCAGCCGGCGAAGCACCGCCAGGCGCCGCCCGACGGTGTCGGAGCGGGGGGAGAGGCGCTCGTGCGGCAGCGTCTCCCACGACGGGTAGACCGCCACCAGGTCCGGATCGAGCAGGCAGCCCAGGGCCGCGGCCAGGTCCTCGGCCTCGCGGCCGGTGGCGGTCACGGCGAGCACCGGGCGCTCGGCGGCCACGACGGCGGTCACCACCGCGCGCAGGGAGGGCGGCCCGGTCAGGTCGACCTGGTCGGAGTGCCCGGCGCGGGCGAGGTCACGCACGCGGGCGAGGGCGGGATCGTCGAGAGCGGCGGCAGTGATACCGGCGAGCTTCATGGTGAAATGCACCCATCTGCACGGCAAACAGCCCCGGCACCCAGACGGGCGGGGGGTGGTCGATGCGCATCCAGACTATCGGGCGGGTATGACGAAACCTCGGGGGGCAATGCCGGGTGAGATCCTGAGACCTGACTCACCGCAAGGTCACGGAGCGCACCCGCAGCGGATACGATGCCCTGAATTGGACAGCGCTGTCCCCCCAGGCCGAGCCGAGCCAACTTGGAGGGGACACAACATGTCCGCTGGGACCTCGGAAGAGTCGACCGCCGACGCCGCCCTGCGTGCCGACATCCGCAGGCTAGGGTCGCTGCTCGGCCAGAGCCTCGTGCGCCAGGACGGCCAGCAGCTGCTGGACCTCGTGGAGGAGGTCCGCGCGCTGGTCCGCACCGACCCGGAGGCCGCCGCCGAGCGCCTGCACGGCCTCGACGTGGTCACGGGCACGCAGCTGGCCCGGGCCTTCTCGACGTACTTCCACCTCGCCAACATCACCGAGCAGGTGCACCGCGCCCGGGAGCTGCGCCGCATCCGCGTGCGCGAGGGCGGCTGGCTCGAGCGGGCGGCCAAGCTGATCGCCGACCGCGGCGTCGGGGTCCGCGAGATCGGCTCCATCGCCTCCAAGCTCGCCGTCCGCCCGGTCTTCACGGCCCACCCCACCGAGGCCGCGCGCCGCTCGATCCTGACCAAGCTGCGGGCCGTCGGCGACGAGCTGGACGCCGAGGCCGTGGCCACCGCGCTGGACGGCTCGGCCGAGCCGGACAAGAGCCGCACCGCGCGCACCGACCGCCGCCTGGCCGAGCTGCTCGACCTGCTCTGGCAGACCGACGAGCTGCGCCTGGAGCGGCCGGAGCCCAGCGACGAGGCGCGCAACGCCGTGTACTACCTCGCCGACCTGGCCGACGGCGCCGCCCCGCAGGTGCTGGACGACCTCTACGAGACGCTGCGCGACCTGGGCGTACAGCTGGCCCCCACCGCCCGCCCGCTGACCTTCGGCTCGTGGATCGGTGGCGACCGCGACGGCAACCCGTTCGTGACGCCGGCGGTGACCCGGGACGTGCTGCTCATCCAGCACGAGTACGGCATCCGCATGGCCGAGGGCGTGATCGACGCCCTGATCGACGAGATCTCGGTCTCCAAGCGCCTGCGCGGCGTCTCGCTGGACCTCTCCGCGAGCCTCGCCGCCGACCTGGACAACCTGCCGGAACTGCCGCCCCGCTACCGCCGGGTCAACATGGAGGAGTCCTACCGGCTCAAGCTGCGCTGCATCCGGCTCAAGCTCGGCCACACCCGGACCCGCCTGGCCACCGGCACGCCGCACAAGCCCGGCCGCGACTACCTCGGCACCGGCGAGCTGATCGCCGACCTCGAGCTGATGCGCGCCTCGCTGGCCCGCAACGGCGGCCAGCTGGCCGCGACCGGCAAGCTGGCCTCGGCGATCCGCACGCTGTCCGCCTTCGGCCTGCAGCTGGCCACGCTGGACGTGCGCGAGCACGCCGACGCCCACCACGAGGTGCTCTCCCAGCTGTACCGCCGGGTCGGCGAGGTCGACTACGCCCAGCTGGACCGCGACGGGCGCCGCCAGCTGCTCGTCGACGAGCTCAACGGCCGCCGGCCGCTGGCCACCCGCGACACCGGGCTGAGCGACAGCGCGCGCAAGACGTTCGACGTGTTCGCGGCCATCCGCGAGGTGCAGGAGCGCTTCGGTCCCGAGGTCATCGAGACGTACATCATCTCGATGACCCAGGGCATCGACGACGTCCTGGCCGCGGTCGTGCTCGCCCGCGAGTGGGGCCTGGTCGAGGTCAGCGCCGGGGCCGGCTTCGGCGGGGCCTCGATGGAGTCCGCGCGCGCCCGGGTCGGCTTCGCCCCGCTGCTGGAGCAGGCCCGCGAGCTGGAGATGGCCGGCGAGATCCTGGACGAGCTGCTGTCGATCCCGGTGTACCGGGCCATCGTGCGCGCCCGCGGCGACGTGCAGGAGGTCATGCTCGGCTACTCCGACTCCAACAAGGACGCCGGCATCACCACCTCCCAGTGGATGATCCACAAGGCCCAGCGCCAGCTGCGCGACGTCGCGGCCCGCCACGGCGTGCGGCTGCGGCTGTTCCACGGCCGCGGCGGCACCGTCGGGCGCGGCGGCGGCCCCACCCACGAGGCGATCCTGGCCCAGCCGTGGGGCACGCTGGACGGCGCGATCAAGGTGACCGAGCAGGGCGAGGTCATCTCCGACAAGTACACGCTGCCGGCCCTGGCCCGGGAGAACCTCGAGCTGACCCTGGCCGCCGTGTTGCAGAGCGCGCTGCTGCACACCGAGCCGCGGCAGCCCGCCGAGGCCCTGGCCCGCTGGGACTCGGCCATGGAGACGGTGTCCTCGGCGGCGTTCGCCACCTACCGGTCGCTGGTCGAGAACCCCGATCTTCCGGCGTACTTCTGGGCCGCCACCCCCACCGAGCTGCTCGGCGCCCTCAACATCGGCTCGCGCCCGGCCAAGCGGCCGAACGCCGACGCCGGCCTGTCCGGGCTGCGGGCCATCCCGTGGGTGTTCGGCTGGACCCAGTCGCGCCAGATCGTGCCCGGCTGGTTCGGCGTGGGCAGCGGCCTCAAGGCGGCCCGCGAGGCCGGCCTCGGCGACGTGCTGCGCGAGATGCACAAGAAGTGGCACTTCTTCGCCACGTTCCTGTCCAACGTCGAGATGATGCTGCAGAAGACCGACCTGGAGATCGCGTCGCGGTACGTCGAGACGCTGGTCCCCGAGCCGCTGCAGCCGATCTTCGACGTGATCAGCGAGGAGTACCGCCAGACGCTGGCCGAGGTGCTCGCGATCACCGGCGAGGACCGGCCGCTGGACCACCAGCCGGTGCTGCAGCGCACGCTGGAGGTGCGCGACACCTACCTGCAGCCGCTGCACCACCTGCAGGTGACGCTGCTGGACCAGTACCGCGCCAGCAAGAGCGCCGACAACGGCGCCTGGCCCGGCGGACGGCGATCCTCGCCCGACCCGGCCCTGGAGCGGGCTCTGCTGACGACCATCAATGGCATCGCGGCGGGCATGCGCAACACCGGATGAGCGCTGTGGCAGGCTTGCGGGCGTGTCATTGAACGGCTGGGCAGTCGATGGATGGGCGTTGCCGGACGACGTGCTGCGGGACGCGCCCACGTATACGCCGAAACCCTCCGAGCTCGCGGACCTGGAGCTGCTGTTATCGGGGGCGTACGCGCCCCTGACCGGCTTCCTGGGCTCGGCGGACCTCATCGCGCTGCGCCGCACCGGCCGGCTGGCCGACGGCACGGCCTGGCCGGTGCCGGTCACGCTCGAGGTGCCCCGGTCGCTGGCCGAGCAGCTCGACGTGACCTACCCGATACGCCGGGTGCTCATCCTGGCCGACCTGGAGGGCGCGCCGGTGGCGGCCCTGGAGGTCACCGAGCTGTACCCGGCCCGCAAGACCACGCTCGGCGTGGCGGGCCGGGTCCGCCGGCTCGGCGATGGCGGGCACGGGGCCTTCCGGCGCATGCGCCGGACCCCGGCGGAGGTGCGCGGCGCGTTGCCGTCCGGGCGCGTCCTCGGCGTGATCGCCGACCGCCCGCTGCACCGCCCGCAGCTCGCCCAGATCGCCCGGGCCGCCCGCACGCTGGCCGCGCACCTGGTCGTGCTCGTGCCGGTGGACGGGCCGGGCCCCGACGGGCTCGCCCCGGAGGCGCTGGTGCGCTGCGTGCTGGCCGCCCGCGACCGCATGCCGGCCTCGACGATCGTCGCCCTGCCGCTGCCCAAGCACGACGGCGACGACATCCGCGACGCGATGCTGCGCACCCGGGTGGCCGCCTCCTACGGGGTCACGCACCTGCTGGCCTCCAGCGAGTCCATGCTCTCCGGCGGCGGGCTGCGCGTGCTGGTGCCGCGGGAGCTGGCCTACGACGGCCGCGACGGCCAGTGGCGGTCGCTGGACGACATCCCGCCCCGGCACCGGCGCCTGCCGCTGACCGTGGCGGAGATCGAGGACCACCTCGACCGCGGCACGATCCTGCCCGAGTGGCACACGCCGCCGGCCGTCGCCCGCGAGCTGACCCGGGCCCGGCCGCCCCGCCGCCAGCGCGGCCTCGTGGTCTTCTTCACCGGCCTGTCCGGCTCCGGCAAGTCGACCATGGCCACCGGCCTGGCCGACGCGCTGCAGGAGACCGGCGAGCGCACCGTGACCCTCCTCGACGGCGACATCGTGCGCCGCCACCTCTCGGCCGGCCTGGGCTTCTCGGCCGAGGACCGGGACACCAACATCCGCCGCATCGGCTGGGTGGCGGCCGAGGTGGGCCGGCACGGCGGGGTGGCCATCTGCTGCCCCATCGCCCCCTACCGCGACGCCCGCGCCGCGGCCCGCCAGTTCGCCCACAACGCCGGCGCCGGCTTCGTGCTCGTGCACGTGGCCACCCCGCTGGAGGAGTGCGAGCGGCGCGACCGCAAGGGCCTCTACGCGAAGGCCCGCGCCGGGCTCATCAAGGGCATGACCGGCATCGACGACCCCTACGAGGAGCCGCAGGACGCCGAGTTGACCATCAACACGACCGACCTGTCGCAGGGCGAGGCCGTGACGCGGGTCCTTCGGTATCTCGGCAGCAACGGCTGGCTGGATCCGCGCCCCATACCCTGACACGGGTGAACGGGGGCCTATGTCCCATTACGTCCGCGCGACCCTCGGCGTTAGAGGCTGGAGAACCTGACGCCGAAGGGGCCGCCGCTTCATGGACGCCAATCGCCTGCACTCCGCCGAACCCGACTCCCCAGGTGTCGATCTGCTCGGCATGGCCCGGCGCCACTGGTGGCTGGTGCTCGCGCTCGTGCTGGCCGGGCTGGCCGGCGCCGTGCAGTTCACGACCACGCAGACGAAGGTGTACGAGTCGTCGACCTCGGTCCTCGTCTCGCCGATCGGCAACGGCCAGGACGCCAACTCCACCAACGGGCGCACCAAGGGCGACATCAACCTCGACAACGAGGCCCAGCTGGTCACCTCGACCACCGTCGCCACCGACGCCGCCGCGCTCATGCGCTCGACCACGCCGCCGGACACGCTCGCGGCCCAGGTGCGGGTGGAGGTACCGCCGAACACCACCTTCCTGCTGATCACGTTCTCCGCCGACACGGCCCAGCAGGCCCAGGCCGGCTCGCACGCGTTCGCCGAGGCCTACCTGCGCAACCGCGAGGAGTCGGCCAAGGCGGACGTGGCCGGCCGGATCGCGATCCTCAACGACAAGATCAACCAGCTCAACGCCGGGCTCACCCAGATCAACAACAAGCTGGCCTCGCTCAAGCAGAACGACCCCAACCGGCCCAACCTGGAGAGCCAGCGCAGCACCTCCACGGCGCAGATCAACACCCTGGCCGGCCAGCTCAACCAGCTGCTCACCGCGACCGTCAGCGCCGGCAAGATCACCCGCGACGCCGACCTGCCCCGGTCCCCGGTCAAGCCCAACCGGCTGCTGAACCTGGCCAGCGGCGCGATGGCCGGGCTGCTGCTCGGCGTCGGCGCGGCCATGCTGCGCGAGCGGCTCGACCAGCGCGTGCGCCGCCCGTCCGACCTGCCCCGCCGGGTCGACGTGGCCGTGCTCGCCGGCGTGCCGGGGCGGGTCAAGCCGCGCCTCGACGACGTCTTCGCCCCCTTCGGCGCCGGCGGGCGGATCTTCAACCGGCTCCGCAACGAGGTGCTCGCGAGCATCCCGGCCCCGGCCGGCGGCGACGCCCGCGTGGCGCTGGCCGGCCAGGTCGTGGTCGTCGCCGGGGCCAGCCGCGGCGCCGCCTCGACCGTCGTCGCGGCCAACCTGGCCGCCGCCTTCGCCCGCACCGGCGCCGAGACCGTGCTCGTCTGCGCCCACCTCCCCGACAGCCTGGTCGACACCGCCTCGGTGCACCGCATGCTCGGCGTGCGGGCCGTGCCGGGCCTGTCCGACGTGCTGGCCGGCCGGTTCTCGCTCAGCAGCGCCACCCAGCGCGCGCCCCGGCACCCCAACCTCAGCGTCGTCACCACCGGCGGCACCGCCAGCGCCGGCGGGCTGCTGCAGTCGCAGGCGCTGCGCGACACCCTGGCCACCCTGCGGGAGCGGGCCGCCTACGTGGTGGTCGAGGCGCCCTCCACGGCCACCAGCGCCGACGCGCAGAGCCTGGCCGCGCTGGCCGACGCGGCGATCGTCGCGGTCGAGCTGCGCCGCACCCGCAACACCGAGATCGCCGACGCCGCCGACCAGCTGCGCCGGGTCGGCACCCCGCTGCTCGGCGCCGTGGTGCTGCCGCGCCTGGCCGCCCCGCGCGGCGGCGACGAGCGCGAGGCCGCGGCGACCTCCGCGCAGGTGCCGGCCGATGACATGACCGCGGTACTGGAGAAGCTCCCGCCGAAGGAGCCGGAGGTGAAGAAGAAGGAGGAGGAGCCGGTCGTCAAGCGGATCCGGACCTCCCCTGCCGTGCCGACGTCTCCAGCCCCGGCCGTGGCGCCCGCACAGCCGCCGGCCCAGCCGCCGAAGCGGCAGACGCGGACCATCTCGGTCACCCGCATCCAGGCCGAGGCGCCCAGCGAGAACGGCGCTGACAAGCGCCGATGACAACCCTCGCGAGTCACCCCTCCGTCGAAGCGGCGCCCCCGCGGCGGCCGGTCCATCGCCTCCGGGCCTGGCCGCTCACCGGGATCCTGCTGCTGTACCCCCTGTGGTGGGCCCTCGGTCTCGGCGTGCTCATCTTCTTCCTGGCCGCCGTGCCCATGCTGTGGGCCCTGGTCCGCCACCGCGCGGCCGGGCACGTGGTCAAGCTGCCGCCGGGGTTCGTGCTCTGGCTGATGTTCCTCGCGGTGGTCGCCTTCGGGCTGTTCACGCTCGGCGCCGACCCGGCCGGCACGGTCCCGGGCACGGCGCAGAGCCGCCTGGTGCCCTTCGCGTTCCGCCTCGGCGGCTACACCGCGCTGACCGTCCTGCTGGTCTACGCGGGCAACATCGAGCGGCGGGTGCTCACCCAGGAGCGGCTCGTGCGGCTGCTCGGCTGGCTGTTCGTCATCACCGTGGCCGGCGGGCTGCTCGGCATGGCCGCGCCCCGCTTCGAGTTCACCGCGCCGTTCGAGCTGCTGCTGCCCGGGCACATGCGCCACGACGCCTTCGTGCAGTCGATGGTGCACCCGACCGCGGCGCAGGTGATGAACCTGCTCGGCGGGGAGGCGCCGCGGCCGGGGGCCCCGTGGGGGTACACCAACACCTGGGGCAACAACGTGTGCCTGCTCGCCGGCTGGCTGGCGGTCGCTGCCTTCGCCTTCACGCGCCGGCGCTGGGTCAAGGTCTTCGCCGTCGCGACGCTGCTGGTGTCGCTGGTGCCGATCGTGTACTCCCTCAACCGCGGGCTGTGGATCGGCCTCGCCGCGATGGCCGTCTACGTGGCCGTGCGGCTGGCCCTGCGCGGGAAGTTCGCCGCGCTCGGCCTGATCGCCGTGGCCGCCGTGACGGTGGCCGTGGCGCTCGCGGTGACGCCGCTGGGCGACGTGGTCAACGCGCGGGTGGAGCACGGCAAGTCCAACGGCGTGCGCATGTACACCACCCAGAAGGCCATCGACGGCATGTGGGAGTCGCCGTTCATCGGCTTCGGCTCCACCCGCAACACCATCGGCGGGCGCAACTCGATCGCGGTCGGGGAGAGCGCGAACTGCGCGCGCTGCGGCAACTTCACCATCGGTGGTGGCGGCCAGCTGTGGCAGCTGCTCTACGCACACGGGCTGCTCGGCACGGCGACGTACCTCGGCTTCTTCCTGTTCGGCCTGTGGCGGTTCCGGCGGGACGCCACCCCGATGGGGCTGGCCGGCGGGGCCGCGCTCGTGTCCAGCTTCACGGCGATGCTCTGGTACAACTCGCTCGTCACCCCGCTGGCACTGACGTTCCTGGCCTACGCCGTCCTGTGGCGCAACCAGCAGAGGGGAATCAGCCAGTCATGAGCCCGATCAAGACCGCGCCCGCCGAGCTGCGGGCCGACGACGAGCAGCTGCGGGCCCAGTACGTCGAGGAGGTCCTCGCCCTGCTGTACCCCGGCTCCGGGGACCAGCCGGTGGAGTACCTCGTCATCCCCAACGCCCGCAAGCCGCGCCTGCTCGTGCCGGCCGACGACCGGCGGGTGGCCGCGGCCGCGGTGCGCCGCTACGCCGAGCCGCAGTCCCGGCTGGCCCGGCTCAAGCGCGACGCCGTCGTCACCGCACTGCGCACCGGCCTGTCCGGCCTGCTGCTGCGCGACCGGCTGCGGCTGCACCCCGCCGCCGACACCATCGACGCGTACCTCGCCCGCGCCCTCGGCACCGGACTGCGCCTGAGCGTCCACATCGGACCCGCCCGGGCCAACCGCAAGCCGGTGCTGCAGCTGCTCGACGCGGCCGGCAACACGCTGGCCTTCGCCAAGCTCGGCACCTCGGCCCTGACCCGCACGCTGGTGCGGGCCGAGGCCGACGCGCTGGCCGCGGTCGGTTCGGCCGGGCTCAGCGCCGTGCAGGTGCCCTCGGTGCTGCACGCCGGGCAGTGGGGCGAGCACGAGGTGCTGGTCCAGTCGGCGCTGCCGGTCTGGCTGCCGCGGGCCCCGCTGACCGCGCCGCGGCTGTCCGCCGCGATGCTCGAGGTGGCCCGCTGCTGCGGCACGGGCCGCGGGACGCTGGGCGGCAGCGGCTACTGGGCCCGGCTGCGGGCCCGGCTGGCCGCCGTCGCCGACCACGCCGAGGGCGCGGCCCTGCGCACCGCGGCCGACCGGGTGGCCCGCGTGGCCGGCGACGTCGAGCTGCAGTTCGGGTCCTGGCACGGGGACTGGTCGCCGTGGAACATGGCGAGCCTCGCCGGCGCGGTGCTGGTCTGGGACTGGGAGCGGTTCACCCCGGGCGTGCCGATCGGCTTCGACGCCCTGCACCACGCCCTGCAACTGGGCATCGGCCGCTCGCCCTCGGCCGGCCAGGCGGTCAACGAGCTCGTCGCGGCCGCCCCCGACCTGCTGCTGCCCTTCGGGGTGGTGCACCGCCAGGCGGTCGGAGTGACCGCGCTGCTGTACCTCATCGACCTGGCCACCCGGTACGTCACCGACCGGCAGGCGGAGGCCGGCGCCCGGCTGGGCGTGCTCGGCAGCTGGCTGCTGCCCGTCCTCGTCGCGCGAGTGGAGGCGCTGTAACCCATGGCAGTGCAGGTGCCCGAGACGATGAAGCGCATCGTCCACTTCGGATCCCGTAACTACGGTCAGCTCACCGCGAGCCGGCGGATGCTGCCCTCGTTCCTCATCTGCGGCGGGCAGCGGTGCGGCACCACGTCGCTCTACCGCGCCCTGGCCGCGCACCCCGCCGTCATCAAGGCGGTGCTGCACAAGGGCGTGCACTACTTCGACGTCGGCTACCACCACGGGCTGCGCTGGTACCGCGGCCACTTCCCCCTGCAGCGGCGGGCCGAGCGGGTCCGCGCCGAGTTCGGGGTGCCCGCGCAGACGTTCGAGTCCAGCCCGTACTACATGTACCACCCGCACGCCCTGGCCCGCATCGCCGCCGACCTGCCCGGCGTGCGGCTCGTGGTGCTGGTCCGCGACCCCGTCGAGCGGGCCTACTCCCAGCACGCCCACGAGGTCGCCCGCGGCTTCGAGCCCGAGGTCGACTTCGGCCGCGCCCTGGAGCTGGAGGAGGCCCGGCTGGAGGGCCAGCGGGACCGGCTGCTGGCCGACCCGCACGCCTACAGCTTCGCCCACCAGCACCACGCCTACCGGGCCCGCGGCGAGTACATCGAGTACCTCGAGCCGATGGCCCGGCTGCTCGGCCGCGACCGGGTGCACGTGGTGGACAGCTCCGAGTTCTTCACCAACCCGGAGCCGGTCTACGACGCCGTCGTGGACTTCCTCGGCCTGCCGCACGTGAACTCCTACCCGCCCTTCGAGCGGCACAACGCGCGGCCCCGCAACCGCCTCGACGACTCGATCGCCTCGCGGCTGGCCGAGCACTACGCCCCCTACGACGAGCGGCTCGCCGCCTGGCTGGGCTACCGGCCCTCCTGGATGACTTCGTGACCACGACGCTGGAGCGGCCCGCGGTCGAGTCGCCCGGCGGAATGCTGCGCGGTGCGGCCCGCGGCGGGATCGCCAACCTGATCGGCACGGCCTGCACCGGCGTGGCCGGGGTCGGGGTGACGTGGCTCGCGGCGCGGGCCCTCGACCCGCACGCGGCGGGCGCCTTCTTCGCGGCCACGGCCACCTTCGGCCTCGGCGTCACCGTGGCCAAGCTCGGCCTGCAGACGTCCCTGGTCTACTGGCCGGCCCGGATGCGCGCGGTCGGCGACCTGTCCCGGTTCGCCGAGTGCCTGCGGGTGGCGCTGCTGCCGGTGGCCCTCGTCTGCGCGTTCCTCGCGGCCGGGCTCTTCGTCGCGCCGGAGCTGGTGCCGGGGCGGCCCGACCTGACCCGGGCGCTGGCGCTGTTCCTGCCCGCGGCGGCGTTCACCGACGTGCTGCTGTCGACCACCCGTGGCCTGCGCGCGATGCGGCCCTCCGTGCTGCTGGACCGCGTCATGCGCCCGGCCGCGCAGCTCGCGCTCCTCGCGCTGGTGTGGGCCGCGGGCTGGGGCGAGCAGGTCTTCGCCGCCCTGTGGGCGCTGCCCTACGTGCCGACGGCGCTGCTGGCGGGGTATGCCCTCAGGTCCCTGAAAAGCCGATTGAACGTTGAGAAAACGGACACGTCCGACTTCACGCCGAGGCGCTTCTGGGGCTTCACCGCCCCACGAGCCGTGGCCAGCTTCGCGCAGATGGCGCTGCAGCGGATCGACGTGCTCATGGTCGCGTCGCTGGCCGGACTGGCCCCTGCCGCCATGTACGCGGTAGCCGGCCGGTTCGTCATCCTCGGCCAGTTCGTCAACCAGGGCGTCTCCCAGTCCGTCCAGCCCCGCCTGGCCGAGCGGCTCGCGGTGCGCGACACCGCCGGGGCCAACCTGCTGTACCGCCAGTCCACCGCCTGGGTGGTGCTGTGCTGCTGGCCGATGTACCTCCTCGTCTTCACCTACGCCCCGCTCTACCTCAGCGTCTTCGGCGAGCACTACGCCGGCGGCGTGGGCGTGGTGCGGGTGCTGGCCGCGGCGATGCTGGTCGCGACCGCCTGCGGGATGGTCGACATCGTGCTCGCCATGGCCGGGCGCACCTGGTGGAACCTCTTCAACGTCGCGCTGGCGCTGCTCGTCATGCTCGGCGTCGACGCGCTGCTGATCCCCCGCAGCGGCGCGTTCGGTGCATCCATCGGCCTCGCGGCCGCGGTCCTCGTGAACAACCTTGTCCCGCTCGCCCAGGTGGTACGCGGGCTCGGGCTGCATCCCTTCGGCCGGGCGACCCTGCTCGCCTGCGCCATGGCGACCGCCTGCTTCGCGGTGCCCCAGCTGCTGCTGTGGCCGCTGCATCCCGGGCTGCTCGTCCAGATCGCCGCCACCGGGGCGGGCGCCGCCGTGTACTGCTACGCGGCGGTGCGGTTCAGAGAAGTACTCGTGCACGGCAAAAGATGACGCACTGAGCGCATGGGGGGAACGAAATTGAGGACTGACTACGCGGAGGTCTTCCAGTCGGAGGCGGCGGTCGACAAGTACGAGCGGGTCGTGTACGCGCCGGAGACCTACGCCACGGCGGTCAGCGGGCGGCAGCGGGCGTTCCTGCGCCGGCTGGTGCGGCGCGAGTTCACCGCCCGGCGGCCGATCCAGCACGACTTCGCCTGCGGGACCGGGCGGGCGATCAAGCTGCTGCACGGCGTGGTGCGGGCGGCGCACGGGTACGACTCCTCGGAGCAGATGCTGGCCAAGGCCCGGGAGGCCGGCGTCTACGCCAAGCTGCACCAGGTGGGCGAGGACGGGCCGGTGCCGGAGCCGGCCACCGTGGAGGGCCCGGCCCTCGTGACGGTCTTCCGGTTGCTGCTCAACGCCCCGAAGGACGTGCGCGACCGGGCGATCGCCTTCGCCGCCCGCATCCTGCCGGAGGCGGACTCGGGGCTGCTGGTCGTGGAGAACCACGGCAACCGCTCGTCGCTTCGCCACCTGCGGCACCGGCAGCACCGCGGCAACCAGTGGTTCGCCGAGCTGCAGCACGCCGAGGTCGAGCAGCTGCTGGCCCGGCACGGCTTCGAGGTCATCGACCGGCGCGGCTTCGCGGTGTTCCCGGCCGGGGCGTATCGGCGTGAGTGGCTGCGCCCGATGGCCCGGCGGGCGGACGACCTCGCCACTCGCTCGCGCCGTCTCTCCGGGGTCGCCACCGACGTTCTCTATGTAGCAAGGCGCATCCCGAAATAGCTTTTGGGGAGTAGTGCATGAAGCGGATCGTGTTGACGGTCGCCTTGGTGGTCGCGGTCGTCGCGGCCGCCGGGGCGGTCACCTGGACGGTGTTGCAGAGCGGCCATCGCGCCGTGCCGCCGACCGCGACCCCGTCGTCCATCGTGGACAGTGGGGCGCCGCCGTCCATCGCCACGTCCGGCGGGCCGTTCGCGGCGGGCCCCGTGACGCCGCCGAAGCACGGCTCGTACCTCGGCGCGTGGGTCCGCCCGGAGCGCCTCACCGAGTCGGGCCGGGTCACCGCGATGACCGACTGGGAGCACTCGCTGGGCCGCAAGATGGCGATCGTCAACACGTACCGCCGCTTCGACGAGAACTTCATCAACGACTCCGACCGCCAGTTCGTGGCCCGCGGCAGCACGCTGATGCTGTCGTGGGCCGGCGGCGACACCCGCCTGATCACCATGGGCCGCTACGACGACCTGATCCGGCAGCGGGCCCGGGAGCTCAAGGCATTCGGCCATCCGGTGCTGCTGCGGTACCGCTGGGAGATGGACCGCCCGAACCTGCGCGCCCAGATGTGGTCGGGGGCGGACTACATCGCGGCGTGGAAGTACGTGCGCAATATCTTCCAGCAGGAGGGCGCCACCAACGCCTCCTGGGTGTGGTGCCCGACGGCCGAGGGCTTCCGGGGCGGCTACGCGGCCGACTTCTACCCCGGCGACGACGCCGTCGACTGGACCTGCGTCGACGTGTACGCCGGCCCGAAGTACGGCAGCATCGGCGACCTCATGCGGCCGTTCCTCGAGTTCTGCGCCGAGCACCCGAGCAAGCCGGTGATGGTCGGCGAGTTCGGCATCGCCCGCAGCTGGGGCACCCAGCAGCGGGCGTCCTGGCTCGCCGACGCCTCCCGGACGTTCAAGGCCAATTCGCAGATCAGGGCCGTGCTGTACTTCGAGTCGGACCCCCTCGACAACAAGGGCCCGACGAACCAGTTCCTGGTCTCCGACGACCCGGTCGTGTTCGGCACGTTCCGCTCCTCGCTGGCGCAGGACGCCTACTACAAGCCGATGGCCTCACTGAAGCCGTAGGCCTCGGCCCTGCCGCTCGGCCGCCGCCATCACCTGCTCCCAGCGCCCGGCGTCGAAGACGTTGCCGCCGATCGCGTCCATGGCCTCGTCGTCGGGCTCGATGAGCGTGACCGTCGGGTCGGTCAGCGCCTCGCGCTGCATCAGCGGCATGCGCGGGGCCAGGACGTACACGGTGTCGTGCCCGGCGGCCAGGTCGGCGTTGGTGCGCGAG
This sequence comes from Dactylosporangium salmoneum, assembly GCF_039532525.1. Lineage (NCBI taxonomy): Bacteria > Bacillati > Actinomycetota > Actinomycetes > Micromonosporales > Micromonosporaceae > Dactylosporangium > Dactylosporangium salmoneum. The sequence goes on from NZ_BAAARV010000124.1 coordinate 27,112, forward strand.
CGCACGCCCCCGTCCATGTACCGCGACCCGTCGACCGGGATCGGCGGGAAAATGCACGGGACGGCGCAGCTGGCCGTCACGGCGGGCACCAGCGGTACACCTGAATCGGCATCCCAGGCCACGGGCTCCCCGGTCGCGGCGTCCACCGCGGTGACCACCAGCGGCCGGGGCCACCCCTCGACCGGCAGGCGGCGCGCGAACGCCTCGAGCCACGGCTCCGGCGGCCCGACCTCGGCCTCCAGCGCGAGCGCCCCGATCCGCCGCCGCATCTCCGCGGGATCCAGGGTCTCGTCCTGCAGCAGCCCGAACGCGATGGGCCCGCGGTCCCAGTCGGCCTTCAGCGGAGGGTCGCCGGGCCCGAGCGGCGCCTCGATGGCGGCGGCGACCCGCGGGTCGCGGAAGGCCGCGACGAGCGCGCCGGTCATCGCGCCGGCCGAGGTGCCGAGAATCAGGTCGGCCTGCCCGAGGTCGACGCCTTGGTCAGCGAGCCCGACGAGGATGCCGAGTTGCCAGGCGACGCCGGTGATCCCGCCGGCGCCGAGGACGAGCGCGGAGCTTTCCATTCATCCTGCTTAACACGCGCCGCCGTCAACGCCAGCCCGGCGCCGACCAGCAGGACCCCGCACACCTTGAGCGCATCGGGCGCCGCCCGGTCCACGAGGGCGGTCGTGACCAGTGCGAACACCGGGACCAGGGCCAGGTAGACCCCGGCGCGGTCCACGCCCAGCTTCGCCACGCCGGTGTACCAGAACACGAACGCGACCACGGTCAGGACCAGCCCGAGAAAGGCGATGGCGGCGGCCTCCCCGCCCGACGGCACCCGTGGCCGCTCCCCGGTCAGGGGAAGGGCCAGGAGCAGCATCGGTACGGCGAGAGCCGTGCTCCACGCCGACACCCGCACGGCGCCGAGGCGGGGCAGCAGGGGCGCCGCGAGCAGCGAGAACGCGGCCTCGCAGCACAGCACCCCGACCGCCGCCAGCAGCCCTGCGGCGTCGTGCTCGCCCTGGTTGTGCTGCACGAGCACCGCGCCGCCGACGACCACCGCCGCGGCCAGCGGCAGCCGCTGCTCGGGCCGGCGGCGCTCCTGCAGCGGCCCGAGCAGCGCCAGCAGCAGCGGGCTGACCCCGACGATGGTGCCGATGACCGCGGGGTCGGCGTGCCGCAGCGCGAAGAGCAGCAGGACGTTGAACAGCACCAGCCCGGTCGCCGCGACCAGCCCCAGCCGCACCAGCTCTCGCCCGGACGGGTGAATCCGGGGCTTCTGCCGCCGCGCGAGCGCGAACAGGGCGACGGCGGCGAGGCAGTAGCGAAGGGCCTGGCCGGTGAGGATCGGATAGTCGACGATCGACCGGCTCACGGTGAAGGAGCAACCGAGAATCGCGCAGGTCAGCACGCAGTAGAGGGCATAGCGCCGGGTCATGCTCAGCAACTTACGAGCGGCAGTGGTCCACGCTACAGTGCCACCGGGAGCTGCTTTTAGGGGGCCACCTTGTCGGTTTGGGAGGCATTGGTCGAGCTCGACCGGACCCGGCCGCGCGTCGGCGACCAGCTCGTCGGCGCGCTTCGCGAGGCCATCACCCGCGGCCGCCTCGCGCCCGGCACCCGGCTGCCCTCCACCCGCGACCTGGCCGCCGACCTGGGGGTGTCCCGCGGCCTGGTGGTCGGCGCCTACGAGCAGCTCACCGCCGAGGGCCGCCTGGTGAGCCGCCGCGGCTCCGGCACGGTCGTGGCCGAGGTGGCCGCGGCCCTGCCCCGCCAGCGCGGCGAGGCCACGGCGCGCCCGGCCACCGTCGCACCCCTGCGCCCCGGCGTGCCCGACCTGGGCGCCTTCCCGCGCACGGCCTGGCGCCGCGCCTACGAGACGGCCCTGACCAGCGCCCTGGACGCCGACTTCGACTACGGCGACGCGACCGGGGTGCCACGCCTGCGCACCGAGCTGGCGGGTTACCTCGGCCGGGTGCGGGCCGCGCTGGTCGCGCCGGACGGCCTGATCGTCACCGCCGGCGTCACCCAGGGCCTGGCGCTGCTGGCCCGCGTGCTGCTGGCCCGGGGCACCCGCCGGATCGCCCTGGAGGACCCCGGCCCGGCCGCGGTGCGCGAGCACCTGCTGCGGCTGGGCCTGGACGTGGTGCCGGTCCCGGTGGACGCCGACGGCCTGGACGTCAGGGCCCTGTCCCGCAGCCGCGCCCGGGCCGTGGTCCTGACCCCCGCCCACCAGTTCCCGACCGGCGTGGTCCTGGCGCCCGGCCGCCGCGCCGAGGTGATCGCCTGGGCGCGGCGCGTGGACGGCCTGGTGGTGGAGGACGACTACGACGCCGAGTACCGCTACGACCGCGAGCCGGTCGCCTGCCTGCAGGGCCTGGCCCCCGACCGGGTCGCCCTGGTCGGCTCGGTGAGCAAGGTCCTGGCCCCCGGCCTGCGCCTGGGCTGGCTCGCCGCCCCGCCGACCTGGGAGCCCGACCTGTGCGCGGCCAAGCACGACGCGGACAACGGCGGCCCGGCGCTGCAGCAGCTGGCCTTCGCGGAGTTCCTGGCCGGCGGCGGCTACGACCGCCACCTGCGCCGCGCCCGCCGCCTGCATCGCGAGCGCCGCGACGCCGTGGTCGCGGCCCTGCGCCGCCACCTGCCGCGCGCCCGGATCGGCGGCATCGCCGCGGGCCTGCACCTGGTGATCGAGCTCCCGCCGGGCGTGGACGACCTGGCGCTGGCCGAGCGGGCCACGGCCGCCGGCCTGGGTCCCCTGGCCCTCTCGACGCTGCGCATGCGCCCCGGCGGCCCCTGCGGCCTGGTCCTGGGCTACGCCGCGCACACGCCGCACGAGCTCACGACGGCCGTGCGCACCCTGGCGTCCCTGGTCTGACGGGCGGCCGGCCGCGGAGGTGAGGGTGGTAACCGCGGGGGAGCGCGGCACTCGGAGGCGCAGGCGATAACGTCGAGGGATGTCGCAGGACTTCGTGCCACTGGCCGAGCACATCGCCGACGCGCTGCTCGAGTGTGCGCCCGGGCTCGCCGCCGGAGCGGGTGATCACCGGTTCGACGACCGGCTGCCGGACTACTCCCCCGAGGGGGTGGCGGCGGACGTCGACATGCTGCGCGACGCCTCCGCCGCGCTCACCCAGGTCGACGTCGACGAGCTCGACGTCCAGGACCAGATCGACCACGCCGTGCTGCTCGCCCGGGTCGAGCGGATGCTGTTCGAGCGGACCGAGATTCGCGAGCACGAGTGGAACCCGCTCGTGCACAACCCCGGCACGCTGCTGCACGGGCTGATCTCGCGGCCCTTCGCGCCGGCCGAGGAGCGGCTGGTCTCGATCGCGGCCCGGCTGTCCAAGGTTCCCGATGCGCTGGCGACCGCGCGGGAGGTGCTGGCCGACTCGCCGCGGGTGCACGTCGAGACCGCCATCGGACAGTTCGCCGGCACGGCGCGGCTGGTCCGCGAGGAGCTCGGGGAGCTGTTCAAGGAGGCGCCCGGCCTGGCCGAGGTCGTGGCGCCGGCGCAGGAGCGGGCGGCGGCCGAGCTGGACGCGTTCGGCGAGTGGCTGCGCGGACGGCTGGACAAGGCCGACCGGGACCCGCGGCTCGGGCGGCGGCTGTGGGAGGCCCGGCTGTGGCACACGCTGGACACCGAGCTGCCGGCGCGGACCGTGCTCGAGCGGGCCGAGGCCAACCTCGAGCGGGTGAGCGCGGAGCTGGAGGAGCTGTCCGGCCGGCCCGCCCGGGAGGCGCTGGCCATGGCGGCGCAGGACGTGCCGGACAACGACACGATCGTCGAGCTGGCCAAGGTGTCGCTGGACGAGGCCACGGCCTTCGTGCGCGAGCACGACCTGGTGTCGCTCATCGACGACCCGCTGGTGATCATGGAGATGCCGGAGTTCGCGCGCGGGGTGGCGGTGGCCTACTGCGACCCGCCCGGCCTGCTGGAGAAGGCCGAGCTGCCGACGTTCTTCTGCATCTCGCCCACCCCGTCGGACTGGCCGCAGGAGCGGGTGGCGTCGTTCTACCGCGAGTACAACAGCCACATGGTGCGCGACCTGACCGTGCACGAGGCGACGCCGGGGCACTTCCTGCAGCTCGCCCACGCAAGGCGGTTCCGCGGGCGCACGCGGGCCCGGGCGATCGGGTGGTCGGGGCCGTTCGTGGAGGGCTGGGCGGTCTACGCCGAGGAGCTCATGGCCGAGCGTGGGTTCGGTGGGCTCCCGGTACGCCTGCAGCAGCTCAAGATGCAGCTGCGGATGAGTATCAACGCGATCATCGACCAGCGGGTGCACTGCGACGGGATGACCGAGGAGGAGGCGATGGCGCTCATGATGGAGCGCGGCTTCCAGGAGGAGGGCGAGGCGGCCGGCAAGTGGCGGCGGGCGCTGCTGAGCTCGACGCAGCTCTCGACGTACTTCGTGGGCTACACCGAGGTCCGGCAGATCGCCGATGAACGCCCGGCGAACGTCACGCTCCGCGACTGGCACGACCGGATGCTGGCCCACGGCTCGCCGCCCCCGCGCCACCTGCGCACGCTGCTGGATCTTTAGCCCGGGGCTAGCAAGATCCGCTCGGGCGATAGGCTCTGGGGTGCCGCACCGTGGCGGCCGACCAAACTTTTTTCTGCAAGGAGTGACACGACAGTGGCCACTATCGAAGCAATCGGCGCGCGGGAGATCCTCGACTCGCGGGGCAACCCGACGGTTGAGGTCGAGGTCGTCCTCGACGACGGCACCATGGCCCGGGCGGCGGTGCCCTCGGGCGCCTCCACCGGCGCCTTCGAGGCCAACGAGCTGCGCGACGGCGACAGCAAGCGTTACCTGGGCAAGGGCGTCGAGAAGGCGGTCGAGAACGTCAACGAGCGCATCGCCGAGGCCGTGCGCGGCTTCGACGCGACCGAGCAGCGCCTGGTCGACCAGGCCATGCTCGACCTCGACGGCACCCCGGAGAAGTCCGGGCTGGGCGCCAACGCGATCCTCGGCGTCTCGCTCGCGGTGGCCAAGGCCGCCGCGGACTCGGCCGGGCTGAGCCTGTTCAAGTACCTGGGCGGGCCCAACGCCCACGTGCTGCCGGTGCCGATGATGAACATCCTCAACGGCGGCGCGCACGCGGACTCCAACGTGGACGTCCAGGAGTTCATGATCGCGCCGATCGGCGCCCCGACCTTCCGCGAGGCGCTGCGCACCGGCGCCGAGGTGTACCACACGCTCAAGTCGGTGCTGAAGAAGAAGGGCCTGGCCACCGGCCTCGGCGACGAGGGCGGCTTCGCCCCGAGCCTGCCGAGCAACGCGGCCGCGCTCGACCTGATCGCCGAGGCCGTGGAGAAGGCCGGCTACTCGCTGGGCAGCGACGTCGTGCTCGCGCTCGACGTGGCCGCGACCGAGTTCTTCAAGGACGGCGCCTACGCCTTCGAGGGCGGCAGCAAGTCCTCCGACGAGATGATCGCGTACTACACGCAGCTCGTGGACTCCTACCCGATCGTGTCCATCGAGGACCCGCTGTCGGAGGAGGACTGGGACGGCTGGAAGGCGATGACCGACGCGCTCGGCTCGCGCATCCAGATCGTCGGCGACGACCTGTTCGTCACCAACCCGCAGCGCATCGCCCGCGGCATCGCCACCCAGACCGCCAACGCGGTGCTGGTGAAGGTGAACCAGATCGGCTCGCTCACCGAGACGCTCGACGCCGTCGACCTGGCCCACCGGGCCGGGTTCCGCACGATGATGAGCCACCGCTCGGGCGAGACCGAGGACACCACGATCGCCGACCTGGCCGTCGCCCTGGGCACCGGCCAGATCAAGACCGGCGCGCCGGCCCGTTCCGAGCGGGTGGCGAAGTACAACCAGCTGCTGCGCATCGAGGACGAGCTCGACGACGCGGCGCGCTACGCCGGGCGCGGGGCCTTCCCGCGGTACCGTTAACCGTTTTTGATCCCCTGCGGCCCGGGCAAACGCTCGGGCCGCAGGGGCGCAAACCTTGGGGGAGGGCATGCAGCAGCGCTCTAGGCCGGGTCGTCCGGGCGGAAGGGGTTCCGCACCGCGCGGTCGCGCCGGGGCAGGCCGCGCGCCCTCCCGTCCCACGGTGGCCCGCCGCGTGGTGTCCACCGGCGGCGCCGCCATGCGCACCCGCGCTCCCCAGCCGCGCCGCTTCACCAGCCGGGCCGTCGTGCTCGGGCTGGTCCTGCTGGTGCTCCTGCTCGCCTACGCCTATCCGGTTCGGGTCTACCTCGCCCAGCAGGCCGAGATCGAGGCGATGGAGGCGAGCCAGCAGAAGCAGGCCGTGAAGGTCGCCGACATGCAGGCCCGGGCCAAGAAGTGGGACGACCCGGAGTACGTGATCTCCCAGGCCAGGCAGCGGCTGCACATGGTCCTGCCCGGCGAGAAGCCCTACGTGGTGGTCGACCCGGCCAACAGGCCGGAGACCGACCCCGCGGAGCTGCCGGGCGCCCCGAAGCCGCCCCGGCCCTGGTACGGCAAGTTGTGGTCGAGCGTCGAGGCGGCGGACAAGCAGTGAGTGACGAGTTCCCGAAGGCCACCGACGAGGACCTGGCGGTGGTCGCGGCCCAGCTCGGCCGCACCCCCAGGGGCACCCGCGCGGTCGCCCACCGCTGCCCCTGTGGCTTGCCGGATGTCGTGGAGACCACCCCGCGGCTGCCCGACGGCACGCCCTTCCCGACGCTGTTCTACCTGACCTGCCCCCGCGCGGTGAGCGAGTGCAGCCGCCTCGAGTCCAGCGGCCTCATGCGCGAGATGGGCGCCCGGCTGGCCGAGGACCCGGAGCTGGCCGCGCAGTACCTGGCCGCCCACGAGGACTACCTGCGCCGGCGCGAGGCGGTCGGGCACGTCGACGAGATCGACGGCGTGTCGGCCGGCGGCATGCCGACCCGGGTCAAGTGCCTGCACGTCCACCTCGGCCACGCGCTGGCCGTCGGTCCCGGCGTCAACCCGTTCGGCGACGAGACCCTGGCCAAGGCCGGCGAGTGGTGGAAGAACGGCCCGTGCGTCTCACTCGATGCTGGTGACGACTGACCGCAGGATCTCCCAGCCCTCGGCCTCGTCCTGGGTGCCGGTGTGCGGGCGGCGGAAACGGCGCACCTCGACCGCGATGTCGGCCAGCGCCCACCGCAGCTGGAAGAGCATGATCGTGGACGGGCGGACCAGCACGCCGGTCGCCTCGGCGTAGGCGGCGAAGATCGACCCGTCGCCCGGCTCGATCAGCCACAGGTCGCGCTCCGGCGGCGAGAGCAGCACGGTGTCCCAGTCGATGAGCCGCCACCCGGTCGGGGTGCGCATCGTGTTGCCCGAGTGCGGCTCGCCGTGGGTGAGCACGGCCCGCACCGGCTCGCCGCGGCTCTGCAGGACCAGCTCGTCGTAGCGGGCCAGCACCCGCTCCAGCGGCCGGCGGTGCTCGGCAAGCAGGTCGGCGGCGGGCACCGAGTAGGGGCCGCAGTCGGCGCCGGGGCGGCGCAGGGCGGCCTCGACCTCGTCGCGGTGCGGCACCGCGAAGTCGTCCACCCGGGCGTGCCGGCGCGCGACCGGCGGCGCGGTGTGCAGCCGGAGGATCATGTCCAACGTCGCCTGCCGGTGTGCCGGCCCGGCGAACGCGTTCCACTCGAAGCTCCCGCCCTCGACGAACGGATAGACGGCGATCGTGAACGGCCCGCTGCGCAGGGTGGCCGTCCCGGCCAGGGTGGGCACGGGGGCGACCACGAACGTGTGGCCGGTGGCGTAGAGGTCGGCCGCGACGCGCAGCGAAGCGTCCAGCTTGGCGGGGTCGGCCGGCTCGTCGACGTTGACGAACCACCGGGAGCCCGAGGTGTCCAGGAGCTCCCAGTGGTGACTGCCGAAACCGACGGGACGGTACGTCAGCGACTTGACCGGGATGCCCCAGTCCTTCGCGAACATCGCCCCGAGCGCGTCCTCGGAAAGCCCAGCGGGTGGCGTCAACACTCCGACAAGGTACGTCAATGCAACAACGTCTACGGGGTCAGCAGGGCGAGCCGTTCACCGAGCAGCTCGTGGGCTGGGCCGCGTCTCCCTTGGCCTCGAAGCCCATCCTGATCGCCCCGCCCGCCTCGAGATAGGTGTTGTACGCCTGGGACCGCATGATCAGCCGGCCCGGCAACACCTGCGTCGTAGCTCCCCAGGTCGAGGTGACGTCGACGGTCTTGGGCAGGTCGAGCTGCACCATCCAGCCCATCAGCGGCTGGCTGCCCAGGTTGGTCACGGTCACCTCGGCGTTGAAGCCGTCCTTCCACTTGCTGCGCACCGCGTAGGCCGCCTTCACGGTGCCGGGCTTGGCCGTCGCCGGGTCGCTCGGTGCCGCACTCTTCGGCGGCGGCCCGCTGGCGCGCGCCACCGGGCTTATCGGATTGGGCGAATTGCTGCCCTTGGTCAGGTACAGGACCGTCATCGTGCCGGCCACCACCGTCATCACCGCAGCGGTGATCATCAGCACCCGGTCGCGTGTCAGATGCCACATCCGCGCGCCACTACCCTTACGACCATGGAGGTAACCGTTCGGCGGGCGCGAACCGCCGACGTGCGGGGGATCCGGCGGCTCGTGGCGATGTACGTCGCCGACCGCCGGCTGCTGTCCAAGCCCACCGTGGCGCTCTACGAGGCGGTCCAGGAGTTCTGGGTCGCCCAGCGCGACAGCGACGGCGCCATCGTCGGCTGTGGCGCCCTGCACGTCATGTGGGAGGACCTCGCCGAGGTGCGCACGGTCGCGGTCGACCCGCTGCTGCGCGGCCACAAGATCGGCCACCGGATCGTCGCCGAGCTGCTCGACGCGGCGCGCGAGATCGGAGTGCGCCGGGTCTTCGTGCTGACCTTCGAGACGAGGTTCTTCTCCTCGTTCGGCTTCGTGCCGATCGACGGCACGCCGGTCACCCACCCGGTGTACGAGGAGCTGCTGCGCTCCTACGACGAGGGCGTGGCCGAGTTCCTCGACCTGGAGCGGGTCAAGCCGAACACCCTCGGCAACCACCGGATGCTGTTGCATTTGTAGGCTGGCGACCGTGAAGCGAGTGGCGGCGATCGACTGCGGCACCAACTCCGTGCGGCTCCTCATCTCGGACATCTCCGATGATTCCGGGATGAGTGACGTGACGCGCCAGATGCGCATCGTCCGGCTGGGGGAGGGCGTCGACCAGACCGGCCGGCTGGCCCCGGCGGCGATCGAGCGGACCCGCGTCGCCCTCGCGGAGTACGCCAAGGACATCGCCGAGGCCGGCGTCGACGCGGCCCGCATGGTGGCCACCAGCGCCTCCCGCGACGCCGAGAACGCCGCCGACTTCCGGGCCATGGTGTTCGACACCCTGGGCTTCGTGCCCGAGGTGATCACCGGCGACGAGGAGGCCCGGCTGTCCTTCGCCGGCGCCGTGCGCGGCCTCACCGCCGAGGCGCCCTTCCTGGTGGTGGACATCGGCGGCGGCTCGACCGAGTTCGTGGTCGGCTCCGCGGAGGTCGACGCCGCGATCAGCGTCGACATCGGGTGCGTGCGGATGACCGAGCGGCACCTGCGGGCCGACCCGCCGACGCCGGATCAGGTGGCGGCGGCCGAGGCGGACATCACCGCGGCCGTGGACATGGCCCTCGCCGCCGTGGACGGCACCCGGGCGCGGACGCTGGTCGGGCTGGCCGGATCGGTGACGACGGTGGCCGCGCTGGCGTTGGGGCTGCCGGAGTACGACCCGAAGCGCATCCACCGCTCGACGATCACCGCCGCCGACGTCGCCAAGGTGACGGCCGGCCTGCTTGCCGAGAGTGCCGCGAAGCGCCTCGAGCACCCGGTCATGCACCCCGGGCGCGCGGACGTCATCGGCGCGGGCGCGCTGATCCTGCGGATCATCGTGGAGCGCTCCGGCGCCGATTCGGTCATCGCCTCCGAGTCGGACATTCTCGACGGAATCGCACTTTCCCTGGCCTGACCGGCACCTGTCGGATTCACGTCAGAGCAGGTCAGCCCGTCCGGCGGACCTCCGCGCGGGACTGCTCCCGCGGCTCGGCGTCGTCGCGCGACCACCACCACCCGTACGTGAGCACACCGTCGCTCGGCATAGTGATGATGATCTTTGCGGGCAGCGCGCCCTCGTAGGCGTTGAACACCCCGGGCTCACTCTGCACGAATCGGGTCACACCGGGCAGTTCCAGGCAGGTGACGTGCAGTTCGAGCCGTCCGGCCTCACTCGCCGTGAGGATGGTGTGCTCGACGTGTTGCAGTCCCTTGCTGTCGCTGACCGCCTCGTAGTCGAGGGTGATCGCGTTCCCGCGCACCACGGAGGTCACCTTGATGCGGGCGACGAAGGGGCCGGACTCCAGTCCGTCGCCGCGTCCGCGATACACGCCGGGGCCCGCGGCGAGTCGTTTCAAGAGATCGGTCACGGCGCACACCGTAATACGAGCACGCACAGTGGTGCGCATATTGGCGCTCTACCGCTATCGTGAGCCGGTTCCATGGGTCGGGAGAGTCGGTTTTCCAAGCTCAACCGCCTTTTGGCCCGTTAGGGTGATCTTTGCGGCATACCCCCGGAAGGAAACAGATGTCTGACCAGTACCCGCCGCCCGGCAGCTACCCGCCTCCCGGTGGCGGGGGTTACGGCGGTGACCAGCCCCCGTACGGCCAGCCGTCGGGCGCCCCCTACGGCCAGCCGACGTCGGGCAACCCCTACGGCCAGCCGACGTCGGGCAACCCCTACGACCAGCAGCCGGCGTACGGTGCCCCGATGGGTGCGCCCGGTGTGCCGTTCGGCGCCCCGCCGCCGCCCCCGAAGAAGAGCAGTGCCGGCAAGATCATCCTGATCATCCTCGGCGTCATCGTCGTGCTGGCCCTCGTCTGCTGCGGCGGCATGTTCTTCTTCGCGAAGGACTCGTGGAACAAGATCGTCGACAGCGTGAACAGCGACCCGTCCAACGCCAAGGTCGGCGACTGCCTGGCCGGCGACTCGATCACGGACTCGGCCTCCAAGAGCGTCAGCGTCAAGATCGTCAAGTGCGACGACGCGACCGCGAAGTACAAGGTCGTGGGCATCAAGAACGGCGTGGCCCAGGCTGAGGCGCTCAAGGACGAGGCGACCGTCTGCAACGACTTCTCGGACGCCAAGTACGTGCTGTGGCAGGGCACCAACGAGGCGAGTGGCGACGCCCTCTGCCTCGACGACGCCAAGTAGGTCCCAGCAATAAGCTCCGGGCGGTCCGCCTCTGCGAGGCGGGCCGCCCTTTTGCATGTCCGGGTGTTCCGCGCTTGATACTACTGTGCATTGCACACTACTCTGCTTGGCGTGGACACCACCCAGCTGCTGAAGGGGGTGCTCGACCTCGCCGTCCTGGCGGTACTGCGGGACGAGGACGGCTACGGGTACGACATCCTCCGGAGACTGCGCTCGGCCGGCCTCGACGACGTCGGCGACGCCTCGGTCTACGGCACCCTCCGCCGGCTCTTCCAGGCCGGCGCGCTCACCACCTACGTGGTCCCGAGCGAGTCGGGACCGCACCGCAAGTACTACGCGCTCAACGCCGCCGGCCGGGCCCAGCTCGACGCGTCCGGCAAGGTGTGGCGCGGCTTCGCGCAGACGATGAACGGCCTGGTCGGAGAGCAGACGGCATGAAGACGACGGTGGAGATCGACTACTACCTCGAGCGGGTCGCGGCGGCGCTGTCCGACCTGCCGCCCGACGTGCGCGACGACATCATGGAGGACCTGCCGGCCCACTTCGCCGAGGTCCTCGAGGAGCAGGGCGGCTCCCTCGTCGAGCGCCTCGGCCCGCCGGCCGACTACGCCGCCGAGTTGCGGGCCGCCGCCGGCCTGAGCGACCAGCGCCGCGGCTTCGTCCTGCCCCGGGTCGACCTGAGCCGGCTGCACCGGCTCGACGAGCGCGCGGGCAAGATCCTGGGCTACGAGAAGTCCACGGACTTCCTGCGGCTGCTGCGCCCGGCCTGGTGGATCGCCCGGGGCGTGGGCCTGGTCGCGCTGGTCTTCGCGCTGGACATCCTGCCGGCCGACCGCTTCGACGACCCGCTCGGCTGGGTGCTCGTGGCGGCCGCCGCGGTGCTCTCGATCCGCCTCGGCGTCACCGGCCGCCCCCACCTGCCGCGCCCGGTCCTCTGGGGCCTGGCCTTCCTGGCCGCGGTCGGCTTCCTGGGCATCGCCGTGCGGGGCGACACGGTCTACTCGCCGGGGGCCTACTACGACGTCTCCAACCCGTACACCTCCGTCACCGACGTCTACCCGATCGACCAGGACGGCAAGCCCCTGGAGGGCGTCACGCTGCTGGACCAGAACGGCAACCCGATCGTGCTGGGCGACCCCTGGCGCTGCGCGGCGAACGGCCAGGAGCCGCCGCAGACCCCGACCTATCCGATGTGCGTGCGGCCCTCCGTGCGGTCGCAGACCAGCGCGCCGCCCTCCCCGTCGGCGTCGGCTCAGCCGTCGCCCTCGGTCGCGCCGTCGGCGTCCGTCGCGCCATCGGCATCGGTCGCGCCGTCTGCGTCGGCGTCCGGCTAACGTTCGACGGGTGGGAGACGCCCTCGACCGGCTCGACGCCGAGATCACCGTGTGCCGCCGCTGCCCCCGCCTGGTGGCGTGGCGGGAGGAGGTCGCGGCGACCAAGCGGGCGGCATTCCGCGACGAGGAGTACTGGGGGCGCCCGGTGCCCGGCTTCGGCCCGCACCGGGCGCCCATCGCCATCCTCGGGCTGGCCCCGGCCGCCCACGGCGGCAACCGCACCGGCCGGATCTTCACCGGCGACCGCTCCGGTGACGTGCTCTTCGCCGCCCTGCACCGGGCCGGCCTGGCCAGCCAGCCGACCAGCACGTCCCGCGACGACGGTCTCACGCTGCGCGGCGTCCGGATCTTCTCCGCGGTGCGCTGCGCCCCGCCGGACAACAAGCCCACCCCGGTCGAGCGCGACAACTGCGCCCCCTTCCTGCACCGCGAGATGCGCGAGCTCGTCCCCGACCTGCGGGTCGTGGTGGCGCTCGGCGCGTTCGCGTGGGCCGCCTTCTGGCCCGCACTGCGGGCCGTCTACGGTGTAGCACCGGCGCGGAAGGTGCCTTTCGGTCACGGCACGTTGTGGCGGGCCGACGACGCCCCCGCGTTGCTCGGTTGTTACCACGTGAGCCAGCAGAACACCTTTACCGGTCGGCTCACGCCAGGAATGCTGGACGAGGTTTTCGCCCGGGCGAAGGAGCTCGCCGGGCTTTCGTAGAGCGACGGGATGCCAGTGAGGGCCACGGACCGCACCTTCAACCGCTGGTTGCCGGTGCTGGGCGTCGTGGCCGTGCTCGCCGTCGGGGCGGCCGCCGCCGCGATGTCCTCGCCCGAGATCACCAACGTGCCGATGCCCGACCAGAACACGCCCGGGCCGACGCCGACCAGCGCGCCGACGAGCCAGATCGACCTGTTCACCGAGCCGCCGCCCGCCGACGCCGGGGACTCCTTCGCGCTGCCGTCCTGGGTCACGTACGGCGCGGCTGCCCTCTGCGCCGTGCTGATCGCGGTCCTGGTCGGCACCCTGGTCTACTACCTGGTCCGCAACCGCGTCCCGAAGCAGAAGCCGCGGCTCTTCGTCGAGCCCGAGCAGCCCAAGCCCATGACCGCGGCCGCGGGCGAGGAGGTCATGGCCGCCGTCGAGGCCGGCCTGGTCGAGCTCACCGACACCGACGCCGACCCGCGCAAGGCGGTCATCGCGTGCTGGGTGCGCCTGGAGCGCGCCGCCGCGGCCGCCGGCACGCCCCGCCTGGTCGGCGACAGCCCGACCGAGCTGGTCACCCGCCTGCTCTCGGCCCACCAGGTGAGCCGCCCGACGCTGGAGGGGTTCGCCGACGTGTACCGCGAGGCCCGCTACGCCACCCACCCCGTCGGCGAGCGGTCGCGGCACGACGCGATCGCCGCCCTGCGCCAGATCCGCGCCGAGCTGTCCGGCGTCGGCCGGGCGATGCAGGGGGGTGTCCCCGGTGCCTCGTGAGGAACAGGTGGTCGGCCTCGACGAGCTGTTCGACACCGGGCGCTCGGCCCCGCGGCCCGACGCCCGACCGGCCCGCCGGCCGTCGCGGCCCTTCGACACCCGCTGGTGGATCCGCCGGCTCTTCATCGCCGTCGCCCTGACCTCGGTCGGGTGCGGGGTGCTGTACGTGGCCGGCTACTCCGTGTCGTACCCCCTCGTGCTCCTGTCGATCGTGGCCATCCAGGTCATGCGGGAGGCGCTCGCGCAGGTGCACGCCGACCTGCTGCCGCCCGCGGTGACCGGCGCCGGGCTGCGGCCGGTGCACCCGCCGAAGGAAGGCGCGGCGGCGCGCGACGACCGGCCGACCCGCCGCGAGCTGCGCGACGCCGTCCCCGCCGGCGACGGCATCCTGCTGGCCGTGGCCAAGTGGAACGACCGCCTCGTGTGGGGCGAGCGCGACCCCGGCCGGTTCGCCGCACTGGTCGTACCGCGCTTCACCGACCTCGTCGATGCCCGGCTGCGCGAGCGGCACGGCATCACCCTGGCCACGGCCCCCGAGCAGGCCCGCCAGCTGGTCGGCGAGGAGCTCTGGCAACTGCTGCATTACACGCCGTCCCGCGTGCCCAGCCCGCAGGACTTAGCATCGATCGTCGCAAAGGTGGAGGCGCTATGAAGACGCTCGCACCGGCCGAGGTGGGCCGGATCGCCAAGGTGGTCCTGGACCAGGTCGGCACGGTGGTCGTCGGCAAGCGCGACTCCCTCGAGCTGGTCCTGGCCGGCATCCTGGCCGGCGGCCACGTGCTGCTGGAGGACCTGCCGGGCCTGGGCAAGACGCTGACCGCGCGCTCGTTCGCCCAGGCGCTGGGCATCGGCTTCCGGCGGCTGCAGTTCACCCCGGACCTGCTGCCGGCCGACGTCACCGGGTCGTTCCTCTACGACCAGCGCAACCACGAGTTCACGTTCCGGGCCGGCCCGGTCTTCACCAACCTGCTGCTGGCCGACGAGATCAACCGCACGCCGCCGAAGACGCAGTCGGCGCTGCTGGAGGCGATGCAGGAGCGGCAGGTGTCCGTCGAGGGGGCGACCTACCGGCTGGACGCCCCGTTCCACGTGCTCGCCACGGCCAACCCGATCGAGTACGAGGGGACGTACCCGCTCCCGGAGGCCCAGCTCGACCGGTTCCTGCTGCGGGTGTCGTTCGGTTACCCGGAGGCCGACGAGGAGTGGGACGTGCTGCGCCGCCGGATGTCGCGCCGGCAGGAGGAGGCCAACCTCGAGCCGGTCGTCGACTCCGAGACCCTGCTGGCCATGCAGGGGGCGCTCGAGGACGTCATGGTGGAGGACTCCATCGGGCGGTACATCGTCTCGCTCACCGCGGCCACCCGGGTCCACCCGCACGTGCTGGTCGGCGCCTCGCCCCGCGGCTCGCTCGCGCTGCTGCTGCTGTCCCGGGCCTCGGCCGCGCTCAGCGGGCGCGACTATGTGGTGCCGGAGGACGTCAAGGCGGTCGCGGTCCCGGCGCTGGCCCACCGCATCTCGCTGCGGCCGGAGATGTGGCTCAAGCGCATCGACCCGCGTTCGGTGGTGGGCGAGGTGCTCGCCCAGACCCCGGCCCCGGCCAGCGGCGCGATGCCCACGTACGGCGGAAGGCGTGGCTGAGCGGGGCGCACCCCGATCCCACGCCCGGGCGTTCGAGCCGACCCGGGCGCTCGGCCGGGCCGTGCTGGTCGTCGGGGTGCTCGTCTTCGTCGCCGTGCTCATCGGGCGGTACGACCTCGTCGTGCTGGCCACGCCGTTCGCGATCGGCACCGCGATCTCGCTGGTCCGCCGGCCGCGCCGGGTGCCCGTGGTCGAGGTCACCGCGGCCGAGCCGTTCCTCGTCGAGGGCAACGACCTCGGCGTCACCGTCAACCTGGGCAACCCCAACCCGACCGGCTTCGACCTGGTCGTGGTGCGCGCGGTGGTGCCGCGGTGGGTCCGCCTGCGCCACACCGACCGCCCCTACGCGGTCAACGTCGAGGCCGGCACCCTCGCCGGCGTCGACCTGGAGGGCCGGATCCTGCGCTGGGGCCGGCACCCGCTCGGGCCGGTGACCGCGCACGCGATCGCCGCCGACGGGCTGCTCATCAGCCGGCCCGTGCAGACGCCGCCGCTGCCGCTCAAGGCCTACCCGGCGACCGAGCACTTCGACGCGGCCGAGGCGATGCCCCGCGCGGCCGGGCACGTCGGCGGGCACCGCTCCCGGCGCACCGGCGAGGGCGGCGAACTGGCCGGGGTGCGCCGCTTCGGCCCGGGCGACCGGCTGCGGCGCATCGACTGGCGGGTCTCGCTGCGCTCCCGCGAGATCCACGTGGTGAGCACGCTGTCCGACCGCGACGCCGAGGTCGTCGTGCTGCTCGACGCGCTGCACGAGGCCGGGCGCTCCGGCGGCATCGACGGGCGGGCCTCGGTGCTCGACATCACCGTGCGGGCCGCGGCCGGCATCGCCGAGCACTACCTGCACCGGGGCGACCGGGTGGCGCTGCTGCAGTACGGCGGCACCGTGCGCCACCTGCGCGCGGCGAGCGGCCGGCGGCACTACATGACGGCCCTGGAGTTCCTGCTGGATGTGGCGCCCGGCGAGCACGACGACGAGCCCCCGCCGTCGTCGTTCGGCCCGCACATGGTCCAGGCCAACGCGCTGGTGATGGTGCTCACGCCGCTGCTGGACGTGCGGTCGGCGGCCATGCTGGCCAACCTGGCCCGCGCCGGGCGGTTCGTGGTGGCGGTGGACACCCTCGCGGATCCGGTACTGCGGGTGCGCGCCACGGGCAAGTGGGGCGACGTCGCGCAGCGGATGTGGCGGCTGGAGCGCGAGGCGATCATCGGCCAGCTGCGCGAGCACGGGGTGCCCGTGGTGGCCTGGGGCGGCGCGGGCAGCCTCGACGAGGTGCTGCAGGGCGTGGCCCGGGTGGCGGTGGGCCGGACGGTGACCACGTAAATGTTCGAGGAACTGCAGGAATACTTCTTCGGCCGCATCGGCCACGCCCGCGACCTGGTCGAGCGCGCCTCGGCCGGCCCCCTGCTGGTGCGGGCCGGCGTGGCCGTGTTCGCCGTGCTCAGCATGGTGCTCGCCTTCCCCTCCGACGTCCTGCACAACGTCGCCGCCATCGGCATCGCCGGGGTGGTCGCGCTGCTGCCGGCCGCCTTCCCGCGCACCCGGATGGTCGGCCTGGCCGTGTTCGCCTGCGTCTTCGGCTGGCTGATCGGCACGCTGATCTACGGCGAGCCGGTCGCCGTGGTCCGGCTGGTGGCGCTGTCCACGACGCTGTACCTCATGCACTCCCTCGCCGCCCTGGCCGCGGTGCTGCCGTACGACGCCGTGCTCTCCCCGGGCGTGCTGGTCGGCTGGCTGCTGCGGGCCGGTGGCATCGTCGCGGCCAGCGCGGTCGTGAGCGTGGCGCTCCTGCTGGTGGTCAAGCTGGCCATCGGGCCTGTGTTCCTCGTCGCATCGCTGGTCGGCGTCGTGGCGGCCGGCGCGTTGGCCTATCTGATAGCCCGCCGCGCCTGAGCGTTGGCCCGGATGTTCCCGGCCGTTTATCGACGGGCGTCGGTGGCTGTGGCGGCCGTTACAGCCCTGGTAACGCTCATTACATGTCCCCCGCCTGACTGATCAGGCGGGGTTCGCGTGGCTAGCGTTGGTGTCGTGGCTGCGAAGCGAATCCTGATCGTCGGTGCCGGGCACGTCGGGCTCTATGCCGCCCTGCGCCTGTCCAAGAAGCTCAACCTGCACGAGGCTGAGGTCACCGTGGTCGACCCCCAGCCGCACATGACCTACCAGCCGTTCCTGCCCGAGTCGGCGGCCGGCAACATCTCGCCCCGGCACAGCGTGGTCCCGCTGCGCCGCGAGCTCAAGCGGTGCCACGTGCTGTCCGGCACGGTGACGAGCATCGAGCACGCCCGCAAGGTGGCCATCGTCCAGCCGATCATCGGACCGGCCCGCGAGGTGCCGTACGACCACATCGTGGTGGCCCCCGGCTCGGTCTCGCGCACGCTGCCGATCCCGGGCCTGCGCGAGCAGGCGGTCGGCTTCAAGACCATCGGCGAGGCGGTGTTCCTGCGCAACAGCGTGCTGGACCGGCTCGACGTCGCGGCGACCACGACCGACCCGGCCACCCGCCGGCGGGCGCTGGCCTTCGTCTTCGTCGGCGGCGGCTACGCCGGCGTCGAAGCGCTCGCCGAGATGGAGGACATGGTCAAGGGCGCGCTGCGGTACTACCCGGAGATCCCGAAGGACGAGGTCCGCTTCATGCTGGTCGAGGCGGCCAACCGGATCCTGCCCGAGGTCGGTCCCGAGATGGGCGCCTACACCGCGGTCCAGCTGACCCGGCGCGGCATCGACATCCGGCTCGGCACGCGGCTCGACTCGTGCGTCGACGGCCTGGTCAAGCTCTCCGACGGCGAAGCCTTCGAGGCCGACACCATCGTGTGGACCGCAGGCGTCAAGCCGCACCCGATGCTGCAGGACACCGACCTGCCGCTCAGCCCGCGCGGCGCCATCACCTGCAAGCCGACGCTGCAGGTGGTCGACGCCGAGGGCAACGTCGTCGAGGGGGCCTGGAGCGCCGGCGACTGCGCCGCGGTGCCGGACCTCACCTCGCCCGACCCCGCCGCCCTGTGCTCGCCCAGCGCCCAGCACGCGGTGCGCCAGGCCTCGCAGCTGGCCGACAACATCGCCGCCGTGGTGCGCGGGCGCAAGCCGGTCGACTACCGGCACAAGCACGTCGGCTCGGTGGCCGGCCTCGGGCTCTACAAGGGCGCGGCGCGGGTCTACGGGATCAAGGTGCGGGGCCTTCCGGCGTGGTTCATGCACCGGACGTACCACCTGAGCCGCATCCCCACCCTGAACCGCAAGATCCGGGTGCTCGTCGACTGGACCCTCCAGCTGGTGCTGCGCCGCGAGGTCGTCGCGCTCGGCTCGCTGCACGAGCCGCGCGAGGCGTTCACCGAGGTCGCGGTGCCGATCCCGCTGCCCGTCCGTTCGCCGGACGCGCTGGGGCGCAAGGCCGCCTAACCTCTGGCCCGCCACACCCATACGTCGGCGACGCGTTCGCCGGGCCCCAGCAGGGCGTCGAGGGTGCTCTTCAGCGCCTCGGCGCCCGGCTGGCCGTCGGCGAGCACGAAGCAGGAGGCGTGCCAGTAGGCGATGTCCCGGCGCAGGGCCACCCGGTCGGCGTCGGTGAGCGGGGGCGGGTCGCCGTCGTTCACCGCGCGGCGCAGCAGCAGGGCGGTCGGCCGCGGGTAGATGCCCACGGCGGCGCGGCCGTCGCTGCCGTACGGCCCGATGAAGCGGCCCTGCGGCGTGGCGAACGCGACGCCGGTGGCCGCCGCCCAGCGCAGCGCCTGCGGCTCCTGGGCGTCCGGCAGCGGCACGGGCACGATCGTGCCGTCGCGGGGGGCGAAGCCGTGCCAGTACCCCTCGGCGAAAAACCTCGGCACCGGCGGGCGCGACGCCGTCGGCAGCGGCAGCGGCGCCAGCGGCACGAGCGCGGCCACCACGGCCACCGGCACCAGCAGCCCGAGCGTCTCGGTCTGGGTCAGCGCCGCGTGCACCGCCTGCGCCAGCACGAAGGCCAGCAGGGGGATCGCCGCGAGCGCGAAGCGGGTCGGCAGCACCCGATCGACCACCGGCAGGCCGTCCAGCAGCGCGTAGGGCCCGACCCGCGGCCCGAGCGACAGCGCGAGCAGCACCGCCGACGCCACCGTGCACGCGAGCACCGCCGGGCGCCGCCACATCCACACGGTCGCGCCGAGCGCCACGATGAGCACGGGGGCGCCGAAGAAGGCGGTGTACTCCGACGGCCCGCTCGCCAGCGAGGCCGCGCCGTCGCCACCGGCCAGCGACAGCGGCGAGATGGCGGCGAAGCTGCGCACGTCGGCGGAGTAGAACTCGGGCCGGAACGCCCCTCCGCGGGCGGCCTGGGCCCCGAAGAACTGCACCCACAGCGGATAGGCCAGCAGCGCCCCCGCGACGGCGGCGGCGATCCCGAGCCCCGGCAGCGCCTCCCGCGCCCTTGCCAGGCTCCTCGGGCGGGCGGTGGCCGCGTAGGCGAGGCCGAAGAGCACCAGCGTGAACGCGGCGAGGAACAGCACCTCCTCGCCGAGGAAGAACTGCCCGGCCACGAGCGCGCCGAGCAGCACCCCCTTGCGCGGGTTCAGGCGCGTCGCGCACCACACGATCGGAGGGACCAGCCAGGCCGCCGTCATGTGCAGGTGCCCGTTGGACTCGCTCACCATGCCGGGCGCGAAGCCGCAGAAGGCGCCGCCGACGAGGGCGGCCAGGCGGTGCAGGCCGGCGCCGCGGGCCAGCAGCAGGTACCACCCGGTGGCGTTGGCGGTCAGGTTGCACCCGGCCACCACGGCGAAGGTGACCGGCGCGCCCAGCGCCAGCGTCAAGGGCGCGAAGAGGATGCCGACGCCGATGAGCGAGGCGTTGCCGAGCAGGTTCACTCCGTCGGGCGCGTTCAGCGCACCGGTCACGAAGGCGAAGTCACCGCGGTACGCTCGGGTCGCATAGGCGAGGAACCACTCGCTCAGCGCCTGGTCGGCGGGATTGCCGGTGAGCGCCCGAGCCGCCGGCGACGGCCACAGCCCACGGGTCACCAGGGCCCCGGCCAGGGCAAACAGCAAACCCGCGGCGACGTCTATAGTCCATGTGCGCGGTGAGCGCATCGGCGAACCGGTTGATGTTGGATGCTCAACTGGCGCAGTCCCGGCCTCGTCGGTCTGCGGGGCGCTGGTCACCCGGATGACAGTACGGGCCATCCCCTTGTCGGTGTTGATGGTTCGTCGGACGGGCTACCGTGAGACGCGTTTCTACGCCCGGGTGGTGGAACGGCAGACACGGCCGCCTTAAAAGCGGCTGCCGCGAGGCGTGCGGGTTCGAACCCCGCCCCGGGCACGCGTTTTGTGGGCTTTTTTCATCAAACCGTCACGTCTCACTGTATGGTGGCCGTTTCCGGCGCGCCCGTTCGCGGTACCCTGGTCGTACACGTGAATGAGAAGCCCCTGGAGGCCGATCGTGCAGAGTTCCAACCCGGTGCTCACCCGCCTTGGCGAGGCGGCGCGGGCTTCCCGGTATGAGACCGGGTATGCGCCCGGCTATCCGGGCGCCCCCGTCCAGCCCCGCACCATGACCATGGACGACGTCGTCGTCCGCACCATCGCGCTGCTCGCGATCACCGGCGTCGTCGGCGCCGGCGCGTGGGTGCTCCTGCCGGCCAGCAGCCCGGTCACCTACTTCGCCGCGATCATGGCGAGCATCGCCGGCCTGGTCCTCGGCCTGGTCGTCTCCTTCCGGCGGATCACCAGCCCGGCCGTCATCATCCCCTACGCCGCGCTGCAGGGCATCGCGCTCGGCATCATCAGCCGGGCCTTCGAGCACTGGTACTCCGGCATCGTCATCCAGGCCGTGATCGGCACGTTCGGCATCTTCGCCGTCATGGCCGTGCTCTACAAGCTGAAGGTGCTGCGGGCCACGCCCCGGTTCACGAAGATGGTCATCGGCGCCCTGATCGGCGTCGTGGTCCTCAGCTTCGCCAACTGGCTGTTCTACCTGTTCGGGCTCAACATGGGCCTGCGTGACTACGGCACCAGCGGCTCCGTGGGCATGGTCCCGATCATCTTCAGCATCGTGATCATCGTGGTCGGCGCGCTGACCTTCATCCTCGACTTCGACGCGATCGAGCAGGGCATGCGCTACGGGCTGCCGGAGAAGTACGCCTGGTACTGCGCCTTCGGCATCCTGGTCGGCCTGATCTTCCTGTACTACGAGATCCTGCGCCTGCTGAGCTACCTGCGACGCTGATGTCCGACGAAGATCAGCTGGGCGCCGCCGTGCGCAAGCTGGTCGGTCAGGTCTCACACTGGACGCCGCCCCGATGGGCGGCGTTCAGCCTGTCTGGGGCCACTCGGGCCGACCTCATGCACGATCTCATTCAGTGGATGGCGGATCGCTGCGCCGAGGCCGAGGGGCGCCCCGCGCTCCCCGTGCCCCGGCTCGACAACGACCTCGCCCTGCCCGATCAGCTCACCGTGGTCGCGGCCGACCTGCGGCGGTTCGCCCCGCCCGCGGCCCGGGCCGACGCCGTGGCCCGGATCAACGCGCTGCGGGGCGCCTTCACGTGAGGTGGGCGAGCAGGTCCTGACGGGTGAGCACGCCCGCGGGCTTGCCGTCCACCAGCACCACCGCCGCGTCCGCCTTCTCCAGCAGCGCGACGGCCTCGCTCACCGGCTGGCCGCCGCCGATCATCGGCAGCGGCGCCGACATGTGGCGCTCGACCATGTCGTGCAGGTGGGCGTGGCCGGAGAAGAGCGCGTCGAGCAGGTCGCGCTCGGCGATCGAGCCGGCCACCTCGCCGGTGACGACCGGCGGCTCGGCCTTGAGGACGGGCAGCTGGGAGACGCCGTACTCGCGCATGTAGTCGATCGCGTCGCGGACCGTCTCGTTGGGGTGCACGTGCACCATGCCCGGCATCCGGCCGTCCTTGCCGACCAGCACGTCGGCCACCGTCGGGGTCTGCTCCGCGGTGCGCAGGAAGCCGTAGCGGGCCATCCAGTCGTCGTTGAAGATCTTGGAGAGGTACCCCCGGCCGCCGTCCGGCAGCAGGACCACCACGACGTCGTCGGGGCCGGCGTCGCGCGCCACCTTCAGCGCGGCGGCCACGGCCATGCCGCAGGAGCCGCCGACGAGCAGCCCCTCCTCGCGGGCCAGGCGCCGCGTGAGGTCGAAGGAGTCCTTGTCGGAGACCTCGACGATCTCGTCGCAGATGGTGCGGTCGTAGGTGGTGGGCCAGAAGTCCTCGCCGACGCCCTCGACGAGGTAGGGCCGGCCGGTGCCGCCGGAGTAGACCGAGCCCTCGGGGTCGGCCCCGACGATGCTCACCCTGCCCTCGGAGGCCTCCTTGAGGTACTTGCCGGCGCCCGAGATGGTCCCGCCGGTGCCGACGCCCGCCACGAAGTGGGTCACCCGGCCCTCGGTCTGCTCCCAGACCTCCGGCCCCGTCGTCTCGTAGTGGGAGCGCGGGTTGGCCGGGTTGGCGTACTGGTCGGGCTTCCAGGCGCCGGGGATCTCGCGGGCCAGGCGGTCGGAGACGTTGTAGTAGGACCGCGGGTCCTCGGGGGCGACGGCGGTCGGGCAGACGACGACCTCCGCACCGTAGGCGCGCAGCACGTTCTGCTTGTCCTCGCTGACCTTGTCGGGGCAGACGAAGACGCAGCGGTACCCCTTGAGCTGCGCCACCAGCGCCAGCCCGACCCCGGTGTTGCCGGAGGTGGGCTCGACGATCGTGCCGCCCTCCCGCAGCAGGCCGGCCTTCTCGGCCTCCTCGACCATCCGCAGGGCGATGCGGTCCTTCACACTGCCGCCCGGGTTCAGGTATTCGACCTTGGCAAGGACGGTGGCGGAGATGCCGGTCGTGACGTTGCGGAGTCGGACGAGGGGCGTGTTGCCCACCAACTCGACGACGTTGTCGTAGTAGCGCACGCAGCCAAGCCTAACGGGCGTTGGGTTTCTATCGGATCACGTGCCCCGGGATGACGTTGTCGCGCATCTTCTCCCACTCCAGGAAGCGCTCCAGCTCGTCCATGAGGGCGCCGGCGAAGTACCCGGCCACCGCGAGGTCGTCGACCAGGCCGAAGACCAGCAGGAAGGCCTCGGGGACGGCGTCGATGGGGGAGATGATGTAGACGCCGGCGGCGGCGAGCATGGCCAGCCGGGCCCCACCGTCGTACTCCCGCTTCATCGTCGCCTTGATCATTCTTGGCAGCGCGGCCAGCCGCTTGCCGATGCCGGGCGTGTCCGCCTTGAACACCCGTAGCAGCGCCGTCAGTGCCATCCGCCGTCGCAGCGCACTCTCCGCCATGATGACCGCCCTCTCTGTCTTGGCTACGAATGTAACGTCGCCGGTCACGGGGCGCCGAGGTAAAAATGACGACATGGATCTCGATGCGGCACGGGCCGTGATCGCCGAGCAGCACCAGGCCGTGCTGGCCACCCGCCGGGCCGACGGCGGGGTGCAGATGTCGCCGGTGCTGGCCGTCGTCGACGCCGAGGGACGGGTCCTGGTCAGCAGCCGCGTCCCCGCCTACAAGGTGCGCAACCTGCGGCGCGACCCGTGGGCCGCGCTGTGCGTGCTCCCCGACGGCTTCTACGGCCGCTGGGTCCAGGTCGAGGGCGAGGCGACGATCATCGACCCGCCCGAGAGCGTGGAAGGTTTGGTCGACTACTACCGGCGGGCAACCGGAGGAGATCACCCCGACTGGGAGGACTACCGGGCGGCGATGGTGCGGGACCAGCGGGTGCTGATCCGCATCTCGCTCCACAAGGCCGGCCCCGATCGGTCGGGATGAGGACGATCGGGATGCGGACGGATAACGGCAAACGTCCGCAGAGTGGGGGTTAGCCTCGGGTTCGCGAGGACCTTGGGAGCCAAGGGTTCGCGAGGACCTTGGGAGCCAAGGGTTCGCGAGGACCTTGGGAGCCAAGGGTTCGCGAGGACCTACGGCAGGGGAAAGGGCACAGCGGTGGTGATTTTGCAGTCGGAGCGGGCACGGCGGATAGCCGCGGCGGCGGTGGTCGGCGGTGGGGGCGTCGCCGGCGCGGGAGCGTTGTTCTACGGACTGGTCCTCGGCCAGGCCCTCCTGGCCCGCAAGACGATCCCCACGGTGGTCGGCCCGCCGCCCCGCGCGGACGGCGTCTACGGCGCGCACTTCCCCGGCGAGCTCGTCCGCCTGGTCGTGCTGGGCGACTCCTCGGCCGCCGGCTACGGCGCCGAGCGCCCGAGCGAGACCTTCGCCGCCTCCGTCGCGGCGGGCCTGGCCGAGCAGCTGCGGCGCCCGGTGCGGATGCGCTGCCTGGCCGTCGTCGGCGCCGAGTCGAAGGGCCTGGCCCCGCAGGTGGAGGTGGCCCTGCGCCAGCAGCCCGACATCGCCGTCATCTGCATCGGCGGCAACGACGTGACCCACCGGGTGAGCGTCCAGACCGCCGTGGGCCACCTGGTGTCCGCGGTGCGGGCGTTGCGCGCGGCGGGCGTCGAGGTGGTCGTCGGCACTTGCCCCGACCTGGGCACCATCCGCCCGATCCAGCCGCCGCTGCGCTGGCTGGCCCGGCGCTGGAGCCGGCAGATGGCGACCGCCCAGACGATCGCGGTGGTCGAGGCCGGCGGGCGCACGGTGTCGCTCGGCGACCTGCTGGGCGAGCTGTTCTACGCCGAGCCCGACCGCATGTTCAGCTTCGACCGGTTCCACCCCTCCGGCGCCGGCTACCTCGCCGCCGCCCAGGCGATACTTCCGACCGCCGTCGCCGCGCTCACCGAGCCGGCCCCGGCCCCCGCGGCCGGCGTGCCGCTGCGGGCGGGCGAGGGCGTGCGCTCCCTGCCGCAGGCCGCCGTCGAGGCCGCCCAGAGCCCCGGCACCGAGGTCAGCGCGGCCCAGGTGGCCGGGCGCGACCGCGGGCCGGCGGGCCGCTGGGCCCAGCTGCGCCGCCGGGTGTGGCACCGGCTGCCCCAGCCGGCCGACCGCACCCCGGACCGGGCGGCGGAGGCGGCCTGATGTGTCCGCCTGCTCTCGTGCGCCGCTGGCTGCTCCAGCTCGGTCGGGCTCCGGACCGGGCGGCGGAGGTGGCCTGATGTGTCCGCCTGCTCTCGTGCGCCGCTGGCTGCTCCAGCTCGGTCGGGCTCCGGACCGGGCGGCGGAGGCGCCCTGATGCGCCGCCCGCCCTCGTGGTCTCGGCATGGTGTGCCGTGATGTGGTTCTCGACCAGAAGCCGTGGACACCTTCGCCCGTTAGTCTCGGCTTTGGTCCGGTTCTACCCCTGAGCCAAGACACCCGGAACGGAGGTGACGGCGTGAGCATCGTCAAGCGCCTCGCCAAGGTGGCCACCGTGACCGTCATCGCCGGCACCGTCGGCGGGGCCGCGGTGCTGGCCGCCCAGGCGGTCGCCGCCCGCACGCGAAACTACGCCAAGCCCGACATGCGCCTGGCCATGCGCTCGTCCATCGGCGCGGCCGGCAAGCCCCCGATGCGCCTGGTCCTGCTCGGCGACGCGACGGCCCTCGGGGTCGGCGTCGACCGGGTGGCCGACACGGTCGGCGGCCAGCTCGCCGCCCTGCTCGCGGAGGGCTCCGCGGGCCGGCGGGTCGAGCTGTCCAGCGTCGCCGTGGCCGGCTCCCGCTCCGCCGACCTCGCCACCCAGGTCGCCCGCGCGCTGGTCGGCCCGGTGCCCGACGTGGCCCTGGTGCTGGTCGGCACCAACGACGTGACCCACCTCGGACGGGCCGCCGAGGCCGCCGAGCACCTGGGCGCGGCCTGCCGCCGGCTGCACGACGCCGGCATCCCGGTGGTTGTCGGCACCTGCCCCGACTTCGGCGCGCTGCGGGCCTTCGCCCCGCCCCTGCGCCAGCTGCTCGGCCTGCGCAGCCGGCGGGTGGCCCGCCAGCAGGCCGCGGCGGCGGGTGCGGCCGGCGCGGTGGTGGTCGACCTGGGCGCCCGCACCGGCGCGGTGTTCCGGGCGGACGAGGGCACGCTGTGCCACGACGGGTTCCACCCCTCCGCCGACGGGTACCGCGTCTGGGCCCACGCCCTGCTCCCCGCCGTCGAGGAGGCCGCCGCCCTGCGCCGCGGGGTGTGATCGCCCAGCGCGGTGTGACATTCTGCTCCCGCCGTCGAGCAGGCTGCCGCCCTGCGCCGCGGGGTGTGACCGCCCGGCGCGGTGTGACATTCTGCTGGTGTGACCGCCCGGCGTGGTGTGCCATTCTGCTCCCGCCGTCGAGGAGGCTGCCGCCCTGCGCTGCGGGGTGTGACCGCCCGGCGCGGTGTGACATTTCTGCACTCGTTGTGACAACTCTTGTCGCCGTGCGCGGAGTGGGGCGCGGTTACCTCCCGGTAGCATTTAGATCATGCCGGAAGCTGTCATCGTTGCCACCGCCCGGTCCCCGATCGGCCGTGCCGTCAAGGGATCGCTGCGCGACCTCCGCCCCGACGATCTCGCCGCCACCATCGTCCGCGCCGCGCTGGACAAGGTGCCGCAGCTGGACCCCCGGGAGATCGAAGACCTCTACCTGGGTTGCGGCCTGCCCGGCGGCGAGCAGGGCTTCAACATGGCCCGCGTGGTGAGCACGCTGCTGGGCTTCGACCACCTGCCGGGCGCCACCACCACCCGCTACTGCGCCTCGTCGCTGCAGACCACCCGCATGGCCTTCCACGCCATCAAGGCCGGCGAGGGTGACGTCTTCATCTCGGCCGGCGTCGAGTGCGTCTCCCGCTACGCCCGCGGCAACTCCGACACCCTGCCCCCCGACGCCCAGGCCCTGGTCGGCGGCCCGTGGCAGAACCCGGCCTTCGCCGGCGCCTACGCCCGCACCACGAAGCGCTCCGAGGGCGGCGCCGAGGCCTGGCGCGACCCGCGCGAGGACGGCGAGCTCCCGGACATCTACATCGCCATGGGCCAGACCGCCGAGAACCTGGCCGAGGTCGAGGGCGTGACCCGCCAGGACATGGACGAGTTCGGCGTACGGTCCCAGAACCTCGCCGAGGAGGCCATCCGCAACGGCTTCTGGGCCCGCGAGATCACCCCGGTGACGACCCCGACCGGCGAGGTCGTCTCGGCCGACGACGGCCCCCGCCCGGGCGTGACCTA
Organism: Dactylosporangium salmoneum; assembly: GCF_039532525.1. Lineage (NCBI taxonomy): Bacteria > Bacillati > Actinomycetota > Actinomycetes > Micromonosporales > Micromonosporaceae > Dactylosporangium > Dactylosporangium salmoneum. The sequence continues at coordinate 54,708 of NZ_BAAARV010000124.1, forward strand.
CGAGGCCGTGGCCGGTCTGAAGCCGGTCTTCCGCCCCGACGGCCGGGTGACCGCCGGCAACTGCTGCCCGCTGAACGACGGCGCCGCCGCGGTGGTCGTCATGAGCGACACCAAGGCCCGCGAGCTGGGCATCACCCCGCTGGCCCGGATCGTCTCCACGGGCGTGACCGCCATGTCGCCGGAGATCATGGGCATCGGCCCGGTGGAGGCCAGCCGCAGCGCATTGAGGCGCGCCGGCATGACCATCGACGACGTGGACCTGGTCGAGATCAACGAGGCTTTCGCCGCGCAGGTCATCCCGTCGTACCGCAACCTGGGCATCCCCCTGGACAAGCTCAACGTGAACGGCGGCGCCATCGCGGTCGGCCACCCCTTCGGCATGACCGGCGCGCGCATCACCGGCACCCTGATCAACTCCCTGAACTGGCACGACAAGTCCATCGGTCTCGAGACGATGTGCGTGGGCGGTGGCCAGGGCATGGCGATGATCCTGGAGCGCCTCTCCTGACGTCCGGGCGTGGCGCCTCGCCCGAGGGAGGCGCCACGCCGGTCCAAAGCTGGCCGGTCCGAGGCGGGCCGGTCCAGACGGTCGGCTTGGAGCCGGTCGGTGCGAGGTCGGTCAGTCCGTGAACGGGACGGGCTGGCCGGTCCGAAGCCGGCCCAGTCCCAAGCTGGCCCAGTCCCAAGCTGGCCCAGTCCCAAGCTGGCCCAGTCCCAAGCTGGCCCAGTCCCAAGCTGGCCTGGTCCGAGGCTGGCCTGGTCCGAAGCTGGCCCAGTCCCAGAGCTGGCCGGTCCGTGAACCGGACGGGCTGGCCGGTCCCGAGCTGGCTGGTCCCGAAGCCGGCCTGGTCTCAAGCTGGCCCGGTCCGGAGCTGGCGGTCCGTGAACCGGACGGGACGGCAGGAACCCGCCGCAGCCGCAAAAAACGACATGTCGGGCGCCCCACGTCATGACTTATCGGATATATGCCCTGTCAGGGGATAAATCCGATAAGTCGTGGCGCGGAGCGCCCGACTTATCGAAAATGCCCGACTCGCCGAAAGAGGACCGCCGTCACTCCAAGGGCGCCGGGATCGCCACCACATCGACGAGCGCGCCCTTGCGCAGCACCGTGATGGCCAGCCGCGCCCCGATCGCCGGCCCCAGCATCAGCCGCAGGACGTCCTGCACGCCCGTGATGGGCCGGCCACCCGCGGCCAGCATCACGTCCCCCACGTAGAGGCCCGCCTGCCCCGCCGGGCTCTCCGGCACCACCTCGGCCAGCCGCAGACCCTTCGACTGGCCCAGGCGGGCGGCCAGGGGCTGGGGGAGGGGTACCGTCGCGCCGGCCACGCCCAGCCAGGCCCGCCGCACCCGGCCCGTGGACATGAGCTCCGACATGATGAGCCGGGTCGTGCCGTTGATCGGGACGGCCAGCCCCAGCCCGATGCCGGCGACCGCGGTGTTGATCCCGACGACCCGGGACGCCGAGTCGGCCAGCGCGCCGCCGGAGTTGCCGGGGTTGAGCGCCGCGTCGGTCTGGATGACGTCGTCGATCAGGCGGGAGTGGCGGCCGTCGCGGACCGGCAAGGAGCGGCCCAGGGCGCTGACCACGCCGGCGGTGACCGAGCCGGCCAGGCCCAGGGGGTTGCCCACGGCCACGACCAGCTGGCCGATGCGCAGGTCGTCGGCGTTGCCCAGGGTCGCGGGCGGGACGCCGGGCTCGCGGATGCGCAGCACGGCCAGGTCGGCCAGGGGGTCGGCGCCGACCACGTCGAAGCGGGTCTGGGTGCCGTCGGTGAACTCGGCGACGCCGCCGTCGGCGTCGGCGCCGGCCACCACGTGGGCGGAGGTCAGGACGAAGCCGTCCTGGGTGTAGACGACGGCCGAGCCGGCGCCCTCGCCGCGGCGGCTGCGCACGGTCAGGCTGGCCACGCTCGGCAGCAGGGTGGCCGCCACGGTGGAGACGACCCGGCTGTACGCGTCGAGCGCGTCGGTTTCAGGGTCCATGTCCAGCGCAACGCGCATCAAAAACCGGCAATGCCCAGGCCGGTTACGCCGATAGCGATACCGCCGGGAGGTCGAACCACCGCAGGGCCTCGAAGTTGGCCGAGACGACGCCGGAGGGCTCCTCGCCGACCGGCAGCGAGTCACACAATTCCCGGGCGTACCGCAAATATCCCGCCAAGTCCGATTCAGGGGCTCGCTCATGGCGGGCCGGCCAGGTCAGCGCGCCCTCCGGGGAGTACGTCACCGAGGACAGGCGCAGCGGCGGCTCGACCACGCCGTCGCGGTGCTTCCACAGGCCCGTGTACGGGTCGAAGCGGTACTGCGGCAGCAGCGCCCAGCCGTGCGTTGCCACCAGGTGTACCGCGTCGACGATGTAGCGGAAGACCGTCTCCGAGATGAAGTAGTTGAAGCTGACCCGCACCCACCCGGGCTTGATCCCCTCGCAGCCCGCGATGATCTCCTGCTCGAAGCGGTGCGAGCGCTCGATGTCGATGCCGAGGAGCCGGTGGCCGTAGGGCCCGGCGCACGAGCAGCCGCCCCGCGCCTGGATGCCGAACAGGTCGTTGAGCAGCGACACGACGAAGTTGTGGTGGAGGTACCGTCCCCCGGGCTTCTTGATGACGAACGACACGATCGACAGCCGCTCGGCGTCGAGGTTGCCTAGGACCTCGATGTTGGGGTTGGTCTTCCACGACGAGATCGTCTCGCGCAGGAAGCGCTCCTCGAGGGCGCGGATGGTCGCCGTGCCGACCGCCTGCTTGAGCTGGAACACCAGGCCGGCGCGGATCGACTCGACGATCGCCGGGGTGCCGCCCTCCTCGCGGTGCGCGGGGTCGGCGATGTAGTGGTGGTCCGTCGGGTTGACGTAGTCCACGGTGCCGCCGCCGGGCACGGTCGGCACCCGGTTGGTGAGCACCTCGCGGCGCACCACGAGCACGCCGGGGGTGCCCGGCCCGCCGACGAACTTGTGCGGGGAGATGAAGACCGCGTCCTTGTACTGCCCGGGGCCTGGCCCGTACATCGCCACATCGACGTACGGCGCGGCCGCCGCGAAGTCCCAGAACGACAGCGCGCCGTGCTCGTGCAGCAGCGCCGAGATCGCGTGCGTGTCGCTGACGATCCCGGTCACGTTGGAGGCCGCCGAGAACGATCCGATCTTCAGCGGCCGGTCGGCGTGGCGCGCGAGCTCGGCGCGCAGCCGGTCGAGGTCGATGTGGCCGTTGTGGTCCTCGGGGATCACGACCACGTCGGCGATGGACTCGCGCCACGGCAACTCGTTGGAGTGATGCTCGAAGGGGCCGATGAACACGACCGGGCGATCGGCCGGCGGGATGTGCGCCGAGAGGTCGTAGCGGTCCTCGAGCGCGGCCGGCACCCGCAGGCCGAGGATGTGCACCATTTTGTCGATGGCGGCCGTGGAGCCGGAGCCCGTGAAGATCACGACGGTGTCGGCGTCGCCGCCCACCGCGTCGTTGATGATCTGCCGCGCGTCCTCGCGCAGGCGCGTGGTCTGCAGGCCGGTGCCCGACGATTCCGTGTGGGTGTTGGCGTACCGCGGGAGCACCTCCTCCCGCACGAACCGCTCGATGAAGTCCAGCGCCCGGCCCGAGGCGGTGTAGTCGGCGTAGGTGACCCGGCGAGCGCCGAAAGGCCCCCACATGACCTGGTCGTCGCCGATCACGCCGGCGCGGATGCGCGGTAAGAGGGGGCTCTCCATCCCGCCATTATCACCGGGCGCCACGCCGTCCTCTTTCGTGTGGTGGCCCGGATGTCGCACTGCTTGTCCGCTCCCTCCCTGGGCCCGACTGTTTAACGTTTCGTCCGGAGGTGCTCAGGAAGCCTCATGGAGACTGGGGGTAGGGAAGTTGGTCAGTGTTGACCAGTCCGAGCCAACAGACGTCGTCGATCGACTCTTGTGGCGGGACGCCACGCAGATCCTGAGTCGGCACAGTGAGTCCGACGAGGACGGCCTGTGCCTGTGGTGCGGGCGGGAGTGGCCGTGCGCGCCGCACCGCCTGGCCGAGAACGCCGCCGAGGCGTCGCGCCGGCCGTGGAACGAGGCCTGGACGGCGCGCCACGACCTGTACAGCCTGCGGACCATGCCCGACTGGCGCATCGACCTGGGCCGGTCCGCCACCCGCGGCGGCTGGCACCGCGCGGGCGGCAACCGAGGAACCTTCCTCTGACACGATCGTTGATCCAAGCGGAGACTTCGGCGCGCCCCGCCAGTGCAACGCAGTCCCGCGACACATAAGACCCGCCCGGACGCGGTTGCCGGCATGCCTCCGCCGGCTCCGAACGCCTCCGGCCAGGCGTCCCCCCAGGGATCGGGCGGGTCTTACCGGCAGGCGAGGGCACACGTCGTGGTTCCCCCGCATACATCGCGATAGGTGCCCTCGCCTGCCAAAACCCCTGCGCCAGGCCAGCAAAACCCCTGCATATCTCCACTTTTGAACGGCCCGGGAGCCCTGCTCCCGGGCCGTTTCGTCATACCGCGCCCCCGATCGGCAGCGGTTCGCGCAACCCATGGCATTTGGCCGTATTACCCAATTTGCTCCGGAAAGTCCACGACAGCCATACATTGCTAGGAGATGGCGCGTCGGCACTCACTGCTGGCGCCTCGCAACGGAGGGTTTCGCAATGATCGACGTATGCAAATCGCGCGACCGCCGGGCCGGGCCCAGACGCGGCCTGCTCGGTTCGGCCTCGGCGCTGGCGATGGTGGGCGTGTCGCTCGCCGTTGCCCAGCCAGCCTTTGCGACGGGTGGGGCCATCACCGGCATGACCATCACGTCGGACCCGACGGTCACGACCTCCCCCACGCAGTCCGGCCGCCGCCTCGACGTCACGGTCAACCCGACCGCCGCCGACGGCACGCCGGCCACGATGGGCTTCGACCACTTCCACATCGCGGCGGTCTCCGGCTCGGCGACCATCGCGGTCTGCGACACGGTCAACGGTCAGCCGAACACGTGTGTGCTGACCCCGCTGGTGGCCGGCACGGCGTACAAGATCGTCGCCCAGGCGATCAAGTCCGACAACAGCGTGGCCCTGACCCAGAACCTCGACCCGGGGGCCACCACGACCCCGAAGCTGTCGCCCCCGACGGGCGTGACGGCCGAGGCCACGGGCACCAGCGGCGACGTCAAGGTGTCGTGGACGCCGGACCCCAACGTCGGTGGCTCGACCGTCGCCCGCTACACGGCGTCGGCGTTCCTGGGTAGCTCGACCGCCCAGGCCACGTGCCAGACGACGGACGGCACCACGAACAACTGCACCATCCACGGCCTGGTCAACGGCGCCGCGTACAACTTCGGCGTGGTGGCCAACGGCTCGACCGCAGCCGCGGACTCGGAGGCCACGGACGCGTCCGGCGTGTCGGCCATCCCGGGCGTCGGCTCGGGCGCGCCGACCGACGCGCTCGCCACGGTCGACGTGGGCAGCGGTGACGGGATCGTGACGTGGACGCCGCCGGCCGACACGACCGGCGTCACCTACGTCACGTCGATCTCGCCGATCACGGGCCTCCCGCCGAACGAGGAGACCTGCACCTCGGGCGGCACGGCGCCCATCGCGCTCTGCTCCAACCTGGTGTCGGGCACGAACTACACCATCTCGGTCAAGGCGCTCAAGAACGGTGTCCTGTCGGCCGCCGCGACGGCTGCGGTCCGGCCGACGACCATCGTTCCGGACGACCCGGCGACCGTGACGGCCACGGCCGGCGACGCCCAGGTCACCGCGACCTGGACCGCGCCGGCGGCGGACAACGGCGTGACCGTCAAGGGCTACCGGGCGATCGCCGTGCTGCACGCGGCGCCCACCGTCCCGGTGGCCGCCTGCAACACCACGACCGCGCTGACCTGTGACATCAAGGGCCTGACCAACGGCTCGCTGTACGACGTCAGCGTGGTGTCCTACGGCTCGACCGGCACGCAGTCCAGCGCGCTCGGCCTCGCGGCCGCGAGCTCCGTCACGCCGGCGGTCCAGCCCAAGCCGGGTGCGCCGACGGTGACCACCCCGGCGCAGAGTGACATCACGTCGACCACGGCCGCGATCTCGTGGACCCCGGCCGGCGCGGTCAACGGTGCCGCCGTGCAGTACTACACGGCGACCGCGGCCCCGAAGGCCTCCGGGTCGGCCGCGAACACCGGCTCGGCGGACGCCAGCAACCCGAGCTGCACCGCCGTTGCGCCGAACACCAGCTGCACCATCTCCGGCCTGCTGCCGGGGACGCAGTACACGGTGACGGTCGTCGCCTACGCGAGTGCCACCTCGTACAGCACGGCCGGCACGATCACCCTGACCACGCCGGGCTCGTCCGTTCCGGGCGGAGGCGGAATGAGCGGCCCGATCGTGACCAACCGCAACGGGCTGTCCCAGATGTTCGCCCGCGGTGGCGACAGCAACCTCTGGACGAACGTGCGGGACGCCAACGGTAACTGGGGTCAGTGGACCAGCCTCGGCGGTCTCATCGGCAGCGAGCCGGTGGCGGTGCTCAACGGCACCGGTGCGTCGGCCCGCCTCCAGGTGTTCGTGCTCGGCTTCGCCGACCACGCCGTCTGGTACAAGCTGCAGAACGCCAACGACAGCGGCTTCGGCCCCTGGACGCAGGTCGACGGCAGCCGGTGGATCTCCAAGATCGAGCTGACGAAGAACAAGGCCGGCACGGTCCAGGTCTTCGGCCGCGGCGCGGACGGCAACCTGTACTACACGGTGCAGACGTCGGCCACCGACCCGTCGGCGTGGCAGAACTGGGTCAGCCTCGGCGGCCTCATCGCCAGCGACCCGGTCGTGGCGCAGTGGGACGACGGCACCCTCGAGGTGTTCGTCGTCGGCGCCGGCGACGGCCAGATCTGGCACCGTTGGCAGGCCCGGGCGGGCGACAACACCAGCTGGGCCTGGTGGACGCACGTCGCGCCGTCGGCCGCGCAGAACGTCGGCCTGTGACAGCCTGACTGTCCACTGACGACTGTCCAATAGGGACGCCCCGGGCGGGGAACCGCCCGGGGCGTTTCGTTTGTCGCGGGGTTCCCGATTTTGAGGAACTTTCAGTAACCTCGCTGCTACTTTGAGTGACGAAATGGGAGCTGCGTGCCCCTATCGATCACTCCCTGAATCCGTGGTTACCGTCTGGAGGAGACCACAAGTGCACGTCAAGACATCAAGCCCCGGTCGGCGGTTGGCGCTTCGCGCCGGCGCCGTGCTGGCGCTCGTGGCCGGCAGTCTGGTCGCCACGGCAACCTCGGCGTTCGCCGCTTCGAACCCGGTCACCCTGAGCCCCACGCACGGCCCGAGCGGTGGCGGCTACCCGGTGGTGCTGACCGAGACCGTCGCCACCTACGCCGCTACCACCGGCCCTTACACGGTCCAGTTCAACGTTGCTGGCACCTGCCCGACCAGCATCGGCACCGCGACGGCCCTCTCCGGCTCGGGCACGGTCAGCACGGGTATCGCGGAGGTCACCAACGTCGCGAAGCCCGCCGGCGCGACGCTGTCGGTCACCACCCCGGCCAGCCTGGTGCTGCCCTCCGGCACCACGAGCGGCACCTTCTCCGTCTGCGTGTACGACACCGCCGCCTCGAACGCCCTGGTCGCCAACGCGGACGCGGCCTTCACCCTCAACCCGGACGCCACGCCGAGCCAGACCACCGGTGGTACCGGTGGCAACTACGCGATCGGCATCAGCTCGACCAGCGCGCCGTTCACCATGTCGAACCCGCAGGTCCAGTTCCAGGCCAAGGTCACCGGCGGCCCCGCCGCGTGCGCCACGACCGCGCAGGGTGCCTCGGCGCCCAGCGGCAACGGGTCGGGCGCCCTGACCGGCGGCGTCATCGCCGTGCCGGCGGCCAACATCACGGTCAACGCGACGAACAAGCTGACCGTCATGGTGCCGCCCACGCTGGTCCAGCCCACGACGCCGTCGCTGGTGTTCACCGGTGACTACTTCATCTGCGTCTACAACGCGGCCGGCTCGACGCTGATCGCGGAGAACGCCGCGGCGTTCACCGTCAGCGGCAACACCGTGCTCAGCCAGACCTCGGGTTCGAGCGCGGGCGGCAACACGGTCACCCTGTCGGCGCCCTCGGGCACGATCTTCGCGACCGGCACGCAGAACGTCCGGCTCACCACCGTGGCGTGCCCGTCCACCCTGACCGCGGCCGACGCCTCGTCCGGCGTCGTCACGCCGACCTCGACCCGGTACGTCTCGGCGAACAAGGTCGCCTTCACGCTGCCGACGACCGGCCTGCCGACGTCGAACACGACGTACAACGTCTGCGCCTACAACGCGGCCGGCAGCACGCTCATCGCGACGGCCTACGGGCAGTACACCATCGGCCAGGTCCCGACCGTCAGCACCGTGTCGCCGGCCACCGGCCCGGCCCAGGGCGGCTCGACGATCACCGTCTCCGGCGCCAACTTCCCGGTCAGCGGCATGACCGCCACGCTCGGCGGCACCGCGCTGACCGCCATCACGGTCGGCGGCACCATCTCCGGCGGCGTCGGCACCCAGTTCACCGCGACCGTGCCGGCCCACGCGCCGGGCGGCCCATTCGCGCTGGCCGTGACCACGACCGGTGGCACGGTGACCATCAACAGCGTGTTCACCTTCACCAACGGCATCACGGTCACCCCGAAGACCGCGCCCAACAGCGGGGTCGGCCCGACCGGCCTCGACATCCAGGGCGTCGGCTTCGCCGACCTCAACTTCGGCACCACCTACAGCACCAACAGCTCCAGCGCCCACGTCTACCTGGTCAAGGGCGTCTACAACGGCGGCACCACGGCGACCGCCACGGCCGTCAAGCCCAACCCGCAGACCAGCGAGTGCGTCGACGTGCTCGTGATCGGCGACACCGAGCTGCTGTGCAACCTGTACCTGGGCGGCAACCTGAACGCGGCGCCGACCCCGACCACGCGCACGCTGTCCAGCTGCGCCAGCTACCCGTCGGCCGTGGCCACCGCGCCGCTGCCGACCCCGGCCGCGTCGACCTTCATCGGCCCCGCGACCAGCACCGCGACCACCTGCACCTTCACGCAGGCGGACGTGGGCAACACGATCACCGCCGGCGTCAGCGGTGCCGCCATCCCGGCCAACGCCACCGTCATCACGGCGGTCTCCAACGGCGTGGCGACCCTGTCGAAGGCCTCCGCGGCGGCGATCACCTCGGCGACCACGCCGATCACCACCTCGACGCAGCGCGTCATGACCGACGGCGTGACCACCACCGGCGCGAGCACGCTCGGCGCGGGCACGGCGGCGAACTCGGCCACGTTCTTCACCACGGCCGACGTGAACAAGGTCGTGACGGGCCCGGGCATCCCGGCCGGCACGTACATCGTGAGCGTCAGCAGCGGTGTCGCGACGCTCTCGAACCCGGCCACCGCCACCACCTCGGGCACCGGCGTGAGCGGCTTCGCGATCTTCAACCCGACGCCGGTGCCGAACGGCACCTACACGGTGACGATCGTGAGCAGCGGCGCCCCGGGCGCGCAGCTGCAGTCGACCTACTACCAGACCATCATCTCGAGCGGTTCCACCTTCACCGTCTCCGACTACATGCACTAGTCGCCGGACGCAAGACGGGGGGCCGGGGG
>NZ_BAAARV010000124.1:64317-130887 GCF_039532525.1 Dactylosporangium salmoneum
CCCTTGCGGCCCTACTCGGCAAACGTTGGGTCGACGTACCCCATCTGCCGCATCTTCGAGGCCGCGAAGACGACCACGATCTCATCGCCCGGGATGAACACGTCGTACGGCTCCTGGAACTGCGGCGTGCCGGCCACGAACCACACCGGTCCGCCGTCGAAGTCCAGCCGTAGGGCGGTGGGTACGTCCACGTCGTACGGCGGGCCGATCACCTGACCGTTCGACCGCATGGTGGGTCCGATCGTGAACCGGTCCCACGAGACCTTTGCGTCACGCACCGGCTGCCCCAGCAATGCCTTCCATCGCGAATCGGCCCCCGGCCCGACCCGCTGCGTTCCGTCCTCGTCGAGATAGCGGGCGATGGGCTCCAGGAACACTTCCACGCCGTACGGGTAGAAGGTCGCGGTCCAGGTCACAGTCACGGGACCCGCGTCAGTCATCAGCTGCGCGCCCATCACGGCGTGGTGACATTCGTCGAAGTCCCATTCGGGTTCCGGCCCAGCGCTGCAAAGGTCCCAGTAGTCGACGGCGAGCACTCGACGGCCCCGCAGCGAGTCGACCCGGCGGTCGAAGCCGGCGCGTACGTCGACGTCGTTGTTGGTCACGATCGCAGGATCTCCCGGCGGTGCCGGGCACGACAACGCCCAACCGGCGCGCATGCTGCGGCGCGGCACCGTCGAGATGGCGGTGGCCTGGGCCGCTTCGGCCTGGAGGCGGGCGTATCCTTAGGCGGTGTCCAGCCAGTGGTAGTGGGCGGGAGTGGAGGCGCGCGTGGCCAGCGAGGCGACCGAGATGATCACGATTCCCCGGGCCGAGTTCGACGCCATGCAAGCAGAGCTGAGGCGTCTGCGCCGAGAGGCCGCGCGTGAGGTTGCGTTGAGCCTCATGCAGGCAGACCGTGGTGCCGGACCCGCCGACGAGGCGCGGGTGTTCACGCGTGAGCAGCTCGCCGAGGCGTGGGGAATTCGTGCCTGACCGGCAGATTCGCTTTCCTGAGCAAGCGTGGCAACAGGTAGAGGCACTTCCCCAGCAACTGCGATGAACAGTCCAGCGTGCGATCTTCCACCTTCTGGATGAGCCGGTTCCGGCGCTCGCAGATCCGTTCCCGCAGGGCGATCCCTTGCCAGGTGCCTATGAACTTCATTTGCCCGCCGACGGCGTAACCATCTGGTACATGGTCACGCCGCACGACGGGAACGAGGTCATCAGCATTCAATACGTGCGGGCCGACACCTGATCTGGCGCCCGCGGTGGCTGCCAGTGTGCCGCCGAGGGGTTCAGGACGGCAGGGTGCCGACGCCGATGGGGCAGGTCATGCCGTTCGGGCCGTGGTTGCAGTACCCGCCGGGGTTCTTCGAGTCCGAGAGGTACTGCTGGTGGTAGTCCTCGGCGTAGTAGAACGCCCCCGCCGGGGCGATCTCGGTGGTGATCTCGCCGTGGCCGGCGGTCCGCACCACCGGGGCGAAGGCCTCGCGCGACCCCGCCGCCTCGGCGGCCTGGGCCGGGGTGGTGGTGTAGACGGCCGAGCGGTACTGGGTGCCGATGTCGTTGCCCTGGCGCATGCCCTGCGTCGGGTCGTGGTTCTCCCAGAACGCCTTCAGCAGCGTCTCGTACGACACCTTGGCCGGGTCGTAGACGACCTGGACGGCCTCGGTGTGACCGGTCCGGCCGGAGCAGGTCTCCTCGTACGTCGGGTTCCGGGTGAAGCCGCCCTGGTACCCGACGGCCGTCGAGTACACGCCCGGGATGCGCCAGAAGATGCGCTCCGCGCCCCAGAAGCAGCCCATCCCGAAGTAGGCCACCTCCAGCCCGGCCGGCCAGGGGCCGCGCAGCGGGGTGCCCAGGACGGTGTGCCGCGCGGCGACGGGCATCTCGGTGTCCCGCCCGGGGATGGCCGACTCGGCGGTCGGCAGGTCAAGCTGCTTGTTGATCCGCAGGAACACGATCCGCTCCTTAAAACTTGAGGTGCTTCGACTCAAGTTTGCCGCGAAACCCGTCGTGAGGCCTTATGAGCTCATTACGGCGGAGACCTTCTCCGCGTAAGAGAACGCCTCGGCATCCGACTCGTATTTCGTCCGCGGCCAGAAGAAGCCCTTGAGTCCGTCGCCCTTGGTCCGCGGTACCACGTGGGTGTGCAGGTGGGCCACGCTCTGCGAGACCCGATTGTTGATCGCCACGAAGCTGCCGCCGGCGGACAGGCCTGTCTCGACGGCCCTCGCGATCTGCTGGACGAATCCGAAGTACGCCGGAATGTCCGAAGGGTCCAGGTCGGTGAGCGTCACGATGTGGGTCTTGGGCACGACCAGCACGTGGCCCTTGAACACCGGGCGGACGTCCAGGAACGCGGCGGCGGTGGGGGTGGACGCCACCATGTAGCCGGGCGCGGCGCCCGACGCGATCGAGCAGAACAGGCAGTCCGACACGATCGCCAGCCTAGCCGCCGTTAGGGTCGATCCCATGACCCACGGCTTCGAGACGCTCGCCATCCACGCCGGCCAGGAGCCGGACCCGGCCACCGGCGCGGTGGTACCGCCGATCTTCCAGACCAGCACCTATGCGCAGGACGCGGTCGGCGCGCCGCGGCAGGGGTACGAATACAGCCGGACCAGCAACCCGACCCGCGACGCGCTGCAGGAGTGCCTGGCCGCGCTGGAGGGCGGGCGACGGGCGCTGACCTTCGCCTCGGGCCTGGCCGCCGAGGACACGCTGCTGCGTACGGTGTGCCGGCCGGGGGACCACGTGGTCATCCCCGACGACGCCTACGGCGGCACCTACCGGCTGTTCTCCAAGGTCGCCGAGCGCTGGGGGCTGAACTGGACGGCCGCCTCGATCCACAGCGTCGACGCGGTGCGGGCCGCCATCACCGAGCGCACGCGGATCGTCTGGGTCGAGACGCCGACCAACCCGCTGCTGGGCATCGCCGACATCGCCGCGCTGGCCCAGGTCGCGCACGAGCGCGGGGCGCTGCTCGTGGTCGACAACACCTTCGCCTCGCCCTACCTGCAGCAGCCCCTGCACCTCGGGGCGGACCTGGTCGTGCACTCCACCACGAAGTACATCGGCGGCCACTCCGACGTCGTCGGCGGCGCGCTGGTGGGCACGGACGAGGCCCTCATGGGCGAGCTCGCCTTCCACCAGAACGCGATGGGCGCGATCAACGGGCCGTTCGACGCCTGGTTGACCCTGCGCGGCGTGAAGACGCTGGGCGTGCGCATGGACCGGCACTGCGACAACGCGGAGAAGGTGGTGGAGTTCCTGACCCGCAGCAAGGCGGTGACCCAGGTGCTCTACCCGGGCCTGCCCGAGCACCCGGGCCACGAGACGGCGGCCAAGCAGATGCGCCGCTTCGGCGGCATGGTGAGCTTCCGCGCGCAGAGCGAGGAGCACGCCGTGGCCATCTGCAACCGGGCGCGGCTGTTCGTGCTGGGCGAGTCGCTCGGCGGCGTCGAGTCGCTGATCGAGCACCCGGGCCGGATGACCCACGCCAGCGCGGCGGGGAGCCCGTTGGAGGTACCGGGGGACCTCGTCCGGTTGTCTGTCGGAATCGAGACGATCGACGATCTTCTGGCCGATCTGGAGTACGCGCTCGCTCGTTGACACACTTGACCGCACCGCCCATGGGTACGGAAAGGTGTTCGGCATGCTGCACCGCTCCACCACCTGGGTAGGCGCCACGGCCAGGGAGATCGCCCGCGCGGTACGGCGCGGCGACACCTCCGCGACGGCCGTCGTGGCCGACCACCTGGACTCGATCCGCGCGTACGACCGGATCGTCGGCGCCTTCCGCGAGGTCCGCGCGGCCGAGTCGATCGCCGAGGCGGAGACCGTCGACGAACAGCCGGACCTGGGCAACCTCGCGCTGGCCGGGGTGCCCGTCGCGGTGAAGGAGAACACCCCGGTCACCGGGCTGCCGACGTGGAACGGCTCGTCGGCGGCCCGCCGTCCGGTGGCCGACAAGGACCACGAGGTCGTACGGCGCCTGCGCGGCGCCGGCGCGGTGGTGCTCGGCGTGACCAGGATGCCGGAGCTGGGCATCTGGGCCACGACCGACGACGCCGAGGCGATCACCCGCAACCCGTGGCGCACCGACCGCACGCCCGGCGGCTCCTCGGGCGGGTCGGCCGCCGCCGTGGCGGCCGGGCTCGTGCCGATCGCCCACGGCAACGACGGGCTCGGCTCGATCCGGATCCCGGCCGCGTGCTGCGGCATCGTCGGGCTCAAGCCAGGCCTGGGCACCGTGCCGGCGGGCATCGGCGTCAACGACTGGTACGGCCTCGCCGAGAACGGCATCCTGGCCACCACGGTCGCCGACGCGCACCTGGGGTATTCGGTGCTTGCCGGCCGTACACACGCGGCATTGACGCCTCCGGCAACGCTGCGGGTGGCCGTCTCGCTGCGCAGCCCGGTCGCCGGCGCGCCGCCCGACGCCGACGCGCGCAAGGGGGTCAGCGACGCCGTCCGGCTGCTGCTGGCCCACGGGCACGCCGCCGTGCGGGCCGACCCCTCCTACCCGCCCGCCCTGGGCGCCCGCGTGCTCGCCACCTGGTTCGCCGCGGCCGGCCAGGACGCCGCCGAGCTCGACCCGGCCGCCCAGGCCAGGCTGCAGTCGCGCACCCGGCGCCACGTCGCGCTGGGCGAGGCGGCCCTGCGGCGCGGGCTGGTCCGCGACGGCGACCGGGCGACCTGGCGCGAACGCTGCCGCAACTGGTTCGCCGGCGGCGGCTTCGACGTCCTGGTCACCCCGGCGCTGGCCGCCGCGCCCCCGGTCGCGCATGGCTGGTCGAGCCGGTCGTGGGCGGCGAACATGCTGGTCAACACCCGGTATGCGCCCTATGCGGCGCCGTGGAACTTCGCCGGCTTCCCGGCCCTGGTCGTGCCGGTCGGGGTGCGCGGCGACGGGCTGCCGGCGGCCGTGCAGCTGGTCGGGCCGCCCGGCAGTGAGCTGCTGCTGCTCGCCGTGGCCGGCCAGATCGAGCAGGCGGCGCCGTGGCGGCGCCACGCCCCCGGCTGGCCGCGGATGGCGGCCCGGCCCCGATGATCCGCGCGATCTCGCACTGGGCGACCGCCGCCATGGCCGCCGTCGCCGGGACCGCGCTGGTGTACCTCCTGCTGGCCTTCTTGCCGCTGGCCGACCTGTGGGCGGCCCGCGACCCGGGCCCGCACCGGGAGGCGCTGGCCGCCGCCCTGCGCATCGGCGGGTGGGGGCTGCTGTTCGCGCTCGCCGTGACGACCGCCGTGGCCACCGCCGGATGGGCCGCGCGGGCCCGGTCCAACCTGGTCGCGTTCGGCCTGCGGTCGCGCCGGCTGGCCCGCGGCCGGACCGCGGTGCTGGTCTGGCTGCTGTGGGGCAGCGCCTTCGCCGGCGCGGGGGCGGCGCTGCTCGGCCTGATCGCGGGCCTGGACGACCGGGAGGAGATCGCCGACGTGCGCGGCCGGGTCGCGGCCGGCCACCCGATCGACCACGACCTGGCCGCTCACCTCTTCGGGCGGCAGCTGGTGCTCGGGCTGCCCTCCGCGGCCCTGTTCGTGCTCGCGGCCGCGGTGGCCGTGCTGCTGATCGGCCGGGTGACGGGAGTGCAGTGCGGCCGCATTGCGCGGCTCCGTGCGGCGCTCGCCGTCGCTGGTGGCACGATCGGGGCATGACCGTCCCATCGGAGCTCGTGACGCTCGCCGATGTCGAAGCGGCAAGGCAACTGCTGGCCGGCGTGACCCGCCGGACGCCGGTGGAGCCTTGCCGGCCACTGACCGCCAAACTCGGCGGCCCGACGTGGCTCAAGTGTGAGAACCTGCAGCGCGCCGGGTCGTTCAAGGTGCGCGGCGCCTACGTGCGGCTGGCCCGGCTGAGCGAGGCCGAGCGACGCCGCGGCGTGGTGGCCGCCAGCGCCGGCAACCATGCCCAGGGCGTCGCCCTCGCGGCCGACCTGCTCGGCATCGCCAGCACGGTGTTCATGCCGATCGGCGCGCCGCTGCCCAAGATCGCCGCGACCAAGGGCTACGGCGCGGCCGTCGAGTTCGCCGGCTCCACCGTCGACGAGTCCCTGGTCGCCGCGCAGGAGTTCGCCGAGCGCACCGGCGCCGTGTTCATCCACCCCTTCGACCACCCCGACGTCATCGCCGGCCAGGGCACGATCGCCCTGGAACTGCTCGAGCAGGTGCCCGACGTGAAGACGGTGATCACCGGGGCCGGCGGCGGCGGGCTCATCTCCGGCCTGGCCGTCGCGATCAAGGCGACCCGCCCGGACGTGCGGGTGATCGCCGTCCAGGCCGCCGAGGCGGCCGCCTTCCCGCCCTCGCTGGCTCAGGGCCGCCCGGTGCGGCTGCGCCAGTTCGGCACCATCGCCGACGGCATCGCGGTCGGCCGGCCCGGCGACATCACGTTCGCCCACGTCAGCAAGCTCGTCGACGACGTCGTCACGGTGAGCGAGGAGGACATCTCCCGGGCCCTGCTGATGCTGCTGGAGCGGGGCAAGATGGTCGTCGAGCCGGCCGGCAGCGTCGGCGTGGCCGCCCTGCTCGCCGGGGTGGTGCAGGTCGAGACGCCGGTGGTGGCGGTGCTCTCCGGCGGCAACATCGACCCGATGCTCATGGTCCGGGTCATCGAGCACGGCCTGGCCGCGGCCGGGCGCTACCTCACCTTCACCGTGCGCTGCGGCGATCGGCCGGGGCACCTCGCGAAGCTGCTGACGTACATCGCCGAGCAGGGCGCCAACGTCGTCGACGTGGCCCACCGCCGCCAGGACCCGCGGCTGCAGCTCGGCGAGGTCGAGCTCGGCCTGTCGGTGGAGACGCGCGGCTCCGAGCACTCCGATCGGCTGATCAACGCCCTCCGTTCGGCGGGCTATACGGTGACCTTCGGGATCTAGCATGATCTCTCGCTGTGCCGGGAGACTTCGGGTTCGCGTGGCTGGACCGGTGGGCGCACCGGTCCGCCCTGCGCCACACCATGGGCGCCTATGACGCCCAGATCCGGGGAGCGGTGGAGCTCTCCGACCTGATGCTGCTGCGCGACAGCGTGCTCATGCTGATCAAGCGCGACGCGCGGGCCGGGCGGCCGGTCGCCGAGTGGCCGGAGACGGTCGCGAAGCTGCTCGCGGAGGCGCGGCCCGGGATCGAGGCGCGGCGCGAGGCCGAGCTGGCCGAGGTGTCGCTGTTCGTCACCCACCCGCCGAGCGGGCTGCGGGCCAAGGTGCTGGCGGCCCAGGCGGGGGAGTCGGCGGCGGTCGTGGCGAGCGCGGCGCAGAACGACCGCATCGACGCGGAGCTGGCGGCCCCGAGTGCGCGTTCGGCGCGCACCCTGAAGCTGTTGTGATCGCTCAGGAGTGCGCGCCGAACGTGACGGTTTGCTTTGTTCAGTCCGCTTGCTTTATCAAACCCGCCTGCTTTGTTCAGCTGCTTGCTTTTTGTTCAGCCGCTTACTTCGTTCAGCCGCTTACTTCGTTCGGCCGCTTGTTTGGTTCAGCCCGCGAACGGCTCGAACTCGATGATCGTCACCTTGATGGCGGCGCCGCTCGGGGCGGTGTAGGTGACGGTGTCGCCGCGATTCGCGCCGAGGATCGCCTTGCCCAAGGCGGACTCGGGGCTGTAGACCTTCAGGTCGGTGGTGGCGGCGATCTCGCGGGAGCCGAGGAGGAACTTCTCCGTGTCGTCCTCGTCGTCGTCGAACTGGATGGTGACGACAGTGCCGGGCGCGACCGAGTCCGAGGTCGGCGCGTCGCCCACGACCGCCTTGCGCAGGAACTCCTTGAGGTACAGGATGCGGCCCTCGGCCTTGCCCTGCTCCTCGCGGGCGGCGTGGTAGCCGCCGTTCTCGCGCAGGTCGCCCTCTTCGCGGCGAGCGTTGATCTCGGCAGCTATCGCCGGACGGTTGGCGATGCGCTCGTCGAGCTCGGCCTGCAACCGGTCATAGGCTTCCTGCGACAGCCAGGTGGTGCCCTGGTTGCCGTCGGTGGTTGACACTGAAGATCTCCTCACGGGCACGCTCGGTCAAACCACAAAGGTACCAGTGACTCGCATCACCACGGCCACTTGAATTTGCCGAAGCGTTACCGCCGGGTCAACTTCACCTCTTTGCACCCGGCCCCCGAGGCGACCCCTATTTGCCCTTGAACGGCCCGCAGGCGGGCACCTCCGCGGTCACCGGACGGTCACTGGTCGCGAGACGGTACGTGACGAGCGCCTCGGCCCCGGTGGGCACGTCCACCTGGGCCAGCCCGACCTCCTCGCCGCTGGCCGAGCGGGCCCGCACGCTGCAGGTGGCCCGCTTGCCCGCCTCCTTGCGCACCACGAAGTCCACCGTGACGCCGTCGTTGGTCACGTTGTAGAAGCGCTGGACCTGCGGCTCGTACTCCTGCGGGCCGTACTGCACGTAGAGCTGCCACGCGATGGCGAGCCCGGCCACCGCGACGACCGCGGCGAGCGTGAGCATCAGCCAGCGGCGGCGCGGCTGCGGCTCGCGCCGGCGGCCGTAGCGCCCCGGCGGGTACTTCGATGTGGCGTGCGTCTCGTTCACGTCGGTCACGGGTGTACGTCCTCGTCGTTTTGTCGGAGGTACGGACCACAATAGGGTCGTTACCCGGGACGCCCACGTGGCGGGGCTGTCCACGTCTTGGAGGAGAGGCTCGTGACCGAGCAGCTGCGGTTGATGGCGGTGCATGCACACCCCGACGACGAGTCGAGCAAGGGCGCGGCCGCCATGGCGAAGTACGTGGCCGAAGGGGTCGACGTCCTCGTCGTCACCTGCACCGGCGGCGAGCGCGGCAGCGTGCTCAACCCGAAGCTCGACCGGCCCGAGATCTGGGAGAACATCGCCGAGATCCGTCGCGCCGAGATGGACCGCGCCCGGGAGATCCTGGGCATCCGCCAGGAGTGGCTCGGGTTCGTCGACTCGGGCTTCCCGGAGGGCGACCCGCTGCCCCCACTGCCCGAGGGCTGCTTCGGCCTGGTCGACCCGGAGGAGGCCGCGGCGCCGCTCGTCGAGCTGATCCGCAAGTTCCGGCCGCACGTGCTCACCACCTACGACGAGCGGGGCGGCTACCCGCACCCCGACCACGTGATGACGCACAAGATCAGCATGGTGGCGTTCGAGGCGGCCGGCGACGCGAACCGCTTCCCGGACCTCGGGGAGCCGTGGCAGCCCCTGAAGCTGTACTACAACATGGGCTGGTCGCGGACCCGCATCCAGCTGCTGCACGAGGCGATGATCGAGGCGACCGGCGAGTCGCCGTACACGGAGTGGATGAAGGGCTGGGAGGAGCAGCGGGCGGACTGGCCCGACCCCTCCGAGCGGATCACCACCCAGGTGCCCTGCGGCGAGTACTTCGACGTCCGCGACGACGCCCTGCGCGCGCACGCCACTCAGGTCGACCCCGACGGCTTCTGGTTCGCCGTGCCGCTCGACATCCAGCAGAAGATCTGGCCGACCGAGGACTACGAGTTGGTCAAGTCGTTCGTCGAGTCGAGCGTCCCGGAAGACGATCTCTTCGCGGGCGTAAGGTGAAGCTATGAGCGCGTTGGACGTTCTGGCCGAGAACAACTTCGGCGACACCCGCTCGGGCGGCTTGGCCGGCCCGATGGGGCTCCTCATCATCGTGCTCCTGGGCATTGTGACGGTTTTCCTGATCCGCAACATGACCGCGCGGATCCGTCGCCTTCCGGCAGAATTCCCAGACCCCGATGCCGATCGCAAGACCGCCGCCGACGCGGCCGCGCGATCCGGCGCCGAGGTGGCCGAGCGATCCGGCACCGACCCCGATCAGCTGGACAAATCGACGCCCGCCTGAGTGGCGTCCATCCACCACCTGGTCTAGAAACGCATCGCTGACCACTGTTGTCCCTTTCCGTCGTGCCTTAGCCTTCACGAGGTGCGCGTTTCATTCGCCGGACGCGCATCCCTGTGGGCCGGGGAAGGGGGCAAATGGTGAGTGCCCCGACGCATACCCATCGACGGTTCTCGGTCGGTGCGGGGCCGCGATGAGGCCGCTCTCATCGCGCCTGGTCAGCGCCCTGGTCGCGGCCGCCGCGCTCGCCGTGGCGATCTCCCTGGTGCTCGCCGTGCGCCTGCCCGAGGGTTCCGTCGGCGCCGCATTGAATCGGTTCAGGCTCGACAGCGGGCCGGCCGTGCCGATCGCGCTGCTGACCGGCGCCGCGGTGGCCATGATCTCCCAGCTGGCCCGCCTGCGCGTGCGGGTCGGCGGCGGCCTGGCCCGGCTCGCCTGGGGCGAGGCCGCGATCGTCGTGCTCTGCGCGAGCCTGGCGCCCGTCCTGGTCGCGCCGGTCGCGCTGATCGGCTTCGGCGCCGCGCACGCCGCCCTGCAGCTGTTCGACCGGAACACCCCGCGGGCGAGGCCGGCCCGCGAGACCCTCTATGGCGTCGCCGCGCTCACCGTGGGCGCCGGCCTCGCCGCGCTGGTCGTGGGGCTCGCCCGCGGTCCCGAGTCCGACGACGGGCTCCCGCCCCGGCTGATCGGCGCCCTGTGCGCCGCCGCGGTCGTGTACCACCTGGCCACCGTCGCGCTCGTCACCGTGCGCGTGGTGGCGACCGGCGGCGGGACCCCGCGCACGGTCGGCGGATCCATGCTCGGCAGCACCATGCTGATGCTGGTCGGCAACGTCGCGGCCGGCCTGGTGATCGTGTGGGCCTGCGCCACCAGCGGCTTCCTGCTGCTGCTCCTGCCGCCGGTGCTCTGGCTGATGCACCAGTTCTACGCCAACCGCATCGGCGAGGACGACGAGCGCCGCACCTGGTCGGAGTTCGCCGAGGTGGCCCGCGACCTCAACCGCCTCGACGAGCGCGACGCCGCCCATGCCGGCATCGCCGGGGCGGTGCGCCTCTTCGGCGTCCCCGCCGCCCGGGTCGTGCTGGCCGGCGGCCGCACCTACGGCGAGCTGCCGCCCGGCCCGCACACCAGCCGCCCGCTGGCCGTCGGCCCGGTCGCGGTGGGGGAGCTGCACCTGGCCGGCCCCGAGCCGCAGCGCGCCCGCGACCGGCTCATGCTCGCCACCTTCGGCGACGCCCTGGCCGCGGCCCTGCACGACGCGATCACGCACGACCAGCTGCGGGCGATGAGCGAGCGCACCACGTACGACGCCGTGCGCGACCCGCTCAGCGGCCTGTTCAACCGGGCCGCCCTGCTGGCCCGCGGCAACCTGCGCCTGTCGGCCTGCCGAGCCGGCGACCCGGTGGCCCTGCTGCTGCTCGACGTGAACGACTTCAAAGAGGTCAACAACGCCCTCGGGCACAACGCCGGCGACGAGGTGCTGCGCGTCATCGCCCGCCGCGTCCTGGAGGCCGGCCCCGACGGCGACCTGCACGCCCGCCTCGGCGGCGACGAGTTCGCCATCCTCATCACCGACCTCGCCGCGGGCGGCGCCGACCTGGCGCTGGCCGCCGCCGTCGAGCGGGCCCGCAAGCTCGGCGCCCAGATCGCCGCCCCGATGCGGGTCGGCGGCGTGGCCCTGTCCACGGAGACGTCGATCGGCGTCGTGGTCGCCGCGGCCGGCTCGGCCGACCTCACCGAGCTGCTACGGCGCGCGGACATCGCGATGTACCAGGCCAAACACGGCGGTCAGCCGGTCGCCTGGTACGACGCGTCCCGCGACGACGCCAACACCGACCGCCTGGCGCTGCTCGCCGAGCTGCGGGAGGCGCTGGCCGCCGCGCCGGGCGAGGACCAGCTCACCCTGGAGCTCCAGCCGGCCATCGCCCTCACCGGCCCGGCCGGCGCCTCGGGGACCGGCGGGCCCATCACCGGCGTCGAGGCGCTGATCCGCTGGCAGCACCCGCGCCGCGGCAAGCTGGCCCCGGACCAGTTCCTGCCCGCGGTCGAGGCGAGCGAGCTCATGGCGCCGCTGACCCACTGGGTGCTGGAGCGCGCGATCACCTTCGCCTCGACCTGGCGCCGGGCCGGCCTGGCCGTCCCGGTCGCGGTCAACATCTCGGCCCGCAGCCTGGCCGAGCGCCAGCTGCCGGAGACGATCGGCGACCTCCTGTCCCGCCACCGCCTCCCGGCCGAGCTGCTGGTCCTGGAGATCACCGAGACCGTCATGCTCTCCAGCTCCCCGGTGATCGACGACGTCCTCGTCCGCGTGCGCCGCCTGGGCGTCCAGCTCGCCGTCGACGACTTCGGCACGGGCTTCTCCGCCTTCACCGTCCTGACCCGCGTCCCGGTCCAGGAGGTCAAGATCGACCGCGAGTTCGTGGCCCAGATGCTCGACGCCCCGAAGCCGGGCGCGATCGTGCAGGCCACGGTCGACCTGGGCCGCCGGCTGGGGCTTCGGGTGGTGGCCGAGGGGGTGGAGAACCCGGAGCAGCGGGCGCGGCTGACGGAGCTGGGCTGCACGGCCGCGCAGGGCTTCCTGTTCTATCCGCCGCTGTCGCCGGACGGCCTGCTGGCAGTGCTGCGGGAGCGGCGCCAGGTCCAGCGCCGCCACCTGCGTGCCAAGGGCGCGGTCTGATCCACGCGCTTTTCGTGTGGACGGCAGGGCTTCGTCGGGCGGGAGCGGCGCCAGGTCCAGCGCCGCCATTTGTGCGCCGAGGGCGCGGTCTGATTCACGCGCTTTCGTCCTGACGGCAGGGCTTCGTTGGATTCGCAAGTTTTTGGGCCGATAAGTCGGGCGCTGGCGCGCCACGACTTATCGGATTTATACCCTGACCAGGTATATGTCCGAAAAGTCATCAGTCGGGCACCCTATTGGAATAGAGCATTCCGTTCTGATAGGGTGATGGCACAAGCGAGCGAGGCAAAGGGAGACGCGCAGCCATGAACGAGCAGCTGACGAGCACGTGGGAGATCCTGGACGAGGCCCACCGGGTGCTGCGCACCGTCGTGAACGGGGTCGGGCCCGACGACTGGGAGCGGCCGACGCCCTGCGCGCAGTGGAACGTCACGCAGGTGCTGCAGCACGCCGCCGGCGACCAGCGCGGGTTCGCGGCGACGATCACCGGCAGCGGGTTCCCGTCGTACGACCCGTTCGCCCCCGACGGACACCTGCACGGCGAGGACCCCGCGGAGTTCGCCGAGGACGGCATGCGCGCGGCCGCGGCGGCCTGGGCCACCGTCGCGCACGATGCTGCCGACGCGCCCACCCCGCTGCCGCAGGGCCGGCTGGCGCCCCAGATCGGCGCCGGGGTCTGCGCGCTCGACGCGGCCGTGCACGCCTGGGACATCGCGGCGGCCACCGGGCAGCCGTCGCCGCTGACCCCCGAGCTGGCCCGGGACCTGCTGGCCGTGGCCCAGGAGATCGTCGAGCCGCTGCGCCAGTGGGGCGCCTACGCCGCCGTCGTGCCGGCGGAGGCGGGCGACGACGAGGTGGCGGCGCTGCTGCGGTACCTCGGCCGCGACCCCAACTGGGCCGCCTGAATCCCTGGCGGTGACACACCGGCGGGCCTACCCGTGCGGCACGCCGTCGTCGCTTACCGTGACCGAGTGTGGGCAGACGGGGGTTGGCCAGCGTGCTGGGCTGCGCGGTGGCGTCGGTAGGAGCGTTCATCGTGCTGGACCACTTCGGCGGCGGCGAGCGCTTCGCCGATCTGCCGGGCGGCGCCGATCTACGCCTGGTCGGGCACTTCACCCCGCAGCAGGTGGTGCGGCTCGGCGCGCTGCCGGAGGCCGCGGCGGTGGAGTGTGACACCACGCTGTACGACGTCGGCGTCACCACCGCCCGGACGAGCCTGACGCGATCGACCGTGCTGACCGCGCTGCGCAGCCCGGGACTGCAGCGCGCGGCGCTGGTGGAGGGGCGCACCCCGGTCGCCGACACCGAGATCCTCGCGGTCGACGGGCGCGGGCTGCGGCTGGGCGAGCGGGTCACGCTGACCCGCGGCAACCACGCCCTGGCCGGCACCGTCGTCGGGGTGAGCGCCCGCCCGGCGGGTCAGCCGGACGCGGTGGCGCTGCTGCCGGCCGGCGGGATGGCCCGGCTCGACGGGGGCCCGGCCTGCGGCGAACTGGCCGTGCAGCTCAAGCGGCGCAGCGAGGCGACGGCGTTCCAGCGCGGGGCGAAGGGCGTGCTCGGCAGCGCCCCGACGGTGACGTACGACGAGTCCCTGCGCGGCCACGTCTGAATCACCTGCTATCAGACTTATGACCCGTCAGGGTATAAGTCCGAAATGTCGTGGCGCGCCAGCGCCCGACATTTCGTAAAGATCATGAGCAGCATCATGGGCGGCCGGCGCCGGACCAGGTCATGGACAGGCCGGTGGCGGCGCGCTCGGCGCGGATCTCCATGGCGTCGCCCAGGATGACCGCCCGATCGTCCACCACCACCGCGCCGTCCAGCGTGTACGTCAACCGCTCGCTCACGAACACCGCGGTTCCGGCGGGCTCGTGGAGGTACGCCCGCGAAATCGGATCGAGCAGCGCGGGCCGGATGGTCTCCGCGGCCCGCGCCACGGCGACGCCGGCATCGGCGAGCGCGGCATACAACGCGACGGCGGCGAAATCGACGCCGATGAGCCGCTCGGCGAGTGGCGGAGGGACCCAGGACACCTGGTGTACCGAGGGCCGCCCGGCGAACTCCCGCACGCGCTCGAGCCGCAGCGACCCGGGTCCGAACCGCGGCGACGGGCAGAGCTCGGCCGCCACCACCACCGTCCGCACCGCGTGGCCCTGCTCGCGAAGGTCGTCGGCGAGGCTGCGCAGCGAGCCCAGCCGGTATGCCAGGTGCGGCGGCGACACGTACGTGCCCCGGCCGGGCTGCTGCACGATGAGTCCCTCGTCGCTCAGCTCGCGCAGGGCCTGGCGAAGGGTCATGAGCGTGACGCCGTACGAGGTGCTGAGCTCCCGCTGGGCGGGCAGGGCGGCGCCGGCCGGGTACACGCCGGCGTGGATCTTCGCGGCCAGGTCGGCGGCGATGGCGCGGTAGCGGGGCTCCACCTCGCGGACCAAGCGTCACCCTCCTGACATCGCCGCCTTCAGCTCGCGCACGTACGCGCCGGCCTCGGCCGGGCCGGCGCCGTCGAGCACGCGACGCATGACGGCGGCACCGACCACGACGCCGTCGGCCAGGCCCGCCGCCTCCGCCGCCTGCGCGGGCGTGGAGATGCCGAATCCTAACAAGACCGGCAGTTCGGTCCGGGCCTTGAGGCGCCCGGCGAGCACCCCGGCCGACGCGGCCAGCTCCGCCCGCTCGCCGGTCGTGCCCATGACGGTGACCGCGTACACGAACCGCTTGCTGCGCCGCCCGATCTCGGTCAGCCGGGCGTCGGAGGTGGCGGGGGAGGCGAGCAGGGCGAGGTCGATGTGCTCGGCCACTTCGGCGCACTCTTCGAGGGGGAGATCGGGGACGATGAGTCCGTCGAATCCGGCATGCTGGAGCCGCCGGCAGAAGGCGCCGGCGCCTTCGCGGATCACGAGGTTCGCATAGGTGCTGGCGATGAGGGGGATCTGGACCGAGAGTCCGGACATGTCCCGGAAGATGGCATCCAGCGTCGCGCCCCGGCGGAGCGCCACCGAAGTCGCCTCCTGAATCGTCGGCCCGTCGAGGGTGGGATCGGAGAACGGCAGCCCGATCTCGACCATGTCGGCCCCGGCCGAGGCGAAGGCCTCCACGTATGACGTCCAATCGGGCGTGATACCAGCCGTGACGTACGGCATCAGCAGCTTCACAACGCCTCCTTCAGCGTCGCCAGGTCCTTGTCCCCGCGCCCGGACAGCGTGATCAGCACGGTCGACCCCGCCGGGATCTGCCCGCGCAGCACCCAGGCCACCGCGTGCGCCGACTCCAGCGCCGCGATGATCCCTTCGGTGCGCGCCAGCCGCATCGCCGCCTCGGTGACTTCGGAGTCGGAGACGCTGACGTACCGCGCCCTGCCCAAATCCCGCAGGTGCACGTGCTCCGGCCCGATCCCCGGGTAGTCCAGCCCGGCCGCGATCGAGTGTGCCTCCGCCACCTGCCCATGCTCGTCCTGCAGGAACATCGAGCGCACCCCGTGCAGCACGCCGAGCCGCCCCCGGCTCGCCCCGGCCCCGCCGTCGGCCTCCACCCCGACCAGCCGCGCCGGCGTGTCGACGAACCCGGCGAACGTGCCCGCCGCGTTGGACCCGCCGCCGACGCAGGCCACCACGTAGTCCGGCACCGCCGCCCGCAGCTCGGTCGCGCACTGCCGCCGCGCCTCGTCGCCGATCACCCGCTGCAGCTCGCGGACCATCCACGGGTACGGCGCCGGCCCGAGCACCGACCCCATGCAGTAGTGCGCCTCGTCCACCGCCCCGACCCAGTGCCGCATCGCCTCGCTGGTGGCGTCCTTGAGCGTCTGCGCCCCGGAGTGCACCGGGACGACCTCGGCCCCGAGCATGCGCATCCGGAACACGTTGAGCTCCTGCCGTTCGACGTCCCGCGCCCCCATGAACACCGTCGCCCGCAACCCGAACAGCGCCGCCGCCGTGGCCGTGGCCACCCCGTGCTGCCCGGCCCCGGTCTCCGCGATGAGCCGCGTACGCCCCATCCGCTTGGCCAGCAACGCCTGCCCGAGCACGTTATTGATCTTGTGTGACCCGGTGTGCGCGAGGTCCTCCCGCTTGAGCAGCACGGTGACCCCGAGCTCGGCGGAGAGCCGCAGCGCGGGCGTGAGCGGCGTGGGCCGTCCCGCATAGGTGCTCAGGAGGCGATCGAGCTGGCCGCGGTACGCCGGATCCGCCCACGCCTCGCGAAACGCCTCTTCGACCTCGCGGCACACCCCGATGAGCGACTCGGGCACGTACCGCCCGCCGTACTCCCCGAACCGCCCTAGCGCCCCGGGATCCCCCATGAGCGGCCCCCGCACGACCTCCCGCCGAGGCCGGATCAACACCTCACCCACGGCCCACCTCCACAGTTCTAGAACAGTCCCAACAGTTCTAGAACTGTGCCACAACGTCACACTCCTGTCGACCCCGAAGCTCGGTAGGATGCGAATCGATGGCGATGATCGAGTACGACCGGCAGGCCGCCGCCGCGTTCGTGGCCGGGCGGCACCTCGGCGACGACGCGCTGGCCGCCTGGCGCGAGCGGGTCGCCCACCACCTGCGCCCCACGCCCGCGACCCGGCTGCTGGACCTGGGCTCCGGCGCCGGCCACTGGGCGGCCGCCTTCAGTCGCTGGTACGGCATCGACGTGGTAGCCGTCGAGCCCTCCGCCGCGATGCGCGCCGCCGCCGAACACCCGACCCTCCAGGGCGACGCCGCGAACATCCCCCTCGACGACGCCGCGGTGGACGCCGTCTGGCTGTCCACCGTCGTGCACCACATCCCGGACCTGCCCGCCGCCGCCACGGAGATCCGCCGCGTCCTGCGCCCGGGCGGCCTGATCCTGATCCGCTCGGCCTTCGCCGGCCGCACCGAGGGCGTGAGCCTCTTCCGCCACTTCCGCGAGGCCGCCCGCATCCTCGACGCCAGGTTCCCGTCGGTCGAGGCCGTGGTCTCCGCGTTCGGTACCGCGGGCTGCACCGAGATCGCCCTGGAGCCCATCCCTCAGCGCACCGCCGAGACCCTGGCCGATGCCCTGGCGACCTTCGACCGGGCCGCCCACACCCCGTTGCTCCTGCTGAGCGACGAGGAGTACGCGACGGGCCTGTCCCGCCTCCGCGCCGCCGACCCGACCGAACCGGTCATCGACTGCCTGGACCTGCTGGTCCTCCGTGCCCAAGGCGCCGCGCACGCGTGAGAGGGTTGAGACATGGCCAATCGTCTCGCCAGTGCGACGTCGCCCTATCTGCTGCAGCACAAGGACAATCCGGTCGACTGGTGGCAGTGGTCGCCGGAGGCGTTCGAGGAAGCGCGGCGGCGGGATGTGCCCGTGCTCATCTCGGTCGGGTACGCGGCTTGTCATTGGTGTCATGTCATGGCGCACCAATCGTTCGAGGACGAGGAAGTCGCGGCGCTGGTCAATGAGCTCACCGTGCCGGTCAAGGTGGATCGGGAGGAGCGGCCCGACGTCGACGCGGTGTACATGACCGCGACGCAGGTCATGACCGGGCAGGGCGGGTGGCCGATGACGGTGTTCGCCACGCCTGACGGGCAGCCGTTCTACTGCGGGACGTACTTCCCGCGGGATGCCTTCCTGCGGCTGGTCCGGGCCGTGTCCGACGCGTGGCGCGTGCAGCGCGAGGCGGTGGTCAAGCAGAGCGCCGCCGTGGTCGAGGCCGTGCGCCAGGTGGCGGAGCGTCCGGCCGCCAAAGCCCTGACCGATTCGGTACTGCACGACGCCGCCGCCACCCTGATGCAGTCCTACGACGCCGAGCACGGCGGCTTCGGCGGGGCGCCCAAGTTTCCGCCGCACATGGCGCTGCTCTTCCTGCTGCGGCACTACCAGCGCACGCGCGACGACGACGTGCTCGACGCGGTCCAGCACACGTGCGAGCGGATGGCCCGCGGCGGCATGTACGACCAGCTGGCGGGGGGCTTCGCGCGGTACGCCGTCGACCGCACCTGGACCGTGCCGCACTTCGAGAAGATGCTGTACGACAACGCCCTGCTCCTGCGGGTGTACACCCACCTCGACCGCGTCGCCGGCAGCGGGACCGGGCGGCGGGTGGCCCACGAGACGGCCGCCTTCCTGGCCCGCGACCTGCACGACGGGCACGGGTTCGTCTCCGCGCTGGACGCCGACGCCGACGGCGAGGAGGGCCTCACCTACGTGTGGACGCCGGCGCAGCTCGACGAGGTGCTCGGCGAGATCGACGCGGCCTGGGCGCGGTACCTCCTCAAGGTGACCCCGCAGGGCACCTTCGAGCACGGCAGCTCCGTCCTGCAGCTGCCCGAGGACCCGACGAACGCCGAGCGCTGGGAAGACGTCCGGGGCAAGCTGCTGCGGGCCCGCGCCGCGCGGCCGCAGCCGGCGCGGGACGACAAGGTGGTGGCCGCCTGGAACGGGTTGGCGATCACCGCGCTGGTCGAGTTCGGCCGCGCGTACGGCGACGCCGACGCGGTCGCGCTCGCGGTGCGCACAGCCGAGTTCCTGGCCCGCGTCCACCTGGTCGACGGCCGCCTGCGCCGGGTCTCCCGCGACGGCGTGGCCGGCGAGCCGGCCGGCGTCCTGGAGGACTACGGCGCCGTCGCGGAGGCGTTCTGCGCGGTGCACCAGGCCACCGGCGACGGGCGCTGGCTCGACCTGGCCCGACAGCTGCTGGACGTGGCGCTGGCGCGCTTCCGCGACCCCGACAGCGGCGGCTTCTTCGACACCGCCGACGACGCCGAGGCGCTCGTCGCCCGGCCGGCCGACATCACCGACAACGCCACGCCCTCGGGCCTGTCGGCGGTCGCCGCGGCGCTCGTCGCCTTCTCGGCGCTGACGGCGGAACCGTCGTACCGCGAGGCGGCCGAGCAGGCCCTCGCCACCATCGCGGCGGTGGCCTCGACCCACGGGCGGTTCACCGGCTACGCCTGCGCCACCGGCGAGGCGCTCGTCTCCGGGCCGTACGAGATCGCGATCGCCACCGCCGACCCCGACGACCCGCTGGTGGCGGCCGCCTGGTGGCACGCCCCGCCCGGGGCCGTCGTGGTGGCCGGCGAGCCGGACCGGGAGGGCGTGCCGCTGCTCGCGTCCCGGTCGCTGCGTGACGGGCTCCCCACGGCGTACGTCTGCCGCGGCTTCGTCTGCGACGCGCCCGTCACGGCGCTGGAGGACCTGGTCGCCAAGCTCGCCTGATCGTGTTCTCGCTGGGCGAACTCCGGACCCTTGGCGTCTCCGTGCAGGGGTGTAATCGTGTAATCAAGGTTGCACGAGCAAAGGGGTAAGAGATGATGCGACGAGGAGACGTGCCCTGGGGCCGGGGCGGCGGGCCCCGCAGCGAGCCGCCGCCGGCCGACGACGCCACCGCCTGGATCGCCGGCGCGCTGCCGGAGGGCTGGTTCCAGGGGCCGGCCGAGGTGACCATCGACCGGGACGAGATCCTGATCGTGGGCCGCCTGAGTGAGCCGGCCCTGGCCGAGGACGCGAGCGAGGCCGACCGGGCCGCGGCCGCCCAGGGCCGGGTCGCCGGCTTCCGGGAGACCACGCGGGACCAGCGCATCGGCATCGCGCAGCAGTTGGAGCGCCGCTACCGGCGCAAGGTCTCGTGGGGCGTGCAGGTCGGCGAGGCCCGCGAGCTGTTCACCACCCACTCGGCGCCGGTGATGACCCGCCTGCGTCAGGCGGAGCGCCAGGTCCTCGACACGCTGGTCGACTCCGGCGTGGCCCGGTCCCGCTCGGAGGCCCTGGCCTGGTGCGTGGCCCTGGTCGGCCAGCACGCCGACACCTGGCTGAGCGAGCTGCGCCAGGCCATGGAGTCCGTCGACGAGCTGCGCAGGCGCGGTCCGGCGGTGTGATGTTCAAGACCGGGCGCAGCGGTACGTCGAGCAAGTCGGACATGCCCGAACCCGCTGCGCCCGCCCGATAACCAGCAAAAGCGACATGTCGGGCGCTCCGCGCCACGACATATCGGACTTATAACCCGACAGGGTAAATATCCGAAAAGTCGCGGCACGGAGTGCCCGACTTTTCGTATCTGTAGCCAACTGCCCGACTGCGCGAGCTCGGCCGGTTCCGGGTGTGAGGAGCGAAAACGCTAGGCTGGCCACCCTATGGACACCCGAACCGGACTTCCCGTCGTCGGCATGGTGGGCGGGGGGCAGCTGGCCCGGATGACCCACCAGGCCGCCATCGCTCTCGGCCAGTCGCTGCGCGTGCTCGCCGTATCGCCCGAGGACGGCGCCGCGCTGGTCGCCGCCGACGTGCAGATCGGCCGGCACGACGACCTGGCCGCGCTGCGGGAGTTCGCCAAGGGCTGCGACGTGGTCACCTTCGACCACGAGCACGTGCCCGGCGAGCTCATCCGGGCGCTCGCGGCCGAGGGGCACACGCTGCTGCCGGGGGCGGACGCCCTGCAGTACGCCCAGAACAAGCGGCTCATGCGCGAGCACCTCGGCGCGAAGGGGTTCCCGATGCCGCGCTGGACGGCCGGGGACGCCAAGGCGTTCGGGGACGAGGTCGGGTGGCCGATCATCGTGAAGACGGCGACCGGCGGGTACGACGGGCGGGGCGTGTTCGTGGCCGACTCGCCGGCCGACATCCCCGACGGCGTCGAGATCGTGGCCGAGGAGCTGGTGCCGCTGCGTCGCGAGCTGGCCGCCGTCGTGGCGCGCTCGCCGCTGGGGCAGGTCGCGGCGTACCCCATCGTCGAGACCGTCCAGGAGAACGGGATCTGCGTGGAGGTACTGGCGCCGGCCCCCGGGCTGGACGAGGACCTCGCGGTGCAGGCCCAGCGGCTGGCCATCGACATCGCGACCGGGCTCGGCGTGGTCGGCGTGCTGGCGGTCGAGCTGTTCGAGACGACCGACGGGCGGCTGCTCATCAACGAGCTCGCGATGCGCCCGCACAACTCGGCGCACTGGACCATCGAGGGGGCCCGGACCTCGCAGTTCGAGCAGCACCTGCGGGCCGTGCTGGACTACCCGATGGGCGACACCCGGCTCACCGCACCCGCCGTCGTGATGGCCAACGTGCTGGGCGGCGAGCCCGGCGGGATGTCGATCGACGAGCGGCTGCACCACCTGTTCGCCGAGGAGCCCGGGGCCAAGGTCCACCTGTACGGCAAGCAGGTCCGCCCGGGCCGCAAGATCGGTCACGTCACGGTGCTGGGCGACGACATGGACGACTGCCGCCGGCGCGCCCGCCGCGCGGCCCAGATTCTCGAAGAGGGGTACCAGCATTGATCGGCGAGCCGAACCCGGTGGACGTCGGCATCATCATGGGCAGCGACTCCGACTGGCCCGTCATGCGGCTGGCCGCCGAGGCGCTGGACGAGTTCGGCGTCGGGTACGAGGTCCGGGTCGTCTCGGCGCACCGCACCCCGCACCTGATGCTCGACTACGCCGGTGAGGCCGTGGCCCGGGGGCTGAAGGTCATCATCGCCGGGGCCGGCGGCGCCGCGCACCTGCCCGGCATGGTCGCCTCGGCGACCCCGCTGCCGGTGATCGGCGTGCCGGTGCCGCTGAAGTACCTCGACGGCCTCGACTCGCTCATGTCGATCGTGCAGATGCCGGCCGGCATCCCGGTGGCCACCGTGTCGATCGCCGGGGCGCGCAACGCCGGCCTGCTCGCCGTGCGCATCCTGGCCGCCGCCGACCCCGAGCTGCTGGCCAAGGTCCGCGACTTCCAGGAGTCGCTGCGGGCCATGGTGGCCGAGAAGGACGCCGCCCTGTCCGCCTCCCTCGTCGAGCCGGCGACCGGCGAATAGGCTTTAAAACCGTACGTACGTCTTGTTAGGCTGCCCGGCGTGAACCGCACGTCGCGCATCCTCATGTTCGCCACGCTGGTGAACACGTTCGGCAACGGCGCGTACCTCACGACGTCCGCCCTGCTGCTCACGAGGTACGTCGGGCTCACCGTCGGCCAGGTCGCGGTCGGCCTGTCCGCCGGGGCGCTGGTGGGCATGGTGCTGAGCACGCCCATGGGGTACGTCGTGGACCGCCTCGGCCCCAAGCGGATCTACGTCGCCGCGCTGCTCGCGTCGGCGGTCTGCTACGCGGGCCTCGCCCGGGTCGAGGGGGTGTGGGGGTTCGCGGCGATCGCGTGCCTCATCGCCGTTGGGGACGCGACCGCGAAGGCGGCCAACGGGGCGCTCATCGCGGCCGCGGTGCCACCGGCCGAGCGGGTGCGGACGCGGGCGTACTGGCGCTCGACCAACAACGCCGGCATCGCGCTCGGCACGCTCGCCGGGGGTATCCCGCTCGCCCTGGACAGCCGGGCCGGCTACCTGGTCGTGCTGGTCGGCAACGCGGCGAGCTTCCTGATCGCCGCCGTCCTGGTCGGCCGGATCGAGCGACCGGCGGTGGTGCCCGCGCCGGTCGGCGGCCCGCGGATGGTGGCGCTGCGCGACCGCCCGTTCATGGGCTTCGCGCTCGTCGACGGGCTCGCGGCCGCGCTCTACAACGAGATGGTGAGCCTGGCGCTGCCGTTGTGGCTGGTGCGGTACACCCACGCCCCCGTCGCCCTCGTCAGCGCCGCGCTGCTCGTCAACACGATCGGCTGCGTGACCCTGCAGGTGTGGGCCTCCCGCGGCACGGCGACGGCGGCCGACGCGATCCCCGTGGGCCGGCGCGGCGCGCTGGTCGTGGCCGGCGCCTGCGTGCTCTTCGGCCTGACCGAGCACCGCGCGTCGTGGCTGGTCGGCGCGCTCGTCGTGCTGGCCGCGCTCGTGCATCTGCTCGGCGAGCTGTGGCTGTCCACGGCCACCTCCGCCGTGGTGTTCGGCCTGGCCCCGGACTGGGCCCAGGGGCAGTACCAGGCGGCGCAGCAGACCGGCCGCCAGATCGGCAACCTCGCCGCCCCGCCGCTGCTGATCGCGCTGGTCATCGGCCTTGGCGCGCCCGGCTGGCTCGGCCTGGCGCTGATCTTCGCGGCCGTCGCCTGGGCCGGCCCGGCGCTGGTCCGCCGCGGCCTGCGGCTGCGCCGGCCCGAGCTATCCGATGCGCTCGCGTAGCCAGGCGGTCAGCGCCGGGTACTCCGAGAGCACCCGGGCGACGGCCGCGGCGTCGTCGGGCCGCAGCCGCTCCTGCTCGGCGAGGCAGGCGGCCTGCTCGGCGTGCAGCCGCGCCGCCTCCGCGGCGTCCCCGGCCGTGACCGCCCGGTTGCGCAGCCGGGTGTAGCACGCGATGGCCTCGTCGATGCTCTCCAGCGCCGCGTTGTAGCGCGCGGCGTCCCGCCGGCTCCACTCGAACGATTCGACGCCGCCGGCCGCCGAGAAATCGGACATCGATGCCCCTCTCCGTCCCGTGACGCCGTCACTGTACCGCTACGTCGCCGCTGCATGGGGTCACCGAGCCCTTGGCAAGCTGCTTGCCTATTTGCGCGCGATCACCGCGAAGAGCGACGCCTGCTCGGCCGTCGGCCGCTCGGCGGGATCGTCGTCCGGCCGCCACTCGGCCACCGGCACGATGCCCGGCGGCACCGGCTCCAGCCCCCGGACCAGCCCCTCGATCTCGTCCCGGCCGCGGAACCACATGTCGACCCCGGACCGCTGGTTGACGGCGTCGGTCTGCGCCGCCACCTCGGGGCTGAGCAGGTCCTTGGAGAGGTGCGTGAGCGCGATGTAGCTGCCCTCGGGCACGGCGTCGAGCAGCGGCCCGACGATCCCGGCCGCGTCGGGCGCGAAGTGCAGCACGGAAACGAGCAGGATCGCGACGGGCCGGCTCAGGTCGAGCACGTCGCGCAGGGTGCCGTCGGCGAGCAGCCGGGCCGGGTCGCGCATGTCGGCGTCGATGTACGCGGTCCGCCCGCCGGGCCCGCTGGTGAGCAGCGCCCGCGCGTGGCTGAGCACGATGGGGTCGTTGTCGACGTACACGACCCGGGCCCCGGGCACGATCGCCTGCGCGATCTCGTGCGTGTTGGGGGATACGGGGATGCCGGTGCCGATGTCGAGGAACTGCGAGACGCCCTGCCCGGCCAGGAACGCCACCGCCCGCTCGAGGAACCGCCGGTTGGCGATGGCGGCGATGCGAATGGGCGGGTACACCGCCGCGATCTTGTCCCCGGACTCCCGATCCGCGGCGAAGTTGTCCTTGCCGCCGAGCCAGTAGTTGTACCGCCGGGCGGGATGCGGAACGCTCGTGTCGATCGCGAAGCCACGGGGAGCGGTCATGCCGGAATTCTGCCCGAATCACCGGTTCCCCCGCCACGCCCGATTCGGCAGCGGGCGTCCCCCGACCGGACTGGCCGGCGGCCGGGCTCACCGGACTGGCCGGCGGCCGGGCTCAGCCGCGCTGCGGGCCGACCGAGCGGGAACGCCGCTGGCGGAAGAAGCCCCGCGCGACGACGAGCACCCCACCCGCCAGGAGCAGGAGTAACGTCGCCGACGCCGCGCCCGTTACCACTACGTCCGAGCCCGCACCGGCCTGGACGCCGTCCGCCGGAGCGGCCGCGGCCGGGCCGGCAGCCAGCGTGGGCAACAGTGCCGCGACGGGGATGAGGGCCCGCGTCGTCCACCGGAGGAGTCGATCGCCGCGCTGGGTCATGCCGTACGCCCCTGTCTGAAAGCTCGAAGGCCTTTTCCCCCGATAACGTCCGTTTTGCGGGCGAGGTTGCGGCAGTCGAGAACCCGGATCCCGTCAGGCGCAGAGACATGGGTGACACGTGTCGCGAGCCGGACGGAAGGAAGACGGTGCAGGGCATGCGTACCGACCTCATCTTCGACCGGCAGACCCACGCCTTCCTGGGCACCCGCTCGATCATGGTGCGGGACGAGGACGGCCTGAAGCAGGGCGACGTGACCAACTCCTCGGCCGTGCTCGCGGTGGCCATCGTCGACAGGGTGGGTCAGGCCCCGTAGTCGGGCGCCTCGGACCACTGGCCGCGCTCCACGAGGTACAACACGAGCGCCCCGATGTTCCAGGCGTCGTCGGCGCCGTTGTGGTGCCGCCCCTCCAGCGGCAGGCCGGCCGTCCGCAGGGCGCCGGCCATGCCCTGTCGCCGCGCCCCGAGCGCGTCGGCGAAGACGGCCTTGGCGTTGACGTGCACGGAGCCGAAGGGGTACCGCTGCGCCCCGTGGCACTGCCGGGCGAACTGCTTGCGGTCGTAGTCCCCCCAGCTGGCCCAGGGCCGCGAGTCCGAGCGGTGCCGCTCGAGCAGCAGCCGGCACGCCTCGGCGAAGGTCACCCCGCCGGCCGCCTCCTCCGGCGTGATCCCGGTGAGCTCGGTGCAGAACGCGCTGACCGTCGAGCGCTGCGGCCGCACCATGATCCGGTCCCGCCCGACCCGCTCCCGCGCCTCGATGTCGACGACGCACACCCCGACCTCGATGATCTCGTTGACCTGCCCGGGCGGCGGCTGCCCGTCCCAGCACGTCGCCTCGACGTCGATCACGTTGAGCAGTCGTCCCATGGCCGTCGAGCATAGGAACGCCGGGCCGCGGCCCGCCTCAGGTTTTCCGCGGGCGCTACGCGGCCGAGACGGGGGCCGGCCTGAAGTAGCGGCGCGCCGCGGGGGTCATCAGCAGGACCAGCC
The DNA here is from genome assembly GCF_039532525.1 of Dactylosporangium salmoneum. NCBI lineage: Bacteria > Bacillati > Actinomycetota > Actinomycetes > Micromonosporales > Micromonosporaceae > Dactylosporangium > Dactylosporangium salmoneum. Next base: position 90,274 of record NZ_BAAARV010000124.1, read on the forward strand.
CGGCGATCAGGCACAGCAGCGCGGCGGCCTCGATGCCGATGTGCGCCGGGATGTACCACTGCGGAAGGCTCGCCTCGACGCCCCGCTGCACGACGCCGGCCGTGCCCACGCTGTCCCGCGCCCGGCCGCTGAGCGACGCCGAGGGGCAGAGCATCGCCACCACCGCGAGGACCCACGCGGCGGTGCGCGCACCCGGCACCCCGCGCGCGGTCCGCACGGCCAGCGTGGCCAGCGCCACGGCCAGCCCGAACACGAACGTCACCTCGGCCAGCACGAAGAGCGAGGACAGCCCCTCGAACAACCCGGAGGTCACGGTCCCGTCCGCGACGGCGTCCTCGTACACCTTGACGCTGACGAAGTACTCGTTCGTCTCCATCGCCATGCCCGCCGCGATGAGCGCGGCGCCCCCGACGAGCGCCCAGCCCGCCACCGAGACGACCCCCGGCCGGCCGAGTTGCGGTGATGTCATGCCGAGAGTCTCCTAGACTCCGGGCGTGGCGTACGACGAGGCCCTGGTCATGCGGATTCGGGAGCGCCTGGGCGACGCCGGGACAAAGCGGATGTTCGGCGGCCTGGTGTTCCTGCCGGAGGGCGCCATCGCGGTCGGCGTCTACGGCCCCGACCTGCTCGTGCGCGTCGGCGCCGGGGGCGTCGCGCCGGCCCTGGCCCGCCCCGGCGTGCGCCCCTTCGAGATGGGCGGCCGCCCAACCCGCGGCTTCGTCCTGGTCGCCGCCGACACCCTGGACGACGAGACCCTGGACGCGTGGATCGCCACCGGCAGGCAGGCGTCGTCGTAGCGTCGGGCGGGGGAACGAGCCGCGCCGGCACCCGCGGTTACCGTGCCCGCGGCGGTTCGCTCTGCCACAATCGGCGGGTGCGGCGCGCCCACACCGCTGGTCGGACATCCTGGCAACCCGCGCTCAACGGCGGGCTGCTCGCCGCCGTCCTCGTCGCCGTGCTGGCCCGCCCCGCCGATCGGCCGACCGCCGCGCCGCCGCAGGCGGCCCCGCCCGCACCGGCGACGGTGTGCACGATCAGCGACCCGCGCGCCGTCGGGCTGTCCGGGCTGCTCGCCACCCCCACCGGCTACCTCGTGCAGAACGGCCGCACCCCCGCCGCGCCGGAGCCGGTCGGGGTGTTCGTGCTGGATCACTCGTGCGCGGTGACGGACACCATCGCGTACCCCCACGGCGCCATCGATCCGGAAGATCTCGCCACCGGCCCCGACGGCACCGTGTGGGTCGCCGACACCGGCGACACCGATGTCATCCATCCGCACCTGCGGCGCGACACCGTCACCCTCTGGCGGCTGTCGCACCACGGCGCCCCGCCGACGCCCTTCCCGCTGCGCTACCCCGACGGCCCGCACGACGCCGAGGCGCTGCTCTTCGACGCGGGCAACCGCCCGATCCTGGTCACCAAGGACGCCACCGGCCGCGCCGGGCTCTACACCACGGGCGCGCCGCTGCGGCGCGGCCCGCAGCCGGCGCTGCTGCACCGGGCCGGGACGTTCATCCCCGCCCGGACCGGCACCCGCAACCCGTTCGGCTCCCTCGGCGCCGAGCTCGTCACCGGGGCGGCCGTTGCCCCCGATCGCAGCTGGGTCACCCTGCGCACCTACGCCGACGCCTACACCTGGCACACGTCGGCCGGCGATCTGATCTCGGCCATCACCACCGCGACCCCGGCCATCACCCCGCTGCCCGACGAGCCGCAAGGCGAGGCGATCGCCGCCACCACCGACAGTCGCGCCCTGCTCACCGTCTCCGACCAGGCCGGTCCGACCCGCCTCCTGCGGTACACCCCGGCCGCCCCGCCGACCGGCGCGGGCGAGGCCGGCCACGGTCTCGCCGCGGCCGCCGCTGCCGGCCTGTTCCTCATCGCGATCGGCCTCTTCGGCGCCCGTCTGACCCGGCGCCGCGCCCCCGCCCCGGACCCGGGGCCAACGGGTCGTCACAGCCAAGCCGTTGTTGATCTAGCTACAGTGAAGCCTCCACCCACGCGTTCCCCTGGAGCCGGCACGTGAGCACGTCAGACCAGCCCGACCAGCCCGGCGCCCCGGCGAGCACCGAGGGCGGCGCAGTCCCCGAACCCGACGGCGACCGCCCGCCGGCCGTGCCGCGCCACCGGGCCCCGGTCTGGGCGAAGCTGTGCATCGTGGTCGGCGTGGTGCTCACCCTGATGTCCGGCGTCGCGCTCGTCGGCAAGCAGCTGCTCTTCTCCTACGCCACGCACAGCGTCGCCCAGGAGAACCTGCTCGGCGACACCGGCACGCGGGGCCAGCAGCGCGGGCACGTGGACATCACCGGCGCCAAGAACATCCTGCTCATCGGCATCGACGCCCGGCCGGACCAGGACCCCACCGAGCCCGTCCGCGCCGACTCGATCCTCATCCTGCACATCCCGGCCGACCACAACGCCGCGTTCCTCATCTCCATCCCGCGCGACACCTGGGTGAAGATCCCGCCGTACAACAACGGGGCCAAACGCTTCGCGGGCGGCCACGACAAGATCAACGGGGCCTACGCGGCGGGCGGCGCCGGCCTCACCGGCGCCAACCAGCGCGCCCACGCCGTCGAGCTGCTGGCCCTGACCATCAAGTCGCTGTGGGGCGTCACGTTCGACGGCGCCGCCATCGTCGACTTCACCGGCTTCCAGCAGGTCGTCGCCGTCCTCGGCGGCATCGACATGTACGTCGACGAGGAAACCACCTCGATACACGTCGGCTACGACGCCAAGGGCGAGGTGAAGGTCCCGTACCGGCAGTACACCCGCTCCGACGGCGGCCAGGGCCTGTCCCCGATCCCCGGCGTCACCCCGTTCGTGTACCACGTCGGCTACCAGCACCTCGAGCCGTGGCAGGCGCTCGACTACGTCCGGCAGCGGGAGCTGCTGCCCAACAGCGACTACGACCGGCAGCGCCACCAGCAGCAGTTCCTCAAGGCCCTGTTCAAGAAGCTGCTCAGCCGCGACGTGCTGACCAACCCGGTCCAGCTCAACCAGGTCCTGCAGGTCGTCGGCAAGGCCATGACCATCGACAGCGGCGGCATCGACCTGGCCGACTGGGCCTACGCCATGCGCGGCATCGGCGGCGACGACCTGCTCACCATCAAGACCAACAACGGCACCTTCAACAACGACCCCGGCAACCGCTATGCCGAGGCCCTCGACCAGACCACCCTCGACCTCCTCGCCGCCGTGCGCACCGAGCAGGTTCCCGCCTTCATCGCCGCCCACCCCGAACTCGTCGCCCCCAGCTGACGTCGGTGGCGGCTCTGGTTCGCGCCCTTGGTCGCCCTCCGCGTCAACGCGAAAGCGCCTGACCGGCGCCGACGGCTGGCCTGATCCGGTCAGTCCGTTACAGGCCGTACCAGATCTAGTGACGCAGCGGTGGTGCGCTGCGCATGCTCAGCCGAGCAAAGACGCGATTCTCTTTCCTCGGAGGGCATTCCATGCACCATTCTTGGCACGGTCGTTCGCCCGGCAGAGGCCGGGCGGCGCACATCGCGGGGGCTCTCGGGCTGCTGCTGGCCGGCGCGACGCTGCCGGTCATCGCGGCGCCCGGAGAGGCCGCCGCCGCCCCGGTCACCTGCTCGAGCGCGGTCGCCGACCAGGAGCTGGCGCAGAAGGTCGCGGCCAGCTGCAAGACCAAGGTCGAGATCATGGCGGCGCGCACCCAGACCGGGCAGGCGTTCGCCAATCCGGACGGGTCGACGACGCTCGAGACCTCGGTCTCCCCGCGCTGGGTGAAGCGCGGGGACGGCTCGTGGGCGGACGTCGACACCACGCTCGTGCGCTCCGCCGACGGCACCCTCGCGCCGAGCGCGAGCCCGTCCGGGGTCAGGTTCTCGGCCGGCGGCGTGGGGCCGGTCGTGACGATGGTCCAGGGCGGCAAGCGGCTCGACCTCGGCTGGCCGGGCAAGCTGCCCGCGCCGGTCGTCGACGGGGCCACGGCGACCTACCCGGAGGTGCTGCCCGGCGTCGACCTCGCGATGACCGCCACCGTCACCGGCTTCCAGCACGTGCTGGTCGTCAAGGACGCGAAGGCGGCCGCGAACCCGGCGCTGCGCCGGATCCGCTTCACCGTCGGCGGCGACGTCACGGCGAAGGCGACCCCGGACGGCCACGTCCGCTTCGCCGACCGCAGTGACCGGACCCTCGCCCTCACCTCGGCCGCGTCGACGTGGGACTCGTCGATCGACTTCGCCAGCGCCGGCGAGGTGCTGCCCGGCGTCTCCGAGAGCCAGCTCAAGGCGGCCCGGGCCAACCCGGCCAAGGGCCTGGTCAGCAACGCGTCCCGGCCCGGCGTCAGCGCGGTCTCCAAGCCGCTGGGGGTCGGCGTCGCCGGCTCCGACCTGGAGCTGGTGCCGGACCCGAGCGCGCTGAGCGACCCGAAGACGGTGTACCCCCTCTTCATCGACCCGGCGATCAGCCCGGGGTCGACGAACTGGGCCTACGCCAATTCGATCGACAGCAACTGGGACATCGGCGGCATGGCGTGGGTCGGGCGCAACAGCTTCGACGGCTCGCTGTACCGCTCGTACTTCGACTTCCCGACCGAGTCCGGCGGCCTCACCTGGCGCGGCAAGCACATCCTCGGCGCCTCCGTGAACCTGTGGCTGGACCACTCCTACTCGTGCACCGACACCCCGACCTACCTGTACCGCCTCAACGGCGCCATCACCGTCGGCATGGCGGGCCGGATGCCCTGGTCGACCCGGCCGCTGGGGTCGAGCGCGAACTACCTCACCTCGGCCGGCTCGCACGCCAACGAGGCGGGCGGCTGCGGCGCGAACCAGCCCGACATGTTCGTCAGCTTCGTCGGCGGCAACCTGCCCGGTGACGTGCAGGCGGTCGCGAACGCCGGCTGGACGGTCTACCCGGTCGGCCTCTGCGCCTGCACCAACACCAACGCGGGCGAGAGCACGCAGGACCGGTGGAAGAAGTTCTTCACGAACACCACCAACGACGGGCACGGCGCGCCGTCGCTGAGCGTCACGTACAACACCGTCCCGGGCACGCCGGCCAACCTGCACCCGCACTCCGGGGTCGCCTGCGGCGGCTACGTCGGTACCACCTCGCCGTCCATCGAGGCGCAGTACGTCGACGCCGACGGCAGCGACACGCTCAACGCCACCTTCGAGTGGAAGCAGCTCCCCTCCGGCGCCGTGACCCAGGTCGCCGGGCCCGCGAAGCCGGCCAACAACGTCGGCTCGGTCCAGCTCAACCTCGGCGCCGCCGCGGAGGGCAAGAGCTACTCCTTCCGGGTGCAGACCAACGACGGCAACGACGCCTCGCCCTGGTCGGGCTGGTGCGACTTCACCGTCGACGCAACGGCCCCGACGACCCCCGTCGTCACCTCGGCGGCGTACCCGGCCTGCAACCCGGCCGGCATCGGCACCTGCACCGCGCCCGGCGGCCCCGGCGTCTCCGGCCAGTTCACCTTCAGCGAGCCGGCCGGCGACCCGAACGGCTCCGACGTCATCAGCTACAACTGGGGCTGGACGTCCCCGCCGACCAACACCGTGACGGTCGCGGCCGGCGCCGCGTCCCCGGCGATGACGCTGACCCCGCCGCGCTTCGGCCTCAACACGCTCTACGTCTCGAGCAAGGACCCGGGCGGCCACACCAGCCCGATCAAGGCGTACACCTTCCTGGTCGGCTCCCCGTCGGCCGCGGTGGCGAACTACCCGCTCGACGACATCCGCACGCACGGCCTCACCGATCTGGTGAGCAACGTCGCGCTGACCGGCACCAACGTGACCTGGGCGGCGAACTCACGGATCATGGGCGCGACGACCGCGTCGTTCGGCGCCGGCAGCGACGCCAAGACGGCGGGCACGCTGCTGGACACGTCGAAGTCGTTCAGCGTCTCGGCCTGGGTGAAGATCGTCGACGTCACGGCGAACAACCGCGCGATCGTGTCCCAGGAGGGCACGAACACCAGCGGGTTCGTGCTGTACAACTCGGCCGACACGACGAGCTTCGTGTTCACCATGTACGACTCGGACTCCACCACCGCGGCGAGCACGAGCGTCTCGGCGCCGGCGACCGTCGACGTGTGGACGCACCTGACCGCCGTGTACGACGCCGGTGAGAAGACGATGAAGCTGTACAAGGACGGCGTGCTCGCGCAGACGGCGTCCCGCACGGCGACGCCGTGGAACGCGACCGGCAAGTTCCACGTCGGCTGGGCGAAGGTGGCCGGGGCCGCGATGCCGCTGGGCATCAGCCGCGCCGGCGACGTGCGGGCCTGGAGCCGCGCGGTGACGACCGACGACCTGCTGGGCACCAACGCCGACGCCACCAACGGCGTGCCGGCCATGCCCGGCGTGCTCGCCGCGACCGAGGTCGGCAACTGGGACTTCTCCGGCGGCGTGGACTGCTACTGCGACAACGTCCTCGACGGCGCGTACTTCGGCCGCCCGGCGACGCTCGACCCGGGCTGGGCGAACGCCTCGCCGACCACGCAGTTCACTGCGGCCGGTCACGACGGCAACGACGCCCTCCAGGTCAACGGGGCGCTCGGCCAGGGCGGGTACGCCAAGGTCAACACCCCCGTGCTCGTCACCGACGAGTCGCTCACCGTCTCGGCCTGGGTGAAGCTCGCCAGCCTGCCGACGAATGAGGGCGTGGTGATCCAGCAGGGCGAGTCGATCGGCTCCATCATCAAGCTCAACTACACCGGCGGAACCACACCGCGGTGGAACTTCTCGGTCAACACGACCAACGGCACCGGCGGCCTCGCCTGGACCACGGCGGTGTCGAACGCCGCGCCGACGGCGGGCACCTGGGTGCACCTGGTCGGCGTCTTCGATCGGCCGGCCGGCAAGGTGACGCTCTACGTCAACGGCGTGGCGCAGACCACCGTCGGCAACGGCGCCAAGGGCCTGGACTCCACCGGCCCGCTGATGCTCGGCGGCCTGATGGGCGGCACCGGCTCGACGCTCAACGGCGTCATCGACCAGGTGAAGGTCTACCAGGGCGCGCTGAGCGCCCGCGAGGTGATGGCCCTCTACCAGCAGGGCTGAGCCGACCGTCGACCGAAGGATCCCCGGGCCGCGCCGTCACACCGACGGCGCGGCCCGCGGCGTCTGCTCCCCGGTCTGGCGCAGCCAGCCCCGCTGCTCGACGTGCAGCCCGGCCTGGAACCGGCTGCGGGCCTCCAGCCGCTCCATGAGCGTCGCCATGAGCCGCCGCACGGTGCTCAGCGAGACCCCGAGCCGCCGCGCCACGACGCCGTCGGTGTGCCCGGCCGCCAGCAGCGCGAGCAGCTGCCGCTGGAGCGGGTCCAGCCCCTGCTCGTCCCGCAGCGTCGCCGCCCCGAAGGGCGTGGCCACGGCGAGCAGCTGGTCGAACAGCGCGCAGGCGGTCCGGACCAGCCCAGGGCTGCGCACCTCCAGCGCCCCCGCCTGCGTGTCGGCCGGGTCGATCGGCAACAGCACCGTCGAGCGGTCGTAGATCACCATGAGCAGCGGCACGATCGGCACCGTGTACATCTCCCCGCCGAGCGCGGTGAGCCACTTGGCCTCCGCGACCAGGTGCGGCTCGTTGCGGAAGCTTTCCTGGTAGATGCACCGGATCGCCACCCCGCGCTCGAGCATCTGCTGGTTGAGCGGCTTGCTCGCGGTCTTCGCCGCGGTCGTCTGCGCCGCCGTCGGGTTCAGCGACAGGCACTCCCGGCTCGCGGCCGCGCTCAGGTCCAGCATCCGCCGGCGTACCGCGTCCACGCCCACCAGCCGCCGCGGCGCGTCATCGTCGGCGCCCGCGCCCGGCGCCGTGTGCTGCGCGGCGATCGCCAGGATGGCCGCCCGCGTGTCATCGATCTGCCGCCGGCGCGCGCTGACTTCCGCCTCGGCCCGCGCGAGCAGCGCCGAGAGGCCGATCGCCGGATGCACCGCATGCCACTCGCCCGGCTCGGTCGAGGCCGGCGTGAGCAGCGACAGCTCGGCCAGCTGATCGAGCGCCGCCTTCACCTGGGCGTTGGTGAGCTCGAGGTGGTCGGCGATCTGCCGGATGCCCCAGCTGCGGTTGCCGAGCATGGCCCGGTACACGGCCTCGGTCCGCGCGTTCAGACCAAGCAACTCCAGCATTCCGCCCTGCCCCGACGTGCTTCGACCGGCACCGATCGGTGCCGGGAGGAGCGCATTGTGCCACGGCGGACCCCGCTGAGATCAAGATGTCAGACACCTTCATCTCAGCCCGGCGGCGCTGACATCGGCGCCCACCGTTGCGATCGTGATTGGCGTGAAGCGATCCAACTGCACCCACGGGGGGTCGGAGTGGGGTTAGGGATGCCCACCGTCATCCCCGGTTAGCCGGTGTTGTCATGCACATGTCGACCACGACGCTCGTCCGGTCGGTCCGGTCCGCGGGTAGCGCGCCCGCGCCGGCCGCCGTGGTGGCGCTCGTCGACTCGTCCGCCGCCCACGACGTCGTGGCGCTGGAGCACGTGCACGTGATGACGAGCGCCGAGCGCATCGTCGTGACGCTGTTCGTCATGGCGGCCGGCCAGCTCGAGGCGGACGCTGTCGCACTGCTCGTCGGGGACCGGCTCTGCGGCCTGCTGCCGGGCTGGCGTCCGACGGGCTGATCAAGATCCATTCATCCACCGCCCCTGCGATACCGCACGACCGCCGGGTGGCGATCACGCCTGCCCGGAAGCACCCGCGCGCACACGAGGAGGAAAGGTTGATCAACGAACGATTGCATCGACGGCGATGGCGCCCGGTCAGGCTGGCACTGCCGGTCACGATGGCCACGGCCCTGGTGTTCGGCCAGGGCCTGTTCGCCCTGCCGGCGGCCGCCGCGCCGCAGGGTCTGCAGGCGCAGACGACGCCGTCGGTCCACGGCACCAAGGTGAAGGCGCAGGACCGGCCGGCGGACCTCTCGCAGGGCGCGGCGGCCGCGTCGGCGCCGGTGTGGCCGGCCGGGGGCACCGCGGTCGCGGACTCCGCGGTCGCCGGCGAGGCCAAGAAGGCCGGCGCGCTGCCCGTCTCCGTGGCCGGCTCCGGCAGCCGGACCAGGATCACGGTGCTGGACCGGCAGTCACTGCCGTCCCGCTGGAACGACAAGGTCCTCATGAAGGTTGAGCGGGCCGACGCGGGGGCGGCGACGAAGGCCGAGGTGAACCTCGACTACGGCAGCTTCGCCACCGCGTACGGCGGCGACTGGGCCTCCCGGCTGCGCCTCGTGGCGGTCCCGGACTGTGCGCTGAGCACGCCGGACCTGCCGCAGTGCGCGACGAAGCCGCTGCCGACCCGCAACGACACCAAGTCGAAGCGGCTCACGGCGACGGTCGACCTGCCGGCGGTCTCCACCATGGCGTCGCAGTCGGCGTCCGTCTCGTCGCCCAGCATGATGCTCGCCGCGGTGGCGGGGCCCTCGGGCTCGGCCGGCGACTACAAGGCGACCGGCCTGCAGGCGTCCTCGACCTGGTCGGCCGGGGGCAACAGCGGCGACTTCTCCTGGCAGTACCCGATGCGCAGCCCGCCCGCGCTGGGCGGACCGGCGCCGGTGGTGACGCTGGCGTACTCCTCGACGTCGGTCGACGGGCGCAGCGAGGCCACCAACAACCAGCCGTCCTGGATCGGTGAGGGCTTCGACTACCAGCCGGGCTTCGTCGAGCGCCGCTACAAGCAGTGCGTCGACGACAAGGGCGGGAACGCGAACAACACCACCGACTCGCCGGACCAGTGCTGGGGCACCGACAACGCGACGCTGTCGCTCAACGGCCGCTCCAACGAGCTCATCCGGGACGACGCCACCGGCACCTGGAAGCTCAAGAACGACGACGGCTCGAAGATCGAGCGGCTGAACGACACCGTCAACGGCGACAACGACAACGAGTACTGGAAGCTGACCAGCCCGGACGGCAACCAGTTCTTCTTCGGCCGTAACCGGCTGCCCGGGTACACCGGCACCGCGCCGGCGAACAAGGTCACCAACTCGGTGCAGACGGTCCCGGTCGCCGGCAACAACGTCGGCGAGCCCTGCCGGCAGAGCGGCTTCGTCGCCTCCTTCTGCAACCAGGCGTACCGCTGGAACCTCGACTACGTGCTCGACCCGCACGGCAACAGCATGTCGTTGTTCTACACGCAGGAGACGAACAAGTACGGCCGGAACCTCTCGGCCACCGACGTCGTCTCGTACTCCCGCGCGGCGTACCTCGACCACATCGACTACGGCACCGACAACCGCTCCGGCACCGACACCGAGAACACCTCGACGGCGGCGCCCGCCCGGGTCGTGTTCACCGCGGCCGACCGCTGCCTGTCCGCGTGCACCACGCACGACCAGGCGCACTGGCCGGACACGCCGTGGGACCAGGAGTGCACCGGCTCGCCGTGCACCGACAAGTTCGCGCCGACCTTCTGGACCACCAAGCGCCTCGGCGGCGTGACGATGAAGGTGTGGGACGCGGGCACCTCGCAGTACCGCGACACCGAGAGCTGGACGCTCACCCACAACTTCCCGGACCCGGGCGACGGCACGCGGGCCGGCCTGTGGCTCGAGTCCATCGTCCACAAGGGACTCGTCGGGGGCACCGCCGAGCTGCCGGAGGTCAACTTCGACTGGATCCAGAAGCCCAACCGGGTCGACACGTTCACCGACGGCAAGCCGGCGATGAACTGGATGCGGATGGGCACGATCTGGACCGAGACCGGCGCGAAGCTCGACATCCGCTACACCGAGCCCGACTGCGTGGTGGGCTCGCGGATGCCGGCCTCGCCGCAGAACAACACGCTGCGCTGCTACCCGGTCCTGGAGGAGCAGCAAGACAAGTCGATCAAGACGGAGTACTTCCACAAGTACCTCGTCACCAGCGTCGTGCAGGCCGACCGGCTCACCGGTGCACCGGACGTCGAGACGAGCTACGAGTACGTCGGCACGCCGGCCTACCGGCACACCGACGACGACGGGCTCACCAAGGACAAGCTGCGGACCTGGTCGGACTTCCGCGGCTACAGTCAGGTGAACACCCGCGTCGGGACGCCCGGCTCGGGCACCGAGACGCTGTCGGAGACGGTGTACTACCGGGGCATGCACGGGGACCTCAACGGATCCGGCGGCACCCGTTCGGTACAGCTGCCGGCGCTTGACCTCAACGGCGACGGGGACACCGTCGACGTCGCGGACGCGCCCGCGGTCAACGACGAGGACACGTTCGCGGGCCAGCCCCGCAAGACCACGGTCTTCAACGGCGTGGAGTCGGCCCCGATCTCGATCGAGGTCAACCAGCCCTGGCAGGGCCCGGTGACGGCGACGCGCAACATGGGCAGCACCACGGTGTACGCCCGGCCGGGCGCGCAGTCCGTCACGTGGGGCGCGATGAAGCAGTCCAACGGCGGCTGGCGGGTCACCCGGACCAACATCACCAGCGACAACTACGGCATGCCGATCAAGCGTGAGGACCTCGGCGACGTGGCGGTGAGCGGCGACGAGTCGTGCACCACGACGACGTACGTGCGCAACACCGCGGCGAACATCCTCAGCCTCGCCGGCACGGTGGAGAACTACGCGCTGCCGTGCGGGCAGAACCCGCAGAACGACGGCGACGTCGGCTCGATCATGCGGACCAGCTTCGACAACCAGGCCTACGGCGCGGCGCCGACGAAGGGCGAGACGACGAAGGTGGAGCGGGCCTCGGCCTGGTCGTCCTCCGGCGGCCCGGCCTGGATGACGGTCAGCACCAAGGCCTACGACCCCTACGGCCGCATCCTCGACGAGACCGACACCCGGGGCAACCACACGACGACGGCGTACACGCCGGCGACGGGCGGCCCGGTCACCCGGATCACCTCGACCAACCCGAACTCGTGGTCGTCGATCGACGACATCGAGCCGGCGTGGGGCGAGACGGTCGGCAAGACCGACGTCAACGGCAAGCGGACCGACCTGGTCTTCGACCCGCTGGGCCGGCTGACGCAGGTCTGGCTGCCCAACCGGGCCAAGGCCGCGAACCCGACCTCGCCGAACATGCAGTTCACCTACACGATCCGCAACAGCGGCGGGCCGAGCGCGATCACCACGCAGAAGCTCAACGCCAACGGCAACTACATGACCGAGTACGAGCTCTTCGACGGCCTGCTGCGCAGCCGGCAGACCCAGGTCCAGTCGACCGCCAACGGCAACGCCGGCACCGTCTTCACGGAGACGAAGTACGACGCGGCCGGCCGGGTGGGCGTCACCACGACCCACTTCGACGCGACCGTCCAGCCGTCGGCGAACCTGTTCACGATCCTGGACTGGCAGCCCAAGACGCTCAAGGAGACGCAGTACGACCGCGCCGGCCGGGCCGTCGTGGAGATCCAGAAGAACGGCGGCGTCGAGCTGTCCCGGATCACGACGACCTACAACGGCGAGAAGGTCTCGACGACCGCGCCGGCCGGGCAGACCTCGTTCACCAAGGTCAGCGACGCGCAGGGCCGCACGGTGCAGCTGCGGGAGTACCGCAACGCCGCCGACGTCGGCAGCGACACCCGCGCGCTGTACGACCTCGCCACCTACCACTACAACAAGAAGGGGCAGCAGGACAGCCTCACCGACAACGCCGGCAACGTCTGGACCTACGGCTTCGACTTCCTCGGCCGGCAGACCAGCTCGACCGACCCGGACAAGGGCGCCAGCTCGGCCACGTTCGACGCCGGCGGGCTCATGACGTCGATCACCGACGGGCGCGGGCAGACGCTCGCGTACACCTACGACACCATCGGCCGCAAGACGGGCGAGTACGCCGGCTCGCCGACCGGGACGAAGCTCGCGACTTGGGCCTACGACCCGACCGGTAACAAGGGCCAGCTCGCCTCGGCCAGCCGGTGGATCGGCACCGACGAGTACAAGGTGACCATCCGCGGGTACACGCCGCTGTACCAGTCGACCGGCGAGGACTTCGTGATCCCGACGTCGGTCACCGGGCTGGCCGGCACGTACTCGTTCACCCGGGCGTACAAGGTGGACGGCTCGCTGTCGACCATGTCCTACCCGAACGTGGGCGGCCTCGGCGCGGAGACGCTGACGTACACCTACGACGACGTCACCGGCCTGCCGGAGCAGCTCAAGACCAACGCGCCGGGCCTTGGCCAGTACGTGGCGAACTCCGACTACACCGCCTACGGCGAGCTGAGCTTCGTGCAGTTCCAGCTCACCGGCGGCAACTGGGTGCAGCGCGGGTTCACCTACGACGACGCGACCCGCAAGCTGGTCCGGGCGCAGACCGTCCGGCAGGTCAGCCCGCAGCCGGTGACCGACAGCCAGTACAGCCTCGACACCTCGGGCAACATCACGAAGCTCGTCGAGACGGGCGCGTCGGGCACCGACACCCAGTGCTTCGCCTACGACTACGTCCAGCGGCTCACCAACGCCTGGACGCCGACGAGCGGGGACTGCGCGCAGACCCGGTCGTCGAGCGCCCTCGGCGGGCCGGCGCCGTACTGGAAGGAGTGGAGCTTCGACGCCGTCGGCAGCCGCAAGACGCAGGTCACCCACGCCACGGCCGGCGACACGACGGAGACCTACAACTACAACGCCGCCGGCACCGCCCGGCCGCACGCCGTGCAGTCCGTGACCGTGAGCGGCCCGGGGGTCTCCCGGACCGACAACTACGGCTACGACCTGTCCGGCAACACCACCGGCCGGCCCGGCACGACCGGGGCGCAGACGCTCACCTGGGACACCGAGGGGCACCTGACCAAGGTCACCGAGGGCGGCAAGGACACCACCCACGTGTACACGGCGGACGGTGCCCGGCTGCTGAGCAGCGACTCGACCACCACCACGCTGTACCTGCCGGGCCAGGAGGTGCGGCGCAACAAGAGCACCGGCGCCGTCACCGCGACCCGGTACTACAGCTGGGCCGGCCAGGTCTGCGCGTCCATCACCACCGGCGGCCAGCTCACCTGGCTCGTCACGGACACGCAGGGCACCCAGCAGGTGGCCATCGCCTCGGGCAACCAGGCGCTGACCCAGCGGCGGCAGGACCCGTACGGCAACCTCCGGGGCACCCTGGTGGCCTGGCCGAACGCCAAGGGGTTCGTCGGCGGCGACACCGACGGCACCGGGCTCACCCACCTGGGTGCCCGGGACTACGACCCGAAGACCGGGCGCTTCATCAGCGTCGACCCGGTGTTCGACCCGGCGGTGACGCAGAGCTGGTCCGCGTACGTGTACGCCGGCAACAACCCGGTGACCCAGTCGGACCCGAGCGGCCTGTGCTGGCTGTGCGACAAGGCCAAGCAGACCTTCGCCGCGGCGTGGGTCAACACGGTCGACGTCGTCGGCCACGCGGTCGGCAACGAGCTGAAGAAGATCGACGACTTCGGCCAGAAGGTCCTGCCGGTCATCGACCGGGCCACCGAGCAGATGGGCGGCCCCATCGACGCGGCCTGGGACATGGTGCAGCAGAAGGCGACCGACTTCGCCGGCACGCCGAGCGATCCGACGGCCTGGCGACTGGGCTGGGAGTGGGCCACCGGCAACGGGCCGCACGACCGGGTCATGGAGGGCGAGGGCCGCTTCGTGCAGACGTACAAGCAGCACCAGCACTTCCAGGACACCCGGGCACAGGTGGCCGAAAAGATCAACTCCGGGGAGCTGAAGGAGGGAAGCCAGGGAGACAACTACTACAGCCTGGCCAACCCGCCGGAGGAGAGCCTCGGGAAGGTGGCCCGGGACTTCACGACCAACTCGGCCGTGGCGTTCCTCGGCTCGCACAACCTCCACTACACGGTGAAGGCCATCGACAAGGAGCACGGCACCGCGACCGTGGAGTTCGAGATCACCAACGACAGCACGATCAACTCGGCGACGCACACGTCGCCGGTGCTGGGCGGCTACAGCGACTGGTGGCAGGAGGAGATCGAGAAGCCGCTGAACCGGCGGTTCGGCGAGTCCGGCCCGATGTCGCGCAAAAAGCAGACGATCCGGTGGACGGAGACGATCGATCTGAAGAACCCGAAGCCGCCGTCGCCGCCGCCGTCCATCCCGCCGCTGCTCAACCCCGGCGGCGGGGGAAGCCGGTACGGCAGCTGCCGCCTGTGCTTCCTGTAGGCACGAGCGGATCCGTCCATTAGGTTGCTGCGGGCCGGCCCTCACCGGCCGGCCCGCGGCGAGCGCCAGGCATTGAACTTCGAAGGAGCAGATGGTGGACATGCGCAGGGCGGTAGCCGGGACCGTCGTCGGCCTGGCGTTGATCGCGACGGCGGGCTGCGACGAGAAGGTCAAGGAGGTGCCGGCGTCGTCGATCGTGGGCGTCTGGCGCAGCACCTGCGACGGCACGCTGACCGTCGCCGAGGGCGGCACCTTCACCGCGGAGTCGATCCGCACGGAGACCGAAGGCACCAAGGGAACCGGCCCGGGGACCTGGCGCATCGAGAAGAACGGCAGCACGAGCCCGTCGCCGGTCTCCCTCGATGTCAAGCTTGACGACAGCAACCAGTGGCTGAGCCTCTACTTCATCAAGCGCAAGGGCCAGCTCACGATGCTGCAGTACTTCGGCGACCCGGACAACAACGACACCTGCGTGTTCACCATGCGGCAGGGCTAGAGCCAGCCCTTGCGGACCGCCTCGGCACCGGCCTGGAACCGGCTGTCCACGCCGAGGCGGTCGGCGAGCTCGGCCACGATCCGGCGCACCGTGCGGGCGGACAGGCCGAGCTTGCGGCCCGCCGACTCGTCGGTGTGGCCGGCGTCGAGCAGCCGCAGCAGCGCCTGCTCCTGCGGGCTCAGGCCGCGCTCGTTGACCCGCGGCTTCTCCCCGAACGGCGTCGCGTAGTCCCACACCTGCTCGAACAGCAGGCACAGCGCGGCCACCGCGCCCTCGCTGCGGATCTCCAGCGCGCCGAGCTGCGGCCGGTCCGCCTCGATGGGGATCAGCGCGACCCTCCGGTCGACGATGATCATCCGCAGCGGGACCACCGGAACCGTGCGGCTGTGCCCGCCGAGCTCGGCCATCCACTTGGCGAACGCGAACATGGTCGGCTCGTTGCGGACGCTCTCCTGGTACACGTTGCGCATCGCCACGCCGCGCTCGAGGGCGTCCTGGTTGAGCGGGCGCCCCGCCTCGATCGCCTCCGCGGTGAGCTCGGAGCCCGCGGTGAAGGTCAGGCACTCCGTCGTCATCGTCCGCGAGAGCTCCACCAGCCGGTCACGCACCGCCAGGGTCTCCTCGATGCGCACGATCTCGTCGCGCCGCCGGTGGTGGTCGTGCTGGGCGGCGATCGCCGAGATCGTGACCCGGGTCAGCTCGATCTGCCGCTGCCGGTCGGCGAGCTCCGCCTCGGCCTGGGCAAGCAGGTCGATGAGGCCCGCCTGCGGGCTGACGACGTGCAGCGCGTCGGGGCCGCCCTGCCCGGCCCGCACGAGGGCCCGCTCGGCGAGCAGGTCGAGTGCCTGCCGGACGGTCCCCTCCGGCAGCCCGAGCGCGCCGACCAGCTCGTCGACGCCCCATAGGGGCTGCTTCAGCATGGCGAGATAGACGGACTCGGCCTCCGCCGTCAGCCCGACGGATTCGAGCATCTGTCCCTCCGTTGTCGCACCCTGGCGCGGCTCATTGTGCAGGAACGGTCCCGTCGCTGCGAAGAGGGAAGATCGTATATGGCCTGAAACGGCCACGCCGGATCTGGCCAATTCAGTGGTGCTGACATCACGCTGCGCGACCTGCACGCTGGACCCCGCAAGGTTCTTCACGGGGAGGTAGAGATGATGGTGCGTGACGGAATGACCTGGCCGGCTGGGTGCCGCGCCCGGGGGTGAGGCTGGCCTCCCATGCTGATGTCGATGTTCAACCTGACGCCCGCCGGGCCGGTCGGCCCGGTGTCGGCGGGGGCGGTCGTCGACCTGTTGTGGCTCCACGTGGCGGCGCCGGACGGCATCAAGCACATTCATGCCCGCTCCGGTCCCGCCGGCGTCGACGTGGTGATGTTTACCGTCGCGTCGGACCAGGGCATCGCCGACGTCATTGCCCGCACCGTGTGCCGGAGGGCGCTGTCGTCGACCCCCGCCCTGCGCGGCTGGCGACTACTCTGACGGGCGAGTGCCCTGGCCCGCGAGGAGGAACCGGTGGCTTCGTGGGATGCGGGTGACCGGCTGCGGCCGGCCGGGGCGGCGCTGCTCGCCGCGCTGCTCGTCGCCATCGCGGTCCGGCTCACGGCGTGGTACTCCAGCGGTTTCGTCTTCGGCCCGGCACTTGGCGGCCTGACGCTGCCGATCGTCGCGGCGATCGATGGCAAGGCGGACTACGTGGTCCCGGCCGTGGGCCTCGTCGAGCTGGCCGCGGTGGCGGCGCCGGCGGTGGTGACCACGAGCGCCGCCATCCGGCTGCTGCTCGGCCTCCCGATGGCGACCCGGCGCCTGTCGGCGCTCTGCCGGACGCTGCTCGGGGCGGGCGGGCTGCATCTGCTGAGCGTGCTCGCCGCGCTGCCCGTCCTGGGGCTGAAGGTGCCGGTGGCCGCGGTCCTGGCGTTCGGGGCGCTCTCGCTGCTCGCGATGGCGCTGGTCGTCGCCGTCCAGCGGGCCGCGGCGCGCACGGTCACGGTGCGCTAGGCCCGTCGAGATCGACCAGCCGCCAGCCTTCGAGGTCGGGGCGCTCCGCCAGCGCGCGGCGGCACAGGTCGTGCGCGGCGCGCGAGGCGATCTCCCGCGCCGGCGCCAGACAGAACATTCCCAGGTGTACCGCGACGGCGCCGGTCCGCACGCTCACGTGCTCCAGCCCGTCCGCGGCCGTCGCCGCCTGCCGCACCGATCGGGCGATGCGATCCGGCCGGAGCTCCGGCGACCGCGCCGCCGAGGTGGGCGCGATCGCCAGGCTGATCAGGAACATCGGTCAGTCCCAGATCCAGCCGTCGGGGTACGGGGGCGGCGGCGGGGGCGTCGGGCTGACGCCGGTGTTCACCCGGACGGTCGAGCCGGGATCGGTGGCGCCCGCGGACTGCATCGCGAGGAACGCCGCGAGGGCGACCAGCACGGCGAGCAGGACACCGGCTCGCTGGACGGAAAAAGACATGGCTTCGCCCCTGTTCGAAAGCATTGGTTGGGTTTGCGCCGTATCCCGGCGGCGATGTCTAGCTTTCCCGGCCGCCGGGCCCGCGGGAAGGCGAATGACCTGGCCCCTTCGGGGCTGGCCTGATCCGGTCAGAACCGTTGCGCCGCGGCGAACGATCTTGAGACGATCCCGCCGTCGATGGCGGTCAGGGGGAGGGCCGACGTGCTGGAGTATCTCGGGCTCAACACCACGGCGGAGGGTGTGTACCGGCTCATGCTGAGCCGGCCGGACCTCGGGGTCGCCGAGCTGGCCGCCGAGCTCGGCATGGGCACGGCGGACGTCCGCTCGGCCCTCGACGAGCTGTTCGAGCTGTCACTGCTGCGCGAGTCCGTCGAGCGGGAGGGGCACCTCCGCCCGGTGAGCCCCGCCGTCGGGCTCCAGCTGCTGCTCGCCCGCCAGCAGGCGGAGCTGGACCAGCGCCGGCAGCGCATCGCCGAGGGGCAGGCGGCCGTCGCGGCGATCGTCGCCGAGTTCGCCGGCAGCCCCGCGAGCGCGGCGGCGGAGGTCGAGCGGGTGCTCGGGATGGACACCATCATGCAGCGGCTGGAGGAGCTGGCCGCCTCGGCGCGGGTCGAGGCGCTGAGCATCACGCCCGGGGTGCAGTCGGCGGCGGCGATCGCGGCAGCGCTGCGCACCAACGCCGATCTGCTGGCGCGGGGCGTCACCATCCGCACGGCGATGCAGGACTCGGCGCGCAACGACCGGCCGACGCTCGCCTACGCGCAGAGCCTGACCGACGCCGGCGCCGAGGTGCGCTCCGCGCCGCTGCTGCCGCCGCGGATGCTCATCGCCGACCGGGGGACGGCGATCGTCCCGGTGGACCCGGCGAACACCCGGGTCGGAGTGCTCGTGCTCACCGGCCGCGGGGTGGTGGCCGCGCTCGTCGCGCTGTTCGAGCAGGTGTGGGCGACGGCGGTACCGCTGGGGGCCGCCCGGACCCGAGACCGCAACGGCGTCAGCCCGCAGGAGCGCGAGCTGCTGGGGCTGCTCGGGCAGGGGCACACGGACGAGTCGGCGGCCAAGCGGCTCGGCGTGTCCGAGCGGACCGCGCGCCGCATCATGGCCGACCTGATGGAACGGCTGGGCGCGCGGAGCCGCTTCGAGGCGGGCCTGCTCGCGGTCAAGGAAGGCTGGCTGTAGCAGAACAGCGGCACCGCCCGGAGCCGACCGAAAAGATCAACTCCGGGCGGTCGCCGGTCTAGCCGTTGAGCAGCTGCCGTGCCATGACGATGCGCTGGACCTGGTTGGTGCCCTCGTAGATCTGAGTGATCTTGGCGTCGCGCATCATGCGCTCCAAGGGGAAGTCCTTGGTGTAGCCGTAGCCGCCCAGGAGCTGCACGGCGTCGGTGGTGACCGACATGGCGACGTCGGAGGCGAAGCACTTGGCGGCGGCGCCGAAATAGGTCAGGTCGGCGTCGCCGCGCTCCGACTTGGCCGCGGCCGCGTAGGTGAGCTGGCGGGCGGCCTCCAGCTTCATGCCCATGTCGGCCAGCATGAACTGGATGCCCTGGAAGTCAGCGATGGCCTTGCCGAACTGCTTGCGCTCCTGCACGTAGCCCAGCGCGAAGTCGAGCGCACCCTGCGCGATGCCCAGCGCCTGGGCGGCGATGGTGACCCGGGTGTGGTCCAGCGTCCGCATCGCGGTGCCGAAGCCGGTGCCCGGCTCGCCGATGATGCGGTCCGCGGGGATGCGGACGTTGTCGAGGTACACCTCGCGGGTCGGGCTTCCCTTGATGCCGAGCTTCTTCTCCGGCGCCCCGAAGCTCACCCCCGGATCGGACTTCTCCACCACGAACGCCGAGATGCCGCGGGAGCGGGCGGCCGGGTCTGTGACAGCAAACACGGTGTAGTACTCGCTGACACCCGCGTTGGTGATCCATCGCTTGACGCCGTTGAGGACCCACGCGTCGCCGTCGAGCTCGGCGCGGGTCTTCATGCCGGCCGCGTCGCTGCCGGCGTCCGGCTCGGACAGGCAGTAGGAGAACATCGCCTCCCCGCGGGCGACCGGCGCGAGGTAGCGGCGTTTGAGTTCGTCGGACGCGGACAGCAGCAGCGGCATGGTGCCAAGCTTGTTGACCGCCGGGATCAGCGACGAGGAGGCGCAGGCGCGTGCGACTTCTTCGATGACGATGGCCGTGGCCAGGGCGTCCGCGCCGGCGCCGCCGTACTCGGCGGGGATGTGCGGAGCGTGGAAGTCCGAGGCCCGCAGCGCGTCGTACGAGGCCTGGGGGAACTCGCCCGTTTCATCCGCGGCCGCGGCGTTCGGCGCCACCTTGCCGTCACAGACCGCGCGCACGGCCTCGCGCACCGCCACGTGCTCCTCCGGCAGCTGATAGACCTCGAACACGCTCTTCCCCCTCGTCCCATGGCCCCTGAACTGCCGTTCAGTGGCGACTACGATGTGAGCATACCGACGAGTAACGAAACGGCCGGAGGCGCAGGGGCGGCCAAGGGTCTATCCTCGCCCTGGCGACGTCGGCCCGACCCACCAGGACGGGTTGCCGGCGCGGAATCCCGATCGAGCGGAGACAAAGGCGTGACCATCGCGTACCCGAGCACCCCACCCGTCGTAGCCCCGCCGTCTGGCGCCGCCCGGCCTCGGCTGACCTTCCTGGGCACCGGCTACCTTGGCGCGACCTACGCGATCTGCTTCGCGGAGCTCGGCTACGAGGTGCTGGGCTTCGACATCGACGAAGCGAAGATCGCGAAGCTCGCCGGCGGCGACGTGCCCATCCACGAGCCCGGCCTGGACGAGCTGCTGCGCAAGAACCTCTCGGCCGGACGTCTGCGTTTCACGACGTCCTACGAGGAGGTCGGCGAGTTCGGCGACATCCACTTCATCTGCGTCGGCACCCCGCAGCGCCCGGACGGCATGGCCGCCGACCTCTCGCACGTCGAGAGCGCCGTGGTCAACCTCGCTCCGCACCTGAGCCGCAAGGCGCTCATCGTCGGCAAGTCGACCGTGCCGGTCGGCACCGCCGAGTGGATCGAGGGCCTCGTCGAGCGGCACGCCGCCGCCGACCTCGGCGTCGAGGTGGCCTGGAGCCCCGAGTTCCTGCAGGAGGGCGTGGCCGTCGAGGACGTGCTGCGGCCCAACCGCGTCATCTTCGGCATCAAGTCGGAGTGGGCGATGGGCATGCTCTACGCCGCCCACAAGGGCGTGTTCGACCTCGCGCTCACCGAGGACCGCGAGGTCCCGGTCGTGGTCACCGACTTCGCCACCGCCGAGCTGGTGAAGGTCGCCGCCAACGCGTTCCTGGCCACCAAGATCTCCTTCATCAACGCCATGGCCGAGGTCTGCGAGGCGGCGGGCGCCGACGTGACCCAGCTGGCCCGCTCCATCGGCTACGACGCCCGCATCGGCAACAAGTTCCTGCGCGCCGGCGTGGGCTTCGGCGGCGGCTGCCTGCCCAAGGACATCCGCGCCTTCCAGGCCCGCGCCCAGGAGCTCGGCGTCGGCGAGGCGCTGCGCTTCCTGCACGAGGTGGACCTGATCAACCAGCGCCGCCGGCAGAAGATCGTCCAGCTCTCGGCCGAGCTGCTCGGCCGCGGCTACGGCCCGGCCGGCCCGGACCTGGGCGGCACCCGGATCACCGTGCTGGGCGCCACCTTCAAGCCCAACTCCGACGACGTGCGCGACTCGCCGGCCCTCTCGGTGGTGCGCAAGCTCGCCCGCTCGGGCGCCGAGGTCACCGTGTACGACCCGGAGGGCATGGACAGCGCCCGCAACGACGTGCCGGACGTCTCCTACGCCAAGACCCTCACCGACGCCGTCACCGGCGCCGATCTGGTTTGCGTCCTCACCGAGTGGGAAGAGTTCCGCAACGCCGACCCGGCGAGCCTCGCGCCGCTCGTCGCGGCCAAGAAGGTCATCGACGGCCGGAACTGCCTCGACCAGTCCGTGTGGGTGGCCGGCGGCTGGGAATACCGTGGCATGGGGCGCCCGGTCGTCTCGTAGGGCCCCCTGTTTTTCATAGCGGAAACGCCCGAAGGGGCGGTTCGCTTTCATCGACCGCCGAAACAAGGCATTCTTCCCAGTAAGGCGTGAACGGCCGGGGTATCCACCGTGGTATCCCGGCCGAAAGCTCCGGGGGAGGAGTGGCGTGGAGACCTATCCGTGCCCGGCGTGCGGGGGGCCGGCCACCGAGGCAACGGGTTGCCAGAACTGCGGCCGGCCGCACGATCCGGACGCGGCGGCGCTCGCCCTGTTCCAGCGCACGGCCGCGGCCCTGGAGCAGAAGAAGCGCAACCTCACCGACGAGACCCAGGCGCTGCGCAAGCAGCTCGCGCACACCACCGCCCAGCGCGACAACCTGCGGCGCAAGGTCCGGGCGTCGCTGGAGGCCGAGCAGGGGGCCAAGGCCAAGCGGCCGCTGCGGGGCCGGTCCAAGGAGACGCCGCCGCCCGCGGCCATCGCGCCGACGAGCCAAAAGCCACAGACAGAGCCGCATCGGTACTCCCCGAGGGCGCCCCAACCGATCGAGAGCGGCCACGCCCCGGGCGTGCCGGAGGGCGGCCCGTCGCACGCGGTGCTCGCCCCCGATCGGCCGGACGAGCGCCCCGGTGCGCGGCCCGGCCCGGCCCGTCTCCCGCAGATGCGCCGGCCGCCCCGCGACGGCGGCACGGCCCCCGGCGCCGACCAGCCCGAGGCGACGCAGAGCAGCATGCAGGCCTCCGTGCTGGCCCTGGGCGGACTCCTGCTGGCCGGCGCGGCGATCGTGCTCACCCTCGATGCGTTCGGCACGGTCGGCACCTTCGGCCGGGTCGTGTCCCTGACCGCTATCACCGCGATCGCGCTCGCCCTGCCCCTGGTGCTCGTCCGGCGTGGGCTGAGCGCCACCGCCGAGACCGTCGCGTCCGTCGCCCTGCTGCTCGTGCTGCTCGACGGCTACGTGGTGCGCTCCGAGAAGCTGCTCGGCGCCGACCGGCCGCAGTTCAGCACCTACCTGGGCATCGTGTGCCTGGCCACGGCGGGCATCGCCGCCGTGTACAGCATGCAGAGCCACCTCATCGCGTCCCGCTACGCCACCCTGCTCGCGCTGCAGCCGGTCCTGCCGCTGCTCGCCCTGGACGCCATTCACGGCCCGACCGGCTGGTCGATGGCCCTGTCCGGGGTGGCGCTGATCGACCTCGCCTTCGCCATCGGGCTCAAGCAGTCGATCGCCCGGCGGGTCGCGGCCCACCAGGAGAACGCCGCCGCCGAGGACGAGCCGGCCCACACCGGCCGCACGAACCGCATCGCCGACGGGTTGATGGCCCGCCTCGCCTGGGGCCTGTTCGCCGTCGCCGCCTCCCTCTCGCTGCTCTGCGCCTCCATCGGGCTGGCCCAGACCGACCAGCGCATGGCGACGCTGCAGGCCGCCGTGGCGATGCTCGTCGCCGCCGCGCTCGGCGTCGGCGGGGCGCTGGCCTGGCGTCGCGGCGCGCTGCCCGACATCGCCGCCGGCATCGCCACCGGCGCGGTGGTCGTCGCCATCGCGCGGGTCGGCACCGTGTGGCTGCCCGGCTCGACGCCGCTGTTCCTCGCCCTGGCGGTGACGGTCGCCGCGGCCGGGGTGCCGTTCCTGCCGGCCGACGCCCGGCGCGGGCCCCGCTACGCCGTGTCGGTGTCGGCCGCCGGGGCCGCGCTGCTGGTGCTGGTGCGGGCGTTGCCCGGGATCGCCGCCCCGATCCGCGCCGGCTTCCCGGTCTGGCATGCCGATCTGAGCCGGTACACCGCGCGCGTGCACGAGGCGGTCGGCCCGGACGGGTGGCAGTACGTCATCGCGGTCCTCCTGCTGACCGGCGCCGGCGTGCTGATGCTCAGCGGCCGCACCGACCGGGTCGCGGTGCCGCTGCGCCCAGGCTGGAGCCCCTCGATCGCCCCCGAGGCGCTGCGCGCCGACGTCGCCGTGGTGGGCGCCGCCCTGGCCCTGCTCGTCGCGCCCGCCGCGCTCGGCCTGAGCTGGCTGGCCGCCCCGGCCCTGACGGTGAGCGCGGCCATCGCGGCCGGGGCGCTCGCCCTGCGGGTCCGGGAGGCGCACACCGCCTGGGCCTGCCTCACCGCCGCGGCGATCCTGGGCACGTACGCGGCCGCGGCCAGCCTCGGCCGCCCCGCCGCCACCGCGATCACCCTCATCGCGATCACCGTGGCCGGCGGCGCGATCGCCATGCTGCCCAGCCCGCACCAGACCGACGGCAACCGGCTGGCGGCGACCCGGCGGGTCACCGACTCCGCGGCCGGCGGCGCGGTCTTCGCCCTGCCCGGCGCGGCCGCCTCCTCCGCCGCGATCGCCTTCGGCGGCCTGCCCGGCGGCGCCACCGTCGTGCTGGTGCTGAGCTACCTGGCCCTCGCGGTGAGCCTCGGCATCGCCGCGCTCACCCAGGTCGCCCGGGGCGAGGCCGCCCAGCCCAGCCGGCCGCTGCTGGGCGGGGCCACCGCCGGCGCGGTCGCGGTCGGCATCGCCGCCGTCGTCGCCGACGGCGCCACCACGATCGACCTGGTCATCGGCGTGCTCATGCTGGTCGCCGCGGCCATGCTGTGGCTCGCGCCGCGGATGGACGACCGGCGGACCTTCGGCATCACCTTCAGCGGCGCCGACGCGGCCGCCGCCGCCGTGACGATCGCCGCCGTCGGCGCGGTCGCCCGGGCCGTGTCCCTGGCCGCCTCCGGCATCGAGGTCGTGACCCTCGCGCTGCTGGTCTTCATCGTCGCCGTCGCCGCCCGGACGCTGCCGGCCGAGTGGCGCCGCGGCCCGGTCGCGGGCGCCGCCATGGTCGGCGTCGGCACCGGCCTCTACGCCGGCGCCCTGTCGGTGATCGGCGGCATCGGGGTGGTCCGCGCGGCCGACCCGGCCTGGCACGCCGACCTCGGCGCGGGGTGGTTCGCCGCCGCGCGGAGCCTGGCCGACTTCGGCTGGCAGGTGCCGATCGCCCTGCTGCTGCTCGCGGGCGCGGCGGCGATCGCGCTCCCGCAGCCGTACGGCGACGACACCGCCTCGGCCGCCGTCGTGCTGGCCACGCTCGGCGCGCCCGTCGGCCTCGGCCTGGGCTGGGCCGCGCCGATGGTGATCGGATGGGCGGCGGCCACCGGCGTCGCCGTCTGGGCGAGCTTCGCCCGCAGCTGGCGCGGCGCCTACACCCGGCTGGGCGCGGCCCTCGTGGCCGGCGCCTTCGCGGCCGCCGCGAGCCTGGTGCGACCGGGCGCGACCGCGGGCACCCTGGCCGCCCTCGGCGTCAGCGGCGCCTTCGTGGCCGCCCTGGCCCGCTCGATCGCCCAGCGCCGCGGGGTCTCCGAGACCGACGAGGACGGCGGACCGCTGACCGTGGTCGGCGGCGTCGGCGTGGCCGGCGCGCTGTTCGCGTTCGCCGGGGCGGCCGCGGCGACGGCCGGCAGCCTGCACCCGGACCGCGCGAGCATCATCCTCATCGCCGCCCTGGCCACGAGCGCCGTCGGGCTGGCCGCCGCCGGCGTCGCGGCCCTGCAGGCGCCCGGGTACCTGCCGTACATCAGCGCCGGCGTCGCCGTCGGGGCCACCACGACCGCCGTCGCCGCGCTCTTCGTCCAGCGCGACGGCGCCGTGGTCTACGCCGCCGCGGCCGCCCTGCTCGCGGTGCTCGCCGAGCTGCTGCGGGCCAACGGCCACCGCCCGGGCGAGCCCGAGCCGGTCCGCGGCTTCCGGCCGGACCGGGCCGCCCGCCAGCAGGGCCAGTGGGAACAGTCCCGCATCCCGCGCAACTTCGCCTTCGGCGTGGCCGGGGCCGCCGGCGTGCCGGCCGCGATCGTGGTGATCTTCCTGGCGCCGGCGCTGCTGGCCGCGCTCGCCGCGCCGTACCGCTGGACCGCACAGCCCTGGACCGGCACCGAGCAGACCGCGGCGGATCTGGGGGAGCTCGGGAAGTACGCCGGAAACAGCACCCATGTCCTGGGCGCCTTCCTGCTGACCGTCGCGGGCGCCCTGATGGCGGTCGGCCTGGGCGGCAGCGGCCAGGCGATGGCCAACCGGGCCGTGGCGATCGTCGTGCCCGGCGTCGCGCTGACCCTGCTGATCGCCCCGGCCGCGCTCGCCGCCCCGTGGCCGGTCCAGCCGACCCTGGCCCTGATCGTGGCCACCATCGCCGGCCTCGGCCTGGCCCTGACCGTGCCGCCGCCCGCGGCCAGCCCCGACGGCCGCCTCATGATCGGCGCCCGGCGCCTGGTGTTCGGCATCGCGGTGCTCGCCGCCGGGGCGGGCGGCGCGGGCAGCCTGGCCACCAAGACCCAGACCCTGACCTGGCTGGCCGGCTCGGTCGTGGTCGGCGCCATCGGCGGCATCTGGGGCAAGACGGCGACCGCGCGCATGCTCGGCTGGCACGTCGCCGCCTCGACCGCCGAGGGCTTCGCCATCGCCGCCGGGCTGGCGGCCGGCCTCGGCCTGAAGCAGTGCGCCTTCCCGCTGCTCATCGTGGCCACCGCGCTGCTGGTGCTGGGCGCCGCGCTCCCTCGCCTGCGCCCGAGCGACTCCATCAACCGCGAGGCGCTGACGATCGAGGCTGCCGGGTACGCCGGCGCCGCCATCGCGGTGCTGCTCACCCTCGGCTCCGCGGCCCACACCGCCGCCGCCCTGACCGCCGTCGGCGCGGTGCTCGGCCTGTCCGCCGCGCGCAAGGGCCGCAGCGCGCGGCACCGCACGATCCTCGTCATCGCCGCCTCCATCGCCGAGCTGCTGGCCATCTGGCTGCTGCTCATCACGGTGCGGGTGGCCCTGCCCGAGGCCTACACCCTGCCCTTCGCCGCGCTCGCCCTGATCACCGGCCTGATCGAGATCCGCCACCGGCCCGAGCTGGGCAGCTGGCTCGCGTACGGCCCCGCGCTGGTCGCCGGCTTCGCCCCGAGCCTGGTCATCGCCGTGGCCCAGCCGGGCACCCCGGAGCTGCGCCGTGTCCTGCTGATCCTGGCGGGCGTCATCACCGTGGCCATCGGCGCGGTCCGGCAGCAGAAGGCGCCGGTCGCGGTGGGCGCGGCGGTCACGGTGATCGCGACGGTGAACGAGCTGTTCCGCATCGGCATGCCGCTGTGGATGATGCTGCTGCTGTTCACGGGCACCGGCGTGCTGCTGATCAGCCTGGGCGCCACCTACGAGCAGCGCCAGCGCCTGGACCGGCTGCGGGGCGCCTACCGCGGCATGCGCTGAGCTGGGAAAACGAAAAATCCCGCCACTTCATGGCAGGATTTTTCGGACTTATGCCCTGGCCCGGTAAATAGCGGGGTTTGTGGGCGTTGGGCTCAGTTCTCCAGGGCCTTGCGCATGGACGGGTCGTAGGAGCCGCCCTTGACGCCCAGCATGACGTTCAGGCGGTTGGCGGCGTTGATCATCGAGATCAGGCTGACGAGGACGATGAGCTGGTCCTCGTCGAAGTGCTTCGCCGCCCGCTCCCACACCTCGTCGGACACGCCGCCGTGGGCGTCGGCCAGCCGGGTGCCCTCCTCGGTCAGGGCCAGCGCGGCCCGCTCGGCCTCGGTGAAGACGGCCGACTCGCGCCAGGCGGCGACCTGGTACAGGCGCAGCGGGGTCTCGCCGGCCGCCACCGCCTCCTTGGTGTGCATGTCGATGCAGGCGGCGCAGCCGTTGATCTGGCTGGCCCGCAGCGAGACCAGCTCCTGGATCGACTTCGGCAGCGACGACTCCTCGATCAGCAGGTTGATGCCGTAGAACCGCTTGGCGATCTTGCCGCCGACCGGGTTGGCCATGGGGTTGATTCGGGGTTCCATCACTGCTCCTTCGTAGGCGTGTCCCTTACGCCCATGGAGATGCCGCCGCCCCGGCCCCTGTGACACCGCGGCGATGTGGCGGCGATCACCGGCGGACCGGCTCACGGCCGGGCGCGGGGTCTCGTCCTGGTGGCGAAGGACTGGGACACCCACGAAGGAGCGGTCATGGAAAACACCGACGTCGTCGTGCTCGGGGCCGGATACGCCGGGCTGATGGCGGCCCTCGGCGCCGCGCGGCGCACCCGCCGGCTCGGGGGCCGGGTCACCCTGGTGAACCCGTCCGAGCGGTTCACCGAGCGGCTGCGCATGCACCAGGTCGCGAGCGGGCAGGCGCTCGCCGAACACCGGATCCCCGACCTGGTCGCCGGGGCGGGGATCGAGTTCGTACAGGGGTGGGCCGAGCGGCTCGACCCCGCGCGCAAGGTCGTGGTCGTCGGCGGGCGCGAGCTGCGGTACGACATCGCGGTCCTCGCCATCGGCAGCGTCGCCGACACCGGCGCCGTGCCGGGGGCCGCCGAGCACGCCTTCACGCTGGACGGTCCCGACGCCGCGGGCCGGCTCGCCGAGCGGGTGGCGGGCGCGCCGAGCGTCGTGGTCGTCGGGGGCGGGCTGACCGGCGTGGAGGCGGCGAGCGAGATCGCCGAGCGGCACCCGGGCCGGCCGATCCTGCTGCTCAGCCGGGACGTGCCGGGCGCGACGATGTCCGCACCGGCGCGGGCCTACCTCGACGGGGCGCTGGCCCGGCTCGGCGTGCGGGTGCGGGCCGGCGTCGACGTGGTCGAGGTCCGCGAGGACGGCGTGACGCTGGCGGGCGGCGAGGTCGTGCCGGCCGGCGTGGTGGTGTGGACCACCGGCTTCACGGCACCGCCGCTGGCCCGCGAGGCCGGGCTGGCCGTCGACGGGCACGGGCGGGTGCTGGTCGACGCGACGCTGCGCTCGGTCTCGCACCCGGACGTGTACGCGGCCGGGGACTCGGCCGCCATCCGGCAGTCCTGGGGGATGATCCACGGCACCTGCCAGAGCGGCATCCCGGCCGGCGCCTACGTCGGGCAGGCCATCGCCCGGCACCTGCGCGGCCGTCGCGCCAAGCCATTCCGGTTCGGGTACATCCACCAGCACGTCTCGCTCGGCCGCAGCGACGCGATCGTGCAGTTCACCCGCCCCGACGACTCGCCCCGGCGGCTCTTCCTGACCGGGCGGGCGGCGGTGCGCTACAAGGAGGCGGTGATCAGCAGCCCGCCGCCCGTCTACCGGCTCTCCCGGCGGGTCGCGCTGCCGGCCTCGCTGTTCGTGCTCCCGGCCGGCCGGTGAGCGGTCTCCAGCTGCTCCAGCACCCAGCGGGCCCAGTCGCGCTGCAGCTCGTAGTACCGCCGGCCGAACTCGGCGGCGAAGCGGGCGTAGCCGTGCGGCTGGCCCGCCGGGGTGGCCGCCTCGATCTGCTCGATGGCGTGGTCGAGGCCGGTCACCCGCTCGCCGCTGGACTCGGCCATCCGCTCGGTCAGCACGCGCACGTCCGGCAGGTCGAGCGAGGACAGCATGAACAGCCGCAGCACGAACTCGTTGCGCGGCGGGGTGTCGCCGACGGGGCTGAACATCCAGCGGCGCAGCTCGGTGCGGCCCGCGTCGGTCACGCCGTAGACCTTGCTGCCCCGGGAGCCCTCGTCGACGACCTCGATCAGGCCGTCCGCCGTCATGCGCTTGAGCTCCGGATAGATCTGGCTGTGCCCGGCGTTCCAGGCGTGGCCCGACAGCGTCTCCTCGAAGCGCTTCGTGAGGTCGTAGCCGTTCTGCGGGGTGTCCGCGAGCAGGCCTAGGAGGGCGTGGCGAAGAGACATGCCCGAAGTCTAACCAGTCGACTTTTACATGTCGACCTTGACATGACGATATTGACATGTCGAAGTCGACATGTCAGGGTTGGCATATGGATGACGACGAGCACTCGTACGCCGCGCCGGTGGCCGACGAGATCGAGGCGCGTGATCTCGTGGTCGACGGGGCGCTGCCTCTCGAGCTAACCGGGCGGTACTTCCGCAACGGTCCGAACCCGCGGCCCGGCGACTTCGCGCCGCACTGGTTCCTCGGCCGCGGCATGATCCACGGGGTGCGGCTGCGCGACGGGCGCGCCGAGTGGTACCGCAACCGCTGGATCGACGCCGAGGGCCGACCCAACACGTCGGTCCTGGACCACGCCGGCCGGCTCTTCGCGCTCGTCGAGAACGCGCTGCCGGTCGAGATCGACCGCGAGCTGGGCGTGCTCGGCCCGTGCGACTTCGGCGGCCGGCTCACCACGGCGATGACGGCGCACCCGAAGGAGGACCCGGACACCGGGGACCTGCATTTCTTCGGCTACAGTGCGCTGCCGCCGTTCCTGACCTACCACCGGCTCGGCGCCGCCGGCCGGCTCGTCGAGAGCCGCGAGATCGAGGTGCCCGGCCCGACGATGATGCACGACTTCGCCATCACCGAGCACCACGTGGTGTGGCTGGACCTCCCCGTCGTGTTCGACCGGGATCTGCTGGGCAGGACCATGCCGTACCGCTGGAGCGACTCCTACGGCGCCCGGATCGGCGTCATGCCGAAGGTGGGCGGACAGGTGCAGTGGTTCGAGGTCGAGCCCTGCTACGTGTTCCACGTCGGCAACGCCAGCGAGGATGCGGCCGGGCGGGTCGTGCTCGACGCCGTGCGTTACGCCCGCCCGGCCTGGATGGCGACGTGGGCCGGGATCGGCGGGGCGGCCGAGGGGGACGCCAACGCCACCACCCGGCTCTACCGCTGGACCCTCGACCCGGCCACCGGCTCGGTCGCCGAGGAGGAGCGCGACGACCGGCCGGTGGAGTTCCCGACGCTCAACGACGCGCGGACCGGCCGTCCCAACCGGTACCTCTACGCGGTGTCGGGCGACGCCATCGTGAAGTACGACGACGCCGGCCCCACCCAGACCGACGCCCTCGGCGCCGGCTGGCACGTCGGCGAGGCGGTGTTCGTGCCGGCGCTGCAGGCCGCGGACCCCGCCGAGGACCACGGCTGGCTGGTCTCGATCGCCACCCATGACCGCCCCGGGGTCGCCTCCCGGCTGCTCGTGCACGACGCCACCGACGTGGGCGCTGGCCCCGTCGCCACTGTCCACCTCCCGCGCCGGGTGCCGGCGGGGTTCCACGGCCGCTGGATCGGAGACGCGCGATGAACAAGACCCCCGGCTTCCTCGCCATTTTGTCGTCCCTGCTGTGGGACGTCGGCCTGTCGCTGGCCGCCTACTTCGTCGCGCACTGGCTCGGGGCGAGCGACTACGTCGCCCTGCTGGCCGGCTCCGTCGCCGCGCTCGCCCGGGTGCTGTACGTCGCCGTCCGCAGCCGCAAGTTCGACGTCTTCGCCGCCGTCATGCTCGGCGTGTTCCTGGTCGGCCTGGGCCTGTCGTTCCTGACCGGCAGCGCGAAGTTCCTGCTGGTCAAGGAGTCCTTCGGCACCGGCACCGCCGGCCTGGCCTTCATCGGCTCGTGCTTCATCGGCCGCCCGCTGATCTACCACGCCGCCCTGCGCATGCAGCAGGGCGACCCGGCCAGGGCGGCCGAGTTCGAGCGGAAGTGGACCGACCTGCCGCAGTTCCGGCGCAGCTTCCGCATCATGTCGGCGGTGTGGGGCGGCGGCCTGCTGCTCGACGCGATCGTGCGCGTCCCGCTGGTGCTGGCGCTGTCCACGTCGGCCGCCGTCACCGCCTCCACCGTGCTGTTCATCGCCGTGATGGTGCTACTGGCGCTGTGGAACGTGCGGTTCGTCAAGTCGATCCAGGCTCGCGCCGCCGTTCAGGCCTGACGACGCTTCCCGGGCCGGCTTCGTCCGCAGCAGCAGCGCCGGCAGCAGCGCGAGGGCGGCGGCGCCGACGGCCCACCAGGCGGTCGCGCCGAAGGCGTGGCCCAGGTCGGCCACCGAGCGCGCGCCGGCCGCGTTGCGCTGCAGGGTCACCGCCAGGATGGCCACCCCGAACGAGCCGCCGACCTGCTGGAAGACCCGCACCGCGGTGGTCGCGTGGGGCATCGCCGAGGGCGGCAGCTCGCCGTAGACGCCGGCCTGGGCCGGGACGAGCATCGCGCCGAAGCCGGCGCCGCCGAGCAGGACCAGCGGGGCGAGCACCCACTGGCTGGTATCGGCGGACAGCCGGGTCAGCCCGAGCGCCACGACGAGCAGCAGGATGCCGCCGGTGACGGCGACCGGGCGCAGGCCCACCCGCTCCGTCAGCTTGCCGGCCAGCGTCAGCGAGAGGGCCGAGCCGATGCCGTTGGGGGCGAGCAGGAGGCCGGCGTGCAGTGGACTGAAGCCGTGGACCTGTTGGTAGTACAGCGGGATCAGCAGCAACGTCCCGAGCAGCGCGACCATCGCGAGGAACATCAGCAGGCTCGACGCGGCGAAGTTGCGGTCGCGGAACAGTCGCAGGTCCACCACGGGCTCGCGGGTGCGCAGCGCGTGCACGACGAACGCCACCAGCAGCGCGAGCCCGGTGGCCAGCGACAGCAGCGTGACGGATGAGCCGAACCCGCCGCTGGTGCCCGCCCGCGAGAAGCTCCAGACGATGCCGACCAGCGCAGGAGACAGCAGGGCCAGGCCGAGCGCGTCGAGGCGGGCCGGCCGCTCGATCCGCTCGACCGGGATGACCCGCGCCGCCGCCCAGGCCGCGAGCAGGCAGATCGGCAGGTTGATCAGGAAGATCCAGCGCCAGCCGGGGCCTTCGACCAGCACGCCGCCGAGCATCGGGCCGAGCACCGGCCCGAGCAGCAGCGGGGCGCCGACCAGGGCCATCACCGCGCCGAGCTGCTGACGCCCGGCCCGGCGCACCAGGATCGTCTGGAACAGCGGCATGAGCATGCCGCCGCCGAGGCCCTGCACCACCCGCATGGCGATGAGGCTGCCCGCCGACCAGGCCAGGCCGCACAGCACCGAGCCGAGGGTGAACAGCGCCAGCGAGGTGAGCCAGGCCGTGCGGGCGCCGAACCGGTCGATCGCCCAGCCGGCCACCGGGATCACCGCAGACATCGCGAGCAGGTAGGCCGCGCTGACCCACTGCACGGTGCCGAGGTCGGCGTGGAAGTCGCGCCGGAAGCTCTCCAGCGCGATGTTGACCATCGTGGAGTCCATCTGGACCAGGAACACGCCCAGCAGGATCGCGCCGACCAGCGCCAGCAGATCCCGGGGCAGCTTCTCCGCCATCGCCCACTCCTTCGTACGGTGTATCGGGTGTTCGTACACCGTATCGTCAATCCGTACACCGATACAATCGGGCGCATGACGGAGGCCCGCGGACCGCTGTGGACCCGCCCGGCGGCGAGCAAGCCGGAGCGGCTGACCCGCGAGGCGGTGGTCGCGACCGCGGTGGCCATCGCCGACGCGGAGGGGCTCGACGCCGTGTCGGTGCGCCGGATCGCGGCGGAGCTGCAGGCCCGGCCGATGACGCTCTACTCGTTCTTCAAGCGCAAGGACGACCTGATCGACCTGATGCTCGACCACGTGCTGGGCGAGATGCTGGTGACCGAGCCGCTGCCGGAGGACTGGCGCGAGGCGCTGGGTGCGGTCCTGCACCGCCAGCTCCAGGTCGGCCGGCGGCACATGTGGATGATGGGCGTGCTCGGGGCCCGGGCGCCGATCGGCCCGAACGCCGCCCGCCACGCCGAGCAGTCCCATGCCGCCATCGCCGGGCTGGGCCTGCCCCCGGCCCGGGCGGTCCGCCTGCTGCGGGTCGTCGACACGTACCTGTGGGGCTTCGCCACCCTCGCCAACCAGGAACTGGCCGCCCGGCAGCGCGACGCCATCACCGAGCAGGAGTGGCAGCAGTCCACCGACGCGTACTTCGCCGAGCTCACCGCCGGCGGCGAGTTCCCGCGCCTGGCCGAGGCCGGCCGGCACGGCCTGCTGCGCGGCGACACCGACGTCTGGATCGCCGAGTTCGACGAGGGCCTGCAGTGGATCCTCGAAGGCTTCGCGGCCGCGCAGGAGCGAAACAGTTAGCTCATCTCGTCCGGCGGGTTGCCGATAGCAGGGCCATGTCGAGCACCAGTGAGCGCTGGTTCGGGGCGGGCCACAGCACCGCCGCCGACTCCGCGAAGGCCGGCGTCGAGGCCACCGCCGCCGCACTCGAGGGCCGCCGGCCCGCCGCCGTCTTCGTCTTCTGCTCCGGCGGCCACGACCCCGCCGCCGTGCTGGCCGGGGTGCGCGCCGAGGCCGGCCCGGACGCGGTCGTGGCCGGCGGCACCGGCTTCGGCGAGCTGACCCCGGCCGGGGCCACCCAGCACGGCGTCGCCGTCGCGGCGCTCGGCGGCGAGGGTTTCACCGTGCGCGCCCACGCGGCCGGCATCGGCGAGCTCGGCGCCCGGGCGGCCGGCGCGGAGGCGGCCCGGGTCATGGCGGGCCTCGACGCCCCGCACGCCGCGCTGCTGCTGCTGAGCGACGGCACGGCGGTCGGCCCGCAGGAGGTCGTGCGCGGCGCCTACTCGGTCGTCGGCGCGGCCGTCCCGCTGGTCGGCGGCCTGACCTCCGACAGCCGCCAGCTCTGCGGCGACCAGGTGCTGACCAACAGCGTCGTCGGCGTCGCGCTGGGCTCCGACCGCCCGATCGGCATCGGCATCGCGCACGGCTGGCGCCGCATCGAGCCCCCGCTGGTCGTCACCCGCAGCGGGGAGGGGCGCATCTACGAGTTCGACGGCGAGCCCGCCCTCGACGTGCTCATGCGCCGCTGCGGCGGGTCGGGCACCGCCGACGAGCTGTTCCAGGGCGGCGTCAACCTGCGCCCGCTCGGGCTGTCCCGGCGCAGCGGCGAGGACATCCGCTCGCTACACGCCGGTGACGATCAAGAGCGATCCGTGTTCGGTACCACGGAAATCCCCCAGGGCGCCCTGGTCTGGCTGATGGAGGGCGAGCACGACGAGCTCGTGGCCGGCGCCGGCACCGCCCCCGAGGAGCGGCAGATGCTGCAGGGCATGGCCCAGATGCTCGGGGCGGCGCTGCGCAGCATCCGGGCGCTGGCCGCCGAGCGGACGCTGTGGGCCGAGCGGGAGCGCGAGACCCGGCTGGTCGAGGCGCTGCTGACCATCCAGCGGGCCATCTCCTCCCGCCGCCCGCTGCAGGAGATCCTCGACCTGACCACCGCCGGCGCGGCCGAGCTGCTCGGCGGCGCGCACGTCGCCCTGGTGCTCACCGACCCGCAGCCCCGCGTGGCGTCGAACTTCGCCGGCGACTGGACCGACGAGCGGCACCGGGAGGCCGCCCGCTCGGCCATGGCGGCCGGCGACCTGCGGGTGCAGGAGGTCCCCGGCGGGGTGGTGATCGCCGCGCCCGTGCAGGTCACCGGTGGGACGGCCGGCAGCCTGGTGGCCTGCCTCGACGGCCCCGCCGGGCACCGGCCCGACCAGCTCGCGGCCTTCGCCCAGCAGGTCGGCCTGGCCCTCACCGACGCCCGGACCGTCGAGCAGGTGCACGAGGCCCACCGCGACCACGTCACCGGCCTGCCCAACCGGGCCCTGTTCCTGCGCATCTTCCACGAGCACCCGGACTCCGGCGTGCTCTTCATCGACCTGGACCGCTTCAAGGCGGTGAACGACAGCCTCGGCCACGACGCCGGCGACCAGCTGCTCGCCGCCGTGGCCGAGCGGATCCGCGGCTGCGTGCGGGCCGCCGACACCGTGGCCCGCCTCGGCGGCGACGAGTTCGCCGTGCTGCTGGCCGACGCCGACGCCACCGCCGCGGTGGCCGCCGGCGGGCGCATCATCGCCGCGGTGCGTGAACCGTTCCGCCTGCTGGGCCGCAGCGTCTACATCGGCGCCAGCGTCGGCGCCGCGCTGCCGGGCGCCGCCGGCGCCGCCCCGGACGAGCTGCTCGACAGCGCGGACCTGGCGATGTACCGCGCGAAGAAGGAAGGCCCGGGCCGGGTCGTGGTCTACGAGCCGGCCATGCGCGAAGCCGCCCTGGACTACCTGTCGCTGCGCGGCGACCTGCAGCGGGCGCTGGCCGAGGGGGAGTTCGGGCTGCAGTACCAACCCTTGATCCGCCTCGACGACGAGGGCCCCGGCGCCGTGGTCGGGGTCGAGGCCCTGCTGCGGTGGAACTCCCCATCCCGCGGCACGGTGCCGCCGGCGGATTTCCTGCCGATCGCCGAGGAGTCCGGCCTGATCGCCGACATCGGCCAGTGGGTGCTCGCCACCGCCGCCCGCCAGGTCGCCGTGTGGCGCCGCGGCCGTCCCGGCCTGACCCTCAACGTCAACGTCTCCGGCCACGAGCTGGTCCGCCCGGGCTTCGCCGCCCAGGTCACCCGCTCCCCGGCCGCCGCCGGCCTGCCCACGTCCGCCGTCACCCTGGAGCTGACCGAGTCGGTCCTGATGAGCGACCCGCGCGCCGCCGTCGCCGCCCTGACCGACCTGCGCGCCCTCGGCGTCCAGCTCTCCATCGACGACTTCGGCACCGGGTACTCGTCGCTGGCCTACCTGCGCGAGCTGCCCGTCGACGAGCTCAAGGTCGACCGCGCCTTCATCGCCCGGGCCGAGCTGACCGGCCGGGACCTGGCCCTGGTCTCGACCATCATGGAGCTGGGTCACATCCTGGGGCTGCGCGTGGTGGCCGAGGGGATCGAGAACCAGGCGCAGCTGGACGCGGTGCGCCGCCTGGGCTGCGCCCTGGGCCAGGGCTTCCACCTGTACCGGCCGATGGACCCGGCGCAGCTGCCGGCCCTGCTCGTGCCGCCCGCGGCCCTGTCCCCGGCGGCCTGATCGCCGCGTTTCCCGACATGTCGGGCGCTGGCGCGCCACGACATGGCGTATTTATGCCCCGTCGGGCGACGTATGGGCGGGATTTCGACATGTCGGGCGCTGGCGCGCCACGACATGTCGCATTTATGCCCTGATAGGCGATGTATCGGACCTCGACGCATTCGGCGGACGCAACGAAACGAGGGGCCGGGCAGAAGCCCGACCCCTCGTCGCGGTTGCGGTGATCAGCGGCCCTGCAGCGACTTCACGTTGTCGCCGAAGGTCCAGCCCTTCGAGCCGTCCCAGTTGATGGACCAGTCCATCAGGCCCTTGATCTGGCCCGACACGCCGTTCCAGGACTGCGACACGAGCGAGGGGGCCATGTAGCCGCCGCCGGCGCCGGACTGGGCGGGCAGGCCGGGGACCTGCTTGTCGTACGGGATGCGGATGGTCGTGCCCTGGATCGTCAGACCCGAGTTCAGGCAGTTGGTCTGGACCGTGAAGCCCTGGACCGTGCCGGCCGAGTAGGAGTCACCGGAGCAGCCGTACATGCTGCCGTTGTAGTACTGCATGTTGAGCCACCACAGGCGGCCGTTGTCCAGGTACTTCTTGATGATCGGCAGGTACGAGCCCCAGATCGACCCGTAGGTCACGCTGCCGCCGGTCACGTACGCCGTCTCCGGCGCCATGGTGAGGCCGAAGTTCGACGGCATCTGGGCCAGCACGCCGTCGATGATGCGGATCAGGTTGGCCTGCGACGTCGACAGGGTGCCGATGCTGCCGCTGCCCGACAGGCCGGTCTCGATGTCGATGTCGATGCCGTCGAAGTTGTTGGCCTTGAGGATCGGCACGATCGTCGAGACGAACTTGTCCGCCACCGTCGACGAGCTCAGGTCGATGCCCGCGGCCGCGCCGCCGATCGACATCAGCAGCGTCATGCCGTTGGCCTTGGCCTGGCACATCTCGGCCGGGGTCGGGACCTTCACGCCCGAGTCCATGCCGTTTTCCCACAGCACGGTGCCGTCGGAGCGGATGACCGGGAAGGCCAGGTTGATGACGTTGTAGCCGTGCTGGGCCATCCGCGAGTCGGTGATCGGGATCCAGCCGAGACCCGGGTGCACGCCGTTGGAGGCGCCGTCCCAGTTCTCCCAGTAGCCCTGCAGCACCTTGCCGGCCGGCCGCGACTTGACCGAGCAGGCGCCGCCGGTGGGCGACGTGGTCGGCGACGTCGTGGGGGAGCTCGACGGCGAGCGGCTCGGCGAGGCCGAGGCCGACGGCGACGGTGAGGAGGTGCGCGACGGCGTCGGCGAGGCGGTCGGCGAGCTACCGCCGCCGCCGGTGCAGGCGCCGAGGTCCTTCCACAGCGACGGCGTGGCGGCCGGGTTCCAGTTGGCGCCCACATAGGCGGTGTGGGTCACCAGAGCCTGGTACGTGTGCCCGTTGTAGGTCACCTGCGTGCCGACCGTGTACGTGTTGCCCTCAGCCCAGGTCGGTGCGGTACACGCGGCCTCCGCGACGTTGGTGACCGCCTGTGCCTGCAGCGTGGGCGCGAGGGCCAGCGCCGTCACGACGGCCGCGGCCGCGCCGACTACCAGGGCGAATGTGCGACGACGAGATCTCACGGGACCTCCAGCCCATCGATGGATCGATGAGCAGGGACGCTATCAGTTAACACTATTAAATGTAAGGGTCGGGATCCTTAAAGAGGTGCCAGCTCGATCCGCAGCCTGGCCAGGGCGTCCCGGTCGCCGACGACGTCGATCGCGCCGATCCGCCCCTCCTCGACGGTGAACACGAAGACCCCGAGCGCGACGCCGGCCGGCGCCCAGGCCCAGGCGGCCGCGCCGTCGACCCGGGCCAGCCGGGCGCCGCGGGCCCGCCCGGTGAACGAGCGGGCCACCCGGGCCGCGCCCGTCTCGGCGGCGAACACCCCGCGTCCTGAGCCGCCGCCCCGGCGCGGACGCGGTGGGCGACCTGTCCACGGGCGCCGGCCTCGCCGAGGCCGTCGCGAGCGCCGACGCGATTCTGCACTGCGCCACGGCCCCGAAGGGCGACGCCGCCGCCACCCGGAACCTGATCGCCGCCGTCGCGGGAAGACCACACCTGGTCTACGTCTCCGTGGTGGGCATCGACGCGGTTCCCAATTGGGGGTACACCGGGGAGAAACTGCGCAGCGAACGGCTCGTCGCCGAAAGTGGCCTGCCCTCCACCATCCTGCGGGCGGCGCAGTTCTACGAGTACCTGCTCGCCCCGATGCGCCGGATGGCCCGCTTCCCGGTCGTGCCGGTCCCGTCGGGCTTCCACGTGCAGCCGGTCGACACCGCGGAGGTCGCCGCGCGGCTGGCCGACCTGACGCTCGCGCCGCCGTCCGGCCGGCGCTCCCGACTTCGCCGGCCCGCACCCGCTCACCTGGGCGTCCATGCAGCGCGATGTCCTGCGCGCGACCGGCCGCCGCCGCTGGGTGCTGCCCATCCGCGTCCCGGGCACCGCCTCGATCCGGAGGGGCGGCATGCTCCCGGCGACGCCTCGGACGCTGGGCACCCGCTCGTGGGAGTCGTACCTGTCGGAGGCCGTTTCGACCGGGTGAGCCGACGATTCGGCCCCGCCACCCGGATCGGGGCGACGGGGCCGAATCGTGTGCTGCTCGCGGGCCGGTCAGCCGCGATCGCGGGGCGGCTCGGCCCACGGCGAGTTGGACGGCTTGTCCCCGCGCGGCCGGTTCTCGATCTTCGCGGTGGCCTCGGGGTCGACCGCCTCCTCGGCGGGAGGGGCCTCGAACCGGGTCGTCGCCTCCCCGTCGTCCGCGGGCACCCGCAGCACCGTCGTCGCCTCGCCGTCGCCGTCGGAGGCCGGGGCGGCGGTTTCGACGGGCGGCTGCGGCGCCATCGGCTGGAACCGGCTCCGCGGTGGCCCGTCGCTCTCCGGATCCTCGCCCTCCCGATCCTCGGCGGGGGCCGGTTCCCCGTTCGGCGCCGCGTGGCGGGGCCGCGGGTGTACCGGCGACTGGCTCCCGGGGTGGAACGCCTCGGTCTCCTCTTCCCGCCCGGGCCGCGACGGCACCGCGAACCCGTCGAACGACGGGCCGTCCAGGATCGAGGTCTCCGCGGGTACCGGTCCCCGGGCCGCCCGCGAGGGCAGTCCGCTCGCCGTCGACGCCGCGGCGCCGGGCTCCTCGTCGGAGATGCGCAGCGGCCGCGTGGCGTCGTTGTCCGCGTCGTCGCCGGCCGCGCTCGGCGCCGGAATGACCGGCCACGATCCGGAGGGCCCCAACACGGCCTCGGCCGGCGGCGAAACCGGCGCCCCGGAAGCGGGGGCCGACGAGACCGGCGTCCCAGTGACTGGCGGCGTCGAAACGGGCGGCGTCGAAACGGGTGGCGTCGAAACGGGTGGCGTCGACAACGGCGGCGTCGTCACGGGCGGCGTCGTCACGGGCGGCGTCACGGGCGGCGTCGTCACGGGCGGCGTCGAGAACGGCGGCGTCGTCACGGGCGGTGGGGAAAGCGGCGGTGGAGAAAGCGGCGGCGGAGAAACAGGCAGCGGAGGCACCGGCGGCGGCATAACAGGCCCGGTGGCCGGTGGCGGCGAGGCGGGAGAGGGCGCGGCGGCCCCGGACGACGGCTGGTCGAACCCGAACGGCTGCGTGGGCCCGTCCTCGTCCGAAGGCTGGGTCGCCCCACGGCTGTAGCCGGTCGCCCCGGCCCGGATCTCACCCGGCGGTCGCGGCCCGCCGTAGGGCACGGGCGGCGAGGTGGGATCCGTCGGCGTGCGCACCGGCAGCTCCCCGGTGCCCGATCCCGGCCCCCCGCTCCACGGCGTGGTGGCGGGCCGCGCGGCCTCAACCTCCGGGGTAAGCCAGGCCGGCTCGCCCGCACCGGCGCCGTGCGGCGGCGACCCGGCCGCCCCCGAGCCGCTCGGCGGCGGGGAAACGGCGGGCGGAGCGGAAACCGCCGGAGGCGTGGAAACCGCCGGAGGTGTGGAAGCGGGAGGAGGAGTGGTGACAGGCGGAGGAGTGGTGACAGGCGGAGGAGTGGAAGCGGGCGGAGGAGTGGTGACGGGCGGCGGCGCGGCGAACGGCGCGGCCGGCGGACCCGCGGGCGCGAACGGCGCGGCCGGCGGACCCG
>NZ_BAAARV010000125.1:0-44209 GCF_039532525.1 Dactylosporangium salmoneum
CCTGCCGCACCTCGATCAGCAGACGTCGATCACCCCGCAACCACCGTCTTTGCGCCAGAGCCGTTCGTTTTACAGTCCCTTACGGGAGTTCTGGCCGCCGACCATGCCTTCACCCGGGGACGAGACGCGCGCACCAGATAATTGTTACCGATATACGTTGCAAATTCTGAGGCGCTCTGGCGGACAGGAAGCGGCCAACGGTGGGGGCGAAATTCACTTCGTAGCGCGAAGATCGCTGAGGAGATCGTGGAGGCGGGTCTCTTCGTAGAGGCCGGCGGCGTCGGGTAACCAGGCGAGGGCGCCGGGGATCTTCAGCATCGCTTTGGCGAAGCCGAGCCCAGCGATGTCTCGGTCGGTACTGATTAGTAGGCGGACGCCGGCATCGGCGAGGCCATGCAGGAGGGTCCACGCTGCGGTCGACGGACGGCCGTATACGCAGACCAGGGGTGGGCAGGCTGCCCCCAGTTCGTCGGCAGCGGCTTCGACGATGGCGGGGTTTTCGCAGACCCGGATGGTGGTGGCTGGGTCCGCGGGTGTCCATCTTCCGCGCAGGCTGCGGGCGGTCAGCCATACGGGTTCGCCGTGGTGCGCGGCGGTGGCCGCGAGGGCTGCCGCGGAAGCTTGCCCGGTGAGGCGTAGTCCGAGGACGAGGACGGTTGCTGACACTTCGTCGCAGAGCACTTCGTGTGCTGCCCATGTCTGGCGCCATTCCGCTGCGGCGAGTGCGTTTGCGGCGGCGTTGGCGCGGCCAGTGTCACCGTCGGCTTGCGGCGCGTCGGAGGCAGCGAGAATGCGGGCGGTGATCCGGCCGAGATCCCGGTCCCGGTCGAGGGCATGCGGGTCGTCATACAGGTGGTCGGCGAGTTCGGACAGGCGTCGGCCTCCGGCGGGGAGCGCGGCCCAGAGCGCGGCGGTGTCGCGCGCCCGGCCGGCGATGTCGTCGACGTCGGGTTTGCCGAGCCAGCGGCGTTGCCGCGCCAGTGTCACGACGGGTTCTGCGATTCCGGCGTCGGCCAGTATCTGGTAGGCGGCCTCGACGCTGGCGGTTCGGGCAGCGCGCTGTTGGGCCCGTTGTGCCGGTAAGTTTTGCAGCGGGCCGCCTCGTGTAGTGAGAACCTGTTCCAGGACGGCGCCGGTCTGCGCGAAGGCGGCACGCAGCCGCCCGAGGGTGACCGGTTTGCCGGACAGTTCCCAGTCCATGCCGAGCCGCCGGCCGAGGTCGGCGCGGTCCTGGTCGGTGAGGTCCAGGTCGAGGCGGACGCGGTCGCCGGTGTCGCCGTTCTCGATGCGGGTTCGGGCGGCGGCCATAGCTTTGTTGGTTCCGGGCAGGCTTTCCCAGTTGGTGCGGGTCACGCCGGTTCCTGTCCATCGTCGAGGACGGTGAACAGGTCCGGTCCGCCGGCGTCGGGTTCATCGGGGTGCCGGACGAGGTGGGCGGCAGGATTGCCGACCGGGACGGGTTCGAGGGTTTCGCCGGCCCACAGCATCAGCGACAGGTCGACGCCGGGCTCGGGGGCGGGCGCGCGGGTGATGATCCAGATTGCGGCGGCGGGGACGTCTTTGGTCGTCACGATGGGGACTGGGCCGGCGAGGAGGAAGTCGAGGTCGAAATCGGTGAGCATCCGCAGCATGGTGGCGCGGTTGGCTGGGTCGACACCTTCGAATGCCTCGTCGAGCCACAGCGGCCGCGGGGCGGTCGGGGATTCGCTGTAGAGCGCGACGAGGGTGGCCAGCAGCGGTTGCAGCAGGGTGACGACCTTGCCGCCGCCGGAGTCGACGCTGTGTGCCTTGCGGGTCAGCGGGTTCCATTCTTTGCGGCCGTCGACCTTGAACATGCAGACGATGTCGAACCACTGCCGGTAGTCGAGCCGCTGTTCGAGGCGGTCGACCCAGTCGTCGTTGTTCGCCGGTCCGGAGTCCTGGGTGTCGTTGAGCAGGTTGTCGAGGAATGTTCGGACCTGGTGCTGGGCTTGTTCGGTGTCGATCGTGCCTTTCTCGAGCGCTTCGAGGACGCTGAAGCTGGCCTGATGGCCTTCGGCGGCTTTGCGTACCAACTGCAGGCGGGTCTTGTTCGCGCCGGTCGGATGCCGCGACAGGACGTCGTTGACGTCGTTGAGCAGCTGCTTGACCTGTTTGAGCCGTTCACGCAGGTGGTCGATAAAGGTGGACTCCAGCAGGTCGGCGTACATGTCGTTGAGTTTTTTGTCGTGGCTGGCCGACAGTTCGGTGATGACGTTGTCGAGGTGCCGGATGGCGGCGTCGGGTTCGAGACGCTCGCCCGCGGCGTCGACGGTGATCAAGATGGTCGGCAGTGGCCGGGTGTCGTCGGCGTCGAGGACGTCGACGCCGCGGCCGCCGGCGGTTTCGAGGATGGCGCGCAGCTCGGTGATGGGCGTGCCGAGGAGGCGGGTCACCGCGGTCTGCACCCGTTTCTGCTTGTCGGCGGTGGTGTCGGGCCAGTTCTGTATCCGTAGCGCTTGCGCTGCGTGCGCCTGGGTGAGTGCGGTCGTGAGGCCACGGGCGTCGGCTGGCGGGAGGTTGCGGGCATCGGTGAGGCCGGCGTCGACGGGCACCCACCACGCCGCCGTGGCCTGATCTCGGACGGCGACCGCGGTCGCGTGTGCGGCCGCGGCTTGCTGGGCGGTGCTGTGGGCATTGTTGACGGCCAGCGCGGCGCTACTTTCGTCGGACCGGGCGGCCGCGACGACCGGCGCGAGCTTGGTGAGCTGATCTTCCAAACTGGCGCCGTGTTCGAGCTGCTGTCGGGTGTCCCGGTCGAGGGAGGCCGCGGCCTCGTCCGCCTCGGCCTTGGTCCGCGATGCTTCGGAGTCCGCGTGGTG
Organism: Dactylosporangium salmoneum; assembly: GCF_039532525.1. Taxonomy (NCBI): domain Bacteria; kingdom Bacillati; phylum Actinomycetota; class Actinomycetes; order Micromonosporales; family Micromonosporaceae; genus Dactylosporangium; species Dactylosporangium salmoneum. Next base: position 2,841 of record NZ_BAAARV010000125.1, read on the forward strand.
CGCGTCCTTGACGGCGCGCCGCTGGTCGGCTTCGGCTTCCTCAGCGGTTTTGTCGGCGGATGCCTTGTCCCGCTCTGCTGTGGTGCGCCGTTGCAGGGCCAAGCTGAGGTCGGCGACCCTGGTGGTCGTGGTGTTCAAGGCGACCGCGACGTCTTCGAGCGGTTCGGCTTGTGCGGGTAGCTGGTGTTGCTGCGCGTAGTTGGCCATCTCCGCGGCTGTGTTCTCGGCCGCGCGTTGTTTCTGCTGGGCGGCGCTGCGCAGCGTCTCGTACCGGGTTTCGGCCTTCGATCGCTCGCTGATGGCGGTGGCCAGGGCCGTCCCGGCGGCGACGGTGTCACCGTCGTCCGGTGCGTCGTCGAGCGCGGCCCGCAACGCGGTGATGCGTTCGGCGATCCGGTCCGCGGCGGCCCGGGCCTGTTCAGCCCTGGTCCGGGCGGCTTCGGCCTGCTCGCGCAGTTCTCTGATCTTGCGGCGGCGGGCGGCGGCCCGTGCGGCGGCCCCGATCAGGGACGCACCCTGCGGAGCCGGGCCGGCGTGGCCGCTGGTGGCGGGGGTACGCCAACGTCCGTCTGCGCACACGGCGACCGGGCCGGGTAGGGGTTGGCCGGCTGAGGCGTATCCGATCCGGCCGAGGATACCGGTGACCGCCGCGGTCAGTTCGCCGGCGTCCTCGGCGGGGGTGAACACGTCGAGCACCGAGCGGGCTGGAGTGCTGTCCACGGTGAGGGCGATGACGGTGTCGTGGCCGTCCCGGCCGAGGTCGTGGACGCCGTCCGGGGTGACCCAAGCGTCGGTCAGTCCGGCGGCGGTCAACGCCGCCTCGAGGTGATCCAGCGTGTCGCTGTCGACATCGGGGAGGGGATCGATGAGACGCCACAGTGGTGCACCGCCGGCCGCCGGGTAGGGCGGCCGGGCACGGCGCGTCCAGCCCGGCTGTGGGACGGGGTCCGGGTCGGTGGCCTGTTCCTGCTGGTCGGCGGCCGCATCGGCGTCGCGGGCCGTTTTCTCAGCGTCCTGCGCCTGCTGCCGGAGGCTGCCGACCTGCTCGGTGAGCGGCCGGGTGAGCGGCTCAAGCCAGTCTGTGGCGATCAGACTGCGCAGGACCTGTCGTGGGTTCGGCTGCGTCGCGCGGTCGGTGATTGCCGTGAGCCAGCCGTCGCGGATCGGCGTGGCGGGCGCGTCGGCGCCGAGGCGGTCAGTCCACCGCTCGAGCTGATCGGACAAGGTCTGCAAGGCGGCGTCAAGAGCCTGCTGCGCACCGGTTTCGACATCGGTGCGGTTGCGCAGTTCGGTGTGGGCGGCAGCGGCAGCAGCCTCGGCTTTGTCCCACTCGGTGTTCGCCTTCTCAACCGCACGCAGCTGTTTGCGGAGCTCGCCGACCTGGCCGAGGCGGAACGCGACGGCGTGCCGCAGCCGGTCGGTGTCCCCGGCCAGCGCCCAGCTGTGCGACTGCGCGCCGAGGCCGGCCAGCTCGGCGATGTCGATGAACGCCTGTGCCGCTTCGCCGACCAGCTTGATAGCCTCCGCCAGCCGAGACTTGGCCGAGTCGCGTTCGCCCTCGGCGGCGGCGGCACGCGATTGAGCGGTGTTGAGCCGGTCGGCGGCTTGACGTTGCTCGGTCGCGGCGAGCTCGGCGATGGCGCGCAGGCTGTCCGCGTTGCCGGCGCGGGTCCGCGCGTCCAGATAGCTCTTTGACTTGAGCAGCGTGGTGTAGGCGGACCGGGTTTCGGTCTCGCGGCGTTCCAGCGTCTGCAGCGTTGCCTGCTTGGCGGCATGGTCCGCCTGGGCTTGCTTGTGGATGGCGTTCGCCGCGGTCAGGGCCTGGTCGGCTGCTGCGACGGCGGCGTCGGCGGCGAGCAGTTCGTCCGCTGCGTACCGCAGGACCGTGTCAGCCCACGGCCGCCACGTCCCGCGCAGATACACATGGATCTGCTCGCGGGCGCGTGTTGCGTCGTCGCGGTCCTTTCCGAGCTTCTGCATCTGTTGCCAGCCGTCGGCGAGTTCCTCGACCTCGCTGCGGGCGACCGGCGGCAACGCCGAGCGGATCTGGGTGGTGAAGAAGTCCGGGTCCAGTCGTTGCCCCAGGTGTGGGGTGCGCAGCGTCTTCAACATCTCGATCACGGTCGCGAACCGGTCCGCGTCGGCCAGGCCGAACAGTTCCGTCGCAATCCGTTCGGCGTACTTGCGCCCGCCGTCGCAGACGACGAAACCCGGCACGTCCCGCAGGTCTTTCGGCTCGGCTGCGGACTGCCTCACGGCGAGGGTGAGCCCGTCACGGACCCGTGCGCTGCCGTGGCAGATCGCCCAGACCGGAGTGAACGCGACGCCACGTTTGGCCTGCGCATACAGCAGCGTGGTGTAGTACTCGGTGCTGTTGTCGGGCAGCCGACGGCCGTACTCGACCCAAGCCCAGCCCCGGTTGATGGACGCCGTGGTGTCACGGCGATCGCGGTCGTCGCCGGAGGGTTCCACGTAGTAGCGGAACGCCTTGTCGGACTGGCCGAACGTGTCGACGTACTGCCGGTCGATCGCCCCGGCGAGCATGATCAGGGTGGTCAGCGTCATCAGGGTCGACTTGCCGGACTGGTTCGCGCCGATGAACTGGGCCCGCCCGTCGGCGAACCAGTACTCGGCGTCTTCGAACTCCCACAGATTGATGCAGCCGCACCGCAGCACCTGCCAGCGCTCACGCACGGGGTCGGGCAGCGCGCCACGGCCAACGGCGTCGCGCCAGGTGGCGAGCTGCTCGTCGGTCGCGCCGGGGCTCGGTGCGGCCAGCGCCGCGAGTTCGTCGGCATCGATCGTCATCCGGAAGATCCATCCTCCTTGGCGTTGGTATCGACGAGGGTGACGTCCGGGTCCCGGTACCGGCCGGCGACCGGAGACAACGTCCAGGACCGGTCGGCGCCGATCCGCAGCAGCCCGAGTTCGGTCAAGCAGTGCTCGGCGTCGGCCCGCACGACGCCCGGAACGGACCGCTGCGGCTTGCTCATGTAGTCGCCGCGCCACCGGAGCAGGTCGGCGGCCACGTCGTCGACCTGCTCGCAGGTCAGGTAGACGGTCCCGTCGGCGCGGCGCACCCCGTCACGGCCGGCGATGTCGGCCATCAGCAGTGCCACCCAGTCAGCGGCCCGGGCACGGGGCCAGTCCACGACGGTGTCCGGGTGCTCGTCGTCGGTCAGCACCAGCACGAGCCCCTCGACGCGTGCCTCCAGGGTGCCGCCGGTCATCTGGGCCAGGTCGGTTGCCCGGAACCCGCGGGCCTGCCGCAGCGCGTCCGCATCGGCACGATCCAGGTCCGCGTAGAGCACAGCCGGGGTTTCCAGCAGTGCCCGCAGCTGCCGCAGCGTGCGGGTCGCGGACGCCTGCTCCGGCGAACTCGGCTCCGGCGAGAGCGCCAACGCGAGCACATCGGGACTGGTCATCAGCAACAACGCGTCGCGGTCCACCTCGTAGCCGGCACCAGGCCCCGACCCGTTCTCGGTCCACTCCTCCAGCAGCCGTTCGTCGCTGGTCCGCAGCTTCAAGACACCCCAGTGCTGCAGCAGGCGGGCAGCGTCGCGCAGCTGCCGCCGTTGCGCCTGCTGCTCCGGGTCGTACTCGGTGAGCGTGACCGCCAGCGCGGAGCCAAGGTCCCGCACCGCGTCGGACAGCTGCTGCAAGGTGACGGTTCCGGCGACGTCCTCGCAGCAGGCAGCGAGCCGGCACACCATCGACAGCAGTCTGCGTGACGGGGCGTCCGCCGGGCGGGGCGGGAACGTCACGGCCCCGGATACCGGAACCCGGAACAGGCGCACCGCCTGCCCGACCTGCTGCACCCGGTACCCGACCCGGCGGGCGGTGTCGCTGAGCTGCTTGCGACGGCGGGCCGCCAGCCGGTAGAGCCGCACATCGGTTGCCGCGGTCACCAGCGGCCGGGCGAGCAGGCCGAGGAAGGCGCGGTGCCCGTCGCGGACGTCCGCGCTGGTGCCGGTGTTCACGCCAGCCTCCTGCCGGCCGGCGCGAGGTGCAGCCGAACATCCGGGTGCACCAGACGGCCCCCATCCGTGATCCGCAGGACGGCAGAAAGGGCTCCCGGGGACGGCGGATCGAGAGTCACCTGCCACCGGTCGTCACCGGTGACCGCGGTGCGCCTGCCGTCCATGCCCGGACGGACACCGCCGGCGGTCGACAGCATCTGCATGAGCAGACCCAGCTCGGCAGCGCTGATCTGTGGCCATTCGGACAGCCGCAGTCCAGACCGCGACATCACGATCGCCTCGGTTGCCGTCTGTGCCTCGGCCTCCCGGCGCGCCCGATCCCGGGCGGCCCTCCGGCCGGCGGATCGGTCCGGAATGCGGGCGGCGGCGCCGGTCGTCGCTTTCGGCCCTTGCTTGCGCAGCCGGGCCTCGACCGGGACTGGATCGGAATCCCACCACGACGACGCCGCAGGATTCCCCGCGGGCGGGGGCGCCTCCCCGGGTAGGTGTCGGGCGGAAAACAGGCCGGTGGCCCCGCACCACAGTGCCCACGCAGCTTCGTCGCTTGGGGCGGCGTCCAGGGCGGCGGCCAGGCTCAGCATCTCCGCGCGGCGCGAGACGTGGCCGCCGACCGCGGCCAAGGTTCGCTGCCCGCGCAGCAGCGGCCCGATCGTGTCCCGCATCTGCCGGCGCAGCTTCCGTGCCTCGCAGTCCGGACCGTCGAACCATTGGCGCAGCGTGCTGAGGGTCTGCGTGTACGAGGTGGCGAGTTCGTCAATCGCGGCGTCGTCCGCGGAAGCGCCGAGGTTGTGCACGGCAGTGCGCCGCCACACCGGCAACGGCGTAGCGGTCAGGGCGGCGACCGCCGCGGTGATCTTCTCCGAGTGGGTGTCGATGCCTGCGCCCCACATGTCGACGTACCGGCGCAGGGTCTCCTGCACCCGCTGGATCTTGTCGTGGTCCGGCGGGCCCGCCAGCGCTCCAGCGAGCCGGGCCTGCCAACCTGCCGCAGCACGCGCCATGGCCTGGTAGGTGGTCTGGATGACCGACCACGCAGTGGCTGCGGTCGTCGGGTCACGTTCGATGCTCTGCTGCAGCAGATCCAGGTTGGCGGTCAGGACCGCCGGCGCAAGAGTGGCCGCGGCTGCCGCCGCAACATCGTGACCAAGGCTGATCACCGCCCGGTGCAGTTCCGCGGCGAACTCCGTCAGCTGGTACCGGTCCCGGTCACGAACGAAGTCCGCGTCGCGGATCGCCTTATCCTGAAAGACGATCACGACGTTCCACCGCTCCAGGCTCGCCATTCGTGCGGGAAGGACGAACGACGAATCGTCGAGGAGCACGGGATCGGCTCCCGACCGAACGACCCGCTCGCGCAGTAGGCCAGGAAGATCGGTCGCGGCGACGCCGGTCAAAGTGTGCTGCTGCTGTTCCAGTAGGACATCGACAATGAGCCGGTACTGCGAAGCCAGCGGCCCAGTCAGGTAGCTGGCCTCCAGCAGACCCCCTGGCAACCCGGCAAGCTGCCACAGATCAACCGCAGCATTGTCACTCCGATCGACCTGATCAGGCTGCATCTCGTTCCCCTTCTCGCTTCCGAGCAGCGTCGCCGACCCACCAGACGACTCCATCTACGGTGTGTATCGATGCTAAACACTGAGAGCAGCTCGGGACGGCCCGGCAGAGACCGTCGTCGCAATTAGGCTGCATGACGCTGCTGCCCGTCACTGGTTCGACCTCACACACCATCCACCTCAACGCATCGACAGACCCGCATTGAGACACCTGCGACTGCCGAAGATGCTGTTCCTCGGTTTGTCGTTGCCGGTTGCCCCGTTGCCGGTTCGGTCGACCGAAGCGCCCTGTTCACTGCAGGAGACCCCGATTGAGGTCGTCGTTGATGATCTGCTCGCGTTCCTCCGGGCTAGCCCAGTGGGCGTGACTGCCGGCGAACGTGCGTTCGACGACGAGGACCTGGTCAGTGGTCTCGGCGATGGAACGCATGTGGCTGATGATCGTGACGAGCCGGCCTTCGGTGCTGTGCGCGGCGAGGGTGTAGAGGGCGTCTTGTAGGACGTCGGCGTCGAGCGAGCCGAATCCTTCGTCGAGAAAAAGCGCGTCGACGCGGCCCGAAGCACGGCTGGCGAGTTCCACGACGGCGAGGGCGAGGGCGAGGCTCGCTTGGAACGTCTCCCCGCCGGAGAGTGTCTTGACATCACGGTCTTTACCGGTACTGGTGTCGACGATGCGGAAATCCTTCGCAAAGCCGAACTTGTCGCCGGTGATGCGGAGCAGGATCTTGCTGGCAGCGCCGACCAAGGCGCGTTGTCGCTGCCGTACAGCGTCGGCAACGAACTTGCCGTCGGTGAGCAACGCGGCCAGGTCACCGAGGGCGGTCACGGCCGGTTCGGCCGCCCGGATCCGGCGGTCCAGTTCATCCGTCAGCGGCTGATGAGCCTGGCCGCGCTTGAGGTCACGTCCGGCGTTGTGTACAGCCGTGCTCGCCGCGCGGATCAGCTGCTCCAGATGGGCGTCGTCGTCTGCCTGGCATTGGCGGCGCGCCTGTTTAGCGGCCTGTTCGGCGTCGCGGGCGGCCTCGAGCGCGGCCTCCTCTTCGTCGCGGCATGCGTCGACGAGTTCGGCGGTCTGCTCGAGTAGACGGTTGGCCCATACCGCCTCGTCGGAGAGTGGGGCGTCTGCGGGGCGTGCCGGGTGTGTGGCGTGTTCAAGCAGGGTGCCGGCATCCATGACGTGATGGGCCAGGGTGTCGAGCTGGCGGCGCAGCGCGTTCGCCGGGCGGGTGATGCGGTTGTCGGTCTCGGTGTCGAGCAACTCGGATGCGGTCTGGAGTTCCTTGATGCGGTTACGGACGTCGTGCAGTTGGCCAGTGAGTTGCGCGAGCTGCTCCTGCCGTGCCCGGGCGCGTTGCTGTTGGTGCGTGATGTCGGCGAGGGGGAGCCCGTGGGCTGGGCGGAAGGCGTGAGGGATGCCGCGTGCTGCCCGGTTGAGTTGCACGATGAACGCGTCGTGGTCAGCCTGGGCCTGCTCGTACGCGGCTTGGAGGCGGGTCAGCTCTGCTTCGCGGACAGCGACCTCCGACTCGACGCGGGTGTTTCGGTCCCGCGCCTCGGTGTACTCGTTCTCGGCCTGCTGCTGTTCGGTACCGGCGATCCGGCTCGCCGTGGCGTGGTCGTGCAGGAGCCGCTCGTCGGGCGTGGTCGGGTCGATGTCGCCGAACACGGCATGGAGGTTTGCTGTTGCCAGTTCGAGGTTGGCGCCTGTGGTTTCGACCTCGCCCAGCGCGCCCGCCAGCGTCTCGTCCTCGGCGAGCTTGGCTCGCTCGGCCGCCCTGGCCTCCTTGGTGGCGGCCTGCGTCGCGGCCTTCCGTGCTGCGCGAAGTGCTGTCGTGACGGCCGCCGACGCGTCGTGTTCGGGGGCGACGAAGTCTTCTGGCAGGTCCCGTCGGCACACCGGGCATGCGTCGCCGGGACCGCATCCGTCCGCGGCAACCGCGGCTGCGTGCAGTCGGCGCAGGCGGAGGTCCTCGGCCTCTGCCGCTTCGACCGCGAGCTCGGCCTTGCGGGCCTCGGTAGCCGCGGCTTCGGCCAGTGTGTGCAGCTCGGCGACCTCGTCGCGGCAGGCGGTGAGACGCTCCGCGGCCTGCTGAGCAGCGTCGGCGGCCTTTCGGAAGTCGGTGATTGTCGTTGTGGCCAGGAGGTGGGCTTCCTCGGCGGCGGTGACTCTGCCTGACGCTGCGTCCAGAGCCTGTCGGGCCTGTGTGGCCGCCGCCTTGTGCTCGGCGGACTCGCCCTGGAGGCTTTCCAGCATGGCTTTGTAGACGCTGACCTCGCGTTGCTCGTTGCCCAGCCGCTCGGCGCGAGCGTCGAGTAACGGTATCTGCTCGACCAGGTGTGTGAGGGTGCTGACGGCTGATGCCGTCTTGGCCACGCCCGCGCCGTCGCGGTCAGCCTGATCAAGTTCGGTTTGGTGCCGTTGCGCGTCCTGGTCGAGGGTTTGCCGTTCCCGATCGATCTGTGTGCGCCGCGCGGCGATGTCCTCGACGGCGGCGAGCAACGTCTGATACGTCGCTGCCACATCGGCGGGTGTCGCGTCGGTCAGTCGGCCGCGGGCCTTGGCGACCGCGGCGTGGCGAACACTGGCGTTGGCCCGGGCTTCCGCGGCCTTGGCCACCGCGCTCTGTGCGGTCTGCAGGGTATTGAGCCGGATCTGGGCGATCTGCTGACGTTCAGCCGCCTCCAGGATCGTCGCCGCCGGATCAGGCAGAAACGCGGCGCGGCGTTCGCGGTAGTCACCGAGGCGTCTGGATAGCCGGGAGTGCAACGTGACGGCGTGCTCGCGAACGCTGCTGAGCTGGTCGAGCCCGAGCAGCGACTTCAGAATGCCGGTCCGATCTCGATCGCCCATGCGGAGCAGTTCCTGAAAGCGGCCCTGCGGCAGGATGACGGAGCGCAGGAATGTGTCGTAGTCCAGGCCGATGATGCGCCGCACGTGGGCAGTGACGGCGCTGGCTCCGGTGGCCACGACGGTGCCGGCGTCGGCGTCGATCAGCTTGTGCAGTGCGGCACTGCGGGTGCTGGTGGAGCGTTCGATCCGCCATACCTTGGTGCCGGCCTGGAAGGTGAAGGCCACGCTGAGGGTGCCATCTCCGCTGTGGGAGATGAGGTCGGAGACGCTGCCGCCAGCCCAGCTGCACCGGTTGTACAGGCTGTAGCACATGGCATCCAACAGCGTGGACTTGCCGGCTCCGGTGTCGCCGAGGATGGCGATGAACGTCTTGCCGGTGAAGTCGACGCTCTGGCGTTCGACGTACGAGCGCAGTCCGGCGAAGGTGAGCTGCAGGGGCTTCATGCGAGGGCCTCTTCTTCGGCGGGCACGGTGAACGTGCTGAGGTCTTCGCTGAGCAGTTCCTCGGCGGGCAGGACTGGTGGAAGTTCGTCGTCGGCTTGGTGCAGCAGGGTGCTGAACAGTTCCAGCACATGTCCGGCGTTTGCCAGGGGTGTGCGGTGCTGGGCGAGGTAGGTGCTGAACATGGTGACGTTGTCGGGTTCGCTGTCGGGGGCGGTGTCGGAGGTGATGAGGTCGAGTGTTCGGTCCGCGGCGTCCTCATCGATCTGGACGATGGTGGCGTCGGGGAAGAGGGCCCGGACCTGGCGGGACAGGTTCGGGTCGTGGGTCGGGGTGCGTGCCACGATGCGGCAGATCTCGTTCGTGATCGAGCCCGCGTGGACGCGAAGTTCGTCGAGCGTGCCGGATGGGATTTCGAGCCGTCGGCCGGTCTGCAGCGGGATGCGGTCGATACGGGTCGGGGCGCCTGGTTGCAGGTGGGCTATCACGACGCTTTTGGTCTCGCCGACTTCGCCGAAGTCGAGTTGGATCGGCGAGCCGGCGTAGGCGCCGACCACGCGGCCGGGCAGGTCCTGGGGCTTGTGGATGTGTCCGAAGGCGGCGTAGTCCACCTGGGGGATCTGGTCGGGGTCCATGGCGTAGAAGTCGCAGGTGTGGTTCGGGTTCTCGGTGCGGGACGGGATGCTGCCGGCGAGGTATTGGTGGGCTGCGAGCACGCTGACGTCTCTGACGGGGTCGAAGTCCTCGTGCAGGCGGTGCAGCAGTTCGCGTTGGACGGCGGCGATATGGTCGGCATAGGCCCGGCGCCGGGTCGTGGGGTCGTCGAGTGCGGTGATGATGCGGTTTGCGGTGATGAACGGCAGGGCGGCGAGGTGCAGGCGGCCGTCGCCGATCGGAAAGCGCCGTATGGTTCCGGCGCGTGCGGCGTCGGGGTCGGCGACGATGTGGATGCGGTCGCCGTAGCGCAGCAGCCCGTGAAGCCAGTGGAGCAATACCGCCGAGTCGTGGTTGCCGGAGATGACGACGACGGGGGCGATCTCCGATAAGGCGCGGAGCACGTCGGTGGCGTGCTGCATGGCCTGCACCGGCGGTCGGTGCTGGTCGAAGAGGTCCCCGGTGTTGAGGATGAGGTCGGGTTTCTTGGCGGCGGCGGTGTCGACGATCTCGGCAAGGACTCGTTCGTGGTCTTTGACGCGGCTGTGGCCCCAGGTGGTTTTGCCCAGGTGCCAATCGGAGGTGTGCAGGACCTGCGTGGACGTTCGCGGGACATTCATCGTGGCCTCTGGTAACAAGGGGCGGTGCCGGCTCGGCACGGCTGGTGTGCGGGCAGGAGGTACCGCGCGATCAGGTCGAGTGGAGTCCTGATCGCGTTGCGTGCAGGGTTGTGCGGGCCTAGGCCGCTCGTATCCGGTGGCGCATGAGGTGCTCGAGCATGGCGTGATTGGCTTCCCAGCCGTCGGGGAACTTCGGCTTCGTGTTGAGCGGCACCGGGTCGACCGACGGGTGCGTGTCGAGGAGTTCGGCGATGCCGGCCCGTCCGACCACGATGCAGGCGTGGCGGTGTCGGGAGGTGAGCACGCATAGCCGTCCGGACTCCAGGTGGAATGCGGTGGCGTCCCGGCGACCGGACAGCGGGTGCAGCACCACCACGACGTCGAACTCGGCACCCTGCAGCCGGTTGGCGGTGTCGACGCGGATGCTCCGATGACCGGTGCGGGTCAGTTCATCCTTGATGGCCGCAACCTGATCCCGGTGCGCCGCGCCGATTGCGATCCGGTCGGGGCGCAATACTGTGCCGTCCGGCTGCTCCTGCGATTGGACCGTAGCGCCGCGTTCCAGGCTCCGGACCGCCAGCGCGGCAACATGTTGGACCGCCTCCGCGTCGGTACGCAGCGTGTGCCGGGCGGGGAGCTCGAAGTACGCCCATCCCGACTCGGTCGCCTGTTCGATCGCGTGGTCGTGGACGCTGCCGAACCCTCTGGTCGGCAGCCACATCCGCCGCGGTCCCTGCTCAGGCGCGGACTCGAACGGCACATGCGGGTAGAACGCCGCCGAGACCGGCGCCGCCGCTGACGGCGACAACCGCCACGAATACGGCAGTTGCAACGTTTTGATCGTGGGGTTGTTCGCGAGCATGGCCGCCACGGCGCTCTGCATCGGGTCCCAGGGCAAGCCGGTCCAGCGCTCGACGTTGACGACGGAGAACGGGTCGAGCTGGCCGGGGTCGCCGACGAACAACGCCCGCTCAAAGATCATCTCAAGGCGCAGGAGGGTGTCCGAGCGCATCTGGTACGCCTCGTCGATGACGGCCCACGGCCCGCGTTGCTCGACGACCGGGTCCAGCCACTTCGCCGCAGTCGCGACAACGATGGGCACGCCAGCCAGGTCGCGAAGCTGCTGGCGGATGAGGATTCCCTGCCGCCGCAGCCAATCGGGTGGCAGATAGTCCCGTGCGGTGTAGCGGCCCACCACGATGCCTGGTGCGGTCTCGGCGATCCGCCGTACGAGTTCGTCGACTTGGGCGTTGGTCTGTGCCACCACACGCACGGACTCGCCAGCGGCGGCCAAATGCACGGCGGTCCGCACGACGGCACGTGACTTACCTGCACCGGGGGGCGAGTCCAGTACAACCCCGCGGTGCGGGCCGGACTGCAGTTGCTCGATGGCATCCGCCACAACGTCCGAGACTGCCGGCGCGGTCATTGCCACTCCTCCACAGCGTCCTCATCGGTGGGTACATAGTCGGCGGGTGGACCGCCATGGGTCCACGGTGTGTCGGCTCGCCCCGGAAACTGCGGCATCGGTCGAATCTTCGTGGTGAGCCGGCTGTAGCAGACCTGCTCGCCAACCTCCGGCACACTGCCCGGCTCCGGCTCGGGCCCCCGGCCCATACCCTCCGACAACTCCAGGACCACCTCCAGCCCGCCACGCAGTTCACTGACGGACAGCAGTTCGGCCTTCTGCCGTATCCGCGTCGGACTGCACAGCCGCTCCTCGCCCGCGGTGAGCCGCACCTGGTCGGTCGTCTCAACGGTGATCAGCGGTCGTAAGCTCCGGCCGACGCGCCGGTTCGGCTCGGCCGCAGTCACGGTCCCGGCGAACGCCTCGCCCACCATCCGCGCCTCAGCCATCACGAGAGGATCGTCGAATGCCCGCTGCGCCTCGTAGCGGGCATGCGCCCGTTCCAGCTCGTACAGCCGCTTCGCGGCGGTCACCGCCGCATCACGTTTCGGCTGAGCGGCCGGGCTGTTCTCGATCCACTCGGCAGTTCGTGTGAACGCGTCCAGATCGTCGCCCCACCGCTCGGCGACATGACTGCCGGGATCCAGCGAGGCCAGCACGTCAATCGCCCGCCACACCATATGCCACGTGCCGATCAGCTGACCGCGCAACGCCGACTCGATACGAGCCTCCACCCGGGCACATTCCGCTCTGCTGCTGACGTTCTCGTGGTAGCGACGGATCAGCGGGGCCAGCACCGTGTTGTCGAACGTGGGATCCGTGGCCGGACCGGCCGGAGGGTGATCCACCGGGTCTTCCGCTGCGAGGGCAGCGTCGCTACCGGTGCCGTGCTCGCCCGTGTCCAGCCACGCCAGGATCGTGCCCAGATGCTCATCTTCCTCGTGGCTCTGTCCTGTCGCCCAATGCGCTGACAGCGCTGCCGTGGCCGGCACTAGCAAACTCGAGCCCGGATGCTGGAACCGGTCGGCATAGAACGTCAGCCACTTGCCCATGCGCGGGACGTTCGCCGGTACTCTCCACGGGCCTGCGGTCCTGCGGAACCTGGTGGACCGACCGAGCATCCGGACGAATTCCACGCCAGCGCGGTTGGGCACCCATATTTGCGGTGCGTCCGCGCAGCGACGCCGTCCATCAGCTGACTGTCCGGGTGCGGGAGGCTGATGGGCGACCTTCGGCGTGAGCTCGGCGAACAGCAGCCGAGCCAGGTGATGGGCGAAGGCGAATCGTTGATCGCGGTTCCTCGGCTGTGCCACGACGAGGAGACGTGGTTCGCTCCGGTCGGTGCCGATCATGGCCGCCATCGGAGCACTGGCTTCGCCGGCCATCTTCAACGGCACGAACACCAGCGGTGTCGCACTGATGTGCAGGTGGCGGACCGTCGTGATCCGTTGTGCTTGTTCTCGATCCACGGCCAAAGCGCGCCCGAGGGAGGTCAGCAATGTCACGCCGCGCCGCCGAGGAACGCGGTTCGGTAGCTGTATGCGAGCTGCAGCAGGCGCGCGTGTTCGGCTTGGTCTTCCGCCGGTATGCGGGTTCCGGTGGCGAGGCCGACCACCTCCGCCACTGACTCCAACCCACACAGTTCTTCGCGGACCTGCCGCCCGAGCGCCGCCGTTGACCCCCGTTCCTCGCTGCGACAGAACTTCGCCATCTCGCAGGCGCCAAGGCACTGCGGTACGTAATGCGCCTCGATCGTGCGTAGCGTGGACTTGAGCTCCTCCGCCGGTCGAGGGTCGAGCTGCCGGGGGTCGCTCCACCGATCCAGCGTCGCGTCGGCCGGCATCATGGCGACGATAGAGTCCAGGCGCTGCATGCGTTTCAGCTGTCGACGGACCGCGTTGACATGGTTCGTCACGTCGATTTTGACGGCGACCGGTCTGTTACTGAAGTCCTGTGGGCAGACCAGCACGACCTCCGATGCGACGATTTGCTCGCTGAAGCCGTGGGAGCGAACCATCTCCCGCATGGCGTGCACGTAAACGGCGGCCTGCAATTCCGCGGCGGCGACCGAGGCGGCCGGCGCCTGGCCGTCGACGACAGCGAACGACTTGATTTCCACGATGTAGAACTTGCCCGCGAACCGGAACGCGATGAGGTCCGGCTCTAGGTGGACGGGGTGGCCGCCGATCGTCAGCTCTAGCATCGGGTGGTCGAACAGCGTGCCGCCCTCATCGACCAACGAGCCGGCCTGGGTGAGCAGCTGGACGGTGTGGCGGTGCCGCGCCGCGGGACTCGCGTTGCCGCCCACCGTCTCAAGGTCGTCGTAGGACACCTCGGCCAGCTCCAGTTCGAGCTTCTCGCGCAGAAGCGTCAGCAGTTGAGCGCAGCCGTTGGCTTTGACCTGTGCCTCGAAGGCAGTGCCGCGACTCAGCGCGAACTGTGACTGGTCCGCCGGCATGACGAAGCCGATCGCCGAGCCGAGTAACTGCTTGTCAATGCCTGCAGCGTCAAGAACGCTCCTGCGCCGGCAACCAGGGTTGGCCGTGAGCGCGGCGATTGACCGAGCGTTGAGGTTCTTGCGTTTCTCTGACCCCCGCAGCATGTCGAGCCGCGTTTTGAGATCGTGCACGTGCCCTTCCTTCGCGTGGAAGTGCGATCAAGCAGGAAGCTGTGGCATCTACGCCTCGCTCGCGGTCGCCGAGGCGACACTGAGTGTGGAGCCGAACATCTGCTGAAGATCGCTGAGCTGTTCTATGGCCCGCCGACCAGCCGCTTCGCGGTGCGCCTGATCGGTGTCCTCATGAAGTGCAAGCTCCGTCAGTGCCGCGTCCTCGACAGCGTCCGGCGTCATGGACTCGAACGAGTGCGCCCCACTGGGAATGTTGGCAGCGAACTCCCACAGCAGGCGTCGCGCAGGTAGCGTCGCCCACTCCGGCCGCCGCAGGTGTCCAGCTATCCGTACGGCCGCCTTGAGGAAATGCACCCGCGGGCTTAACGGGCCGACGATCCGCGCGGCCATCGGCCACGTTGACACGGCCAGCAGTCCTCGCGCGGGCGACAGGCGATCGGCCGTTAGCGCCGCGCACAGGTAGTAGGGCCGTACGTGTGGGTTGGTCTTGAACGAACGCTCCTCGTCGCGCCGGAGGCTCGTCAACTGCGCGCTGGCAAGCGTCCCACCGAACAGCGCGCTGTGAAGAGCGACGATCAACTTCGGGGCCGCGGGAACGTTGAGGAAGGTCAGGGCCTGGTAAGCCTGATCTCGAGCCGGCAGGAGCGGCGTCGTCGGCGTTTCCACTGCATCGTCGAGCGGATCGGGTCCGGCGAGAGCCGCGACGGCGGCGTCCCACTCCGCTTCCACCCTGCTCAGTTCGGCGCGCAACCGATTCGCCTTGGAGCGGTCACCAGCCATCGCGGATCGTCGCACCTCCGCTCGGAGGTCGTCGATCCGCTGCTCGAGAGCGTCCATCGAGTCGGTCACGAGAAGGACGTTACCTCTTCCAGACCACGCCAGCAAGTTCCTAGGTTTTCCAGATTTAATCTCCTTCACTTGATCTCGACAGCGACAAGCCGCAACGAGCGTAGTGAGGAGTGCAGGCTCGAGACAGTGGCCGTCCGACCGAACCCGAACGAGTAGATCCGGTCGATCGGCCCGTCCGGGCCGTGGCATCTCAACGTCCCAGGCCGCCGAGCTCAGCAGCAAGCCAACGTCATCAGCCCACATCGGCCGCTACTGCTGGCTTCCGGATGCCTGCCCTGAACGCGCCTTCATCATCGTCGTCCGCCTGACCACCCTCGGCCGACAAGCCGGAACCGTGTCCACCACCGCGCTACCCGGGAGTCGCGCTGGTCCAGCGCCAGCTCGGCGGAGTGTGACGACCCGCCCACCTGGTTCGAAGCGCCGTACCCGTTTCGAGGCCACCCGCCCATCGAGGCGCCATGGTGCCACCCATGCGCGATGAGGGGGACCGCAGTGAGCGTAATCGCGGGACAACTGGGATCTGTGCACCGACCCGCACGGCAACGAACCGCGCGAATCGCCGCAGATGCAGATGTTCTGGTCGAAGTAGTCGGCCGGGTTGGTTGGTCAAGGCGTGCCGGTTGTCGGGATCCGATGACGTGACCAGCTGCTGGGCACGGGCAGGTTGCCGTTGACGACGAGCGTGACTACGACGCTCGGTGAGTGCGGTTCGGTCATGCCGTGTTGCTGCGGGCCAAGGACGAAGAGGTAGTTTTCGGGGGTGCCGATAGGAAGCACCTTCCGGCTCATGTCGAGGATGACCAGGATGGAGAGCCGCGTGCCGTCGGCGGCGGCGTACTGGGTTGGCTGGCCGATGTATTTGGTCGCTGACTGGTCCGTCACGGGTTGATCTCGTGCGACCTTCAACTCGGCTGTGATGCCGTCGTGTCGGGTATCGAGGTATCCGTGGGCGAGGGGGGTGCCGCGTTCAACGCGCCCTTCGAGGGTGGGGTCGGCGAGCAGCGCTGCGTGTAGGTCGTCGTGGAACTGACGTTCCGTGATGTGCTGACCCCGTCGGTACTTCTTGTTCCAGGTCATGGCGAGCCCGGTGCGGGAGATGGCGTTGAGGAGTCGTGCGAAGGCTTGAAGTTGGTTATGGGGGTAGCCAGCGGCAGCGAGCCGTTCGTAGATGGCGAGGAGGTGTTCGTCGAACACTTCGTACTGGGTGGTGGCGTCACGGGAGGGGTCGTAAGGGCGGACGCGGAACTCACGGTGGCCGGCGACGTCGAGGGGTTGGCTCTTTGGCGTGCCGTCTTCGTCGACCCCACGCCATGTGAGGCGGACGGCGACTGGTGGCGCGTGTTGGGTGCTGGGTACGGCATACCGGACGTGAAGCGTGCCGGACCCTTCATAGGTGTTGGGATCGCCGGTGTGTTGGTGACGTTGCCAGGTCAGGGCCGGTCGTTGAAGTTCGGTGTCGTTCAGTGTGCTGACCAGTTCGGCGTCCAGACGCTGGACCCAGGCGGGCCACGGGTCGGTCTGAATTTGGAGGGCAAGGGTGTGGGTGAGGCCGGGGTTGACGATGGCCGGCCCGGTGAGGAGTTTGTCGTCGATGGAGACCAGTGCGACGGCGACGGTGGGGCTGTCGGGCTCGGGGTCTGCTGGCGGCTGCCACGGTCCGATCGTCTGTGGGCGCTGAGGTGTCCGTATGAATAGCAGCGGTGCCGGCAGTGCTGCAGCTAGCGCGAGGATCCGCTCCAAGTCGGGAGACCTGGCCGGGTCGGTCTGGGTGGCGATGAGGTCTTGAAGCTCGTATATCCGGAGGAGTAGCGGATCGTCGCGCCGCTGGGTGGCAAGGTCGATGGAGATGGCTCTGCGTCGGGCAGCGGTTCGATGTGCCGCAGCTTGGGTGAGGTCGGCGTCCAGGTCGGCGGCCTCGGCATCAAGTAGGTGCGCGACGCAGGCAACGAGCCGCGCGGTGACCGTAACGCCGGTGTGGGTGGCGGTTCCGGTGGACTTCCCGCCGATCTCGAGGTCTTTGCTCAGAGCGCGTAGGACCTGGGCGCGGTTGGCGAGCTTGTCGGCAGGGTCAGTCGGTTCGGCATGTACAGCGCTGGGGCCGGTCGGTGCGTCATCGAGCGCAGCCATGATTTCCGTGGGCGTAGAGATGTTGAGCAGGCAGCAGACTGCGGCGGCGCGGACTGCGGCCATCCTGGAGAACGGCCGCAACCATTGTCGGTCGTTCTCGGTGTGTCGCGAGCAGGCGCCGATTGCTGCGCTGATGTCGTTGATGGCTGCACGTACCGCTGCCTGCGCTCCGTCCTGGAGCTCGGTCGCGAGGGTCAGGTGCAGTCGTGCTACTGCGAGCGCGAGTGCGGTGAGCGCGCGCTGTGAGCTGCGTGCCGGTTCATCGGGAATGCGCTCCAGTGCGGCTTGGAGTAGCGCGACGGCGTCGTCGCGTCGTTCGGCACGTGCGAGGACCTCTGCGTACTCCATCGACCCGTAGTGCGATTCCGGTGAGTGCCGTGCCCCGATATTGATGATGTCTGCGGCGGGTAGACCGAGCAGGCCAGCGCCGCAACCGAGGAGACCGCTGAGTGCTTCCTCGGCTTCGTCTCCTTGCCGCAACCCATAGGTACGGTGGGGGGCCAGCGCCAGCCAGAGCGCCGCTAGCTCGGGAGCGACCCGAGCGTCTGGTTGCCACGGCTGGTCGGTGAGCTGCGACGCCTGGTACCACTCGAGCGGAGGAACCCTTGCCAAAGCCCGTTTCTCCAGCACGGCGACGGCGTCGAGGCCAGGGGCGTGACGGCGGAGCGCGGCGAGAGCCGACAGGAACGTCTCGAAGTGGTCGGTGATGTTGATGCCCTCCATCACCCGAAATGCGTGCAAGGCCAGCTGCATCCTGGCGTTCTCCGTTGTCCACGGTAGGCGGCAGGCAGCGTCAAGGACGGCGTCGATCATGACGACATAGGCGTCGCCGACCAGTGCTGGCAATAGATCTGCAACTGTGGAGGGGAGTGCGTGCCTCCCGCCGATGCTCGTCCAAGCTTTCAGGGCAGCTGAACGTGGACCTTGGTCAGCATCGACGAGGTAGGTGTGGAGCGTCGGCAGGATGGCCTGCAGGACGCCGTGCTGGTCGCCGTGCCGACGGCCGATCTCGCCGAGTACGGCTAGGAGCGGCATGACCACCTCGGCGTCGAGTTCGGCGTCACGCTCGTTCGTGATGAGTGCGGTCATAGTCCGGCACACGGCGAGCGGGTTGGTCGCGGACGCCGACTCGACCGCATTGAGAAGTCGTCGGGCGGACTGGTACAGGGTGTTCCGTCGTGAAAATGCCTCCATTCCGGCCAACGGGTCTGGGGCCGCGATCGAGGTGAGGACACGCTGCGGTGCGTTGTCCCGCTGTCGGGTCAGCGTGAGAAACGCGCCGAGAGTTGCATCGAGATGCTCGGCCAGGGTGCCGCCGTGTCGGCGTCCCATCTGTTCGATGATCTCAGCTGCCGCAAAGGTGACCTTGTGTCCCCAGGACTCATCGGTGCGAGCAAGCAGAAATGCGAATGCCGCATTTATGACCGCGGTACCTTCTTCAGGGCTGACGACGGGGTCGTGGGCACGGCGGTGCACGTAGTCGGTGTCGATCATGTTGACCGCATGGCGAACGGCGCCCACCAGACCCTCACGGGTCGGCTCTGATGCGTGCTTCCCGGCGTCTCCGAGCAATTTGACCACCCGTGCTGGGGCGGCAATGAGCATTCGACCCAGCGCGCGTTCCCCAGTCCCAACCGTGCCCGGGTCGTAGCTGTCCTCCGGAGGAACGCCGAGTGACAGGACCAAGTTCGTGAGCGTTTCGAGCGCAATCTCCAGGTGGGTGCTGGCGAGGTGCTCAATCGCGCCGGCTGCTGCACGGCGGTCGAAGTCCGACACTGGCCGCGGCCGATAACTGGGGGACGTGATGATGCTTGTCGGCACGGGGCGAGGAAGCATCGCGCCCAGCTGGGCGACCAGAGCTGCAGGAGCCAGGTCCGCCAGTAGCCGCAGCGGGCCCGGGTCGTTCGCCTGGACCACCGGTACTGGGCCGGAGAAGTGGTGGTCCTCCGGCGTCTTCGACCCTGCTAGCACCACGATCGACCAGATCACGGCATCATCGACAGCTACCGGCTCGACCAGACCATGTTGGTCGGTCAGGCACCTGCCGGCCTCAATGCTGGGCCCGTTCCGCAACGCTGCCAACGCGGACGCAACCAGCCGCTCCGCAAGGTCGGGACGCTGCGACGCAAGGTGCCGCAGTGGCTCCAGCAGCTCGGTCACACCGACCTTCTCCACTGCATCGAACACTTCGTCGATGATCGCGGGTTCAAATCGGTCGCCTGCGCGCCCCGCGATCGCGATCAAACGTCGACGCGCACCCTTCGTAGCCTCGACATCCGCGTCCACGGCAGGGTCCGCGTCGAGCACATCGAGGTCGTCCAAGATTCCGGAAGTCGCTGGGTCTGCGGTCGCCCGCAGGCTCCGGCGTCGCTCCGCACGTTCAGCGCGCGCAACGACTCGCCGCCGAAGTGCTTCAGCCTTCTCCGCCTCAGCGACCGCCGCCCGTGCTTGGCGAGCAGAGGCTTCAGTCTCCAGATTCGGAAGCCGACCTGTCGGTCGCCGCATCTCACAGCCACCGCAGTGCTCGGCGTAGAAACTGAACGTGACATGATCCAATCGCATGGCGGCCATGTTGCCAATGGCGACTGGGCATTCGACCCGGCGAGAGTTGACTGGCAAGCCCGTCATTTCCTCGAGCATCCCGCGGCCGCCCGACTCCACGAAGCGCATGCGTTGACAGTGGTTGTTGGCCAACTCCATAACGCTGGCATTCTGGCGACCTATTTCGAGGTATTTGGTGAACTCACCCTCGTCCATGGCTCAACTCCTATCTGCAGGTAGTCGCATCGGCCCTCCAGTGCACCGGCACCCTACCAAACAGACCGCTCCGGTTCTGTATGCGTTGATAGGTAAATCAGGCGCACCGTCATCGAATGCGCTCATCCGATCAGAGCACTGCCTATCAGGCCTCTGTCTATTTTTGTTTGCCCGGCTGGCCACGTCGATCACATTGATCAGCTGGCCGCCCACCGCGAAGCCGGTACGCGGACGCCCCTCCGTTAAAAGGCGGCCGGCACCGGCCATGCGAGCCAACGGGCAGTTCCACGCCAGGTTACGAGCCAGTGACGCGGCGAATTACAGATCTTGAAAGCTTAGGTTGAGTCGAGGTCCAGGCCGGTGTGGGTCAGGAAGCCGTCGAGCAGGTCGGTGCGGTACTGCATGCGCTTGAGTCGGTTCTTGATGATGGCCTGGAGGTGGTCGACGCCGCGGACGGCGAGGTTGCCGATGCTGCGTTTGAGGTGTGACCACACGGCCTCGGTCGGGTTGAGGTCCGGGGCGTAGGCGGGCAGCCGGATGACGTGCAGCCAGTCCCGGGTGGCGATCAGTTGGCGCATGACGGCACTGATGTGGGTGTTCAGGTTGTCCCAGATGAGTACGATCGGGCCGCCGAGTTGCTGGTGTGCAGCGTCGAGCAGGCTGATGTAGTCGTGCTCGGAGAAGCTGCGTCGCTCGCCCCGGCGTCCACGATGGACCATCGTGCGGTAGATGAACCGCGATCGCCGGCCGGGCATGTAACAGGTGAGTCCGGCGATCGAGATCCGCCCGGATCCCTTACCCGACACCGGGATGACCGGTGTCCGGCCGCGGCGGCCCCAGGTGCGGGCCTTCGGTGGGCGCAGCGTCTGACCGGCTTCGTCCTCGAAGGCGATCCACGCGTCGCGCTGCGCCGCTACCGTTTTCCCGCCGGCCACGCCTCCCGCCGCCACGTCGCGATCGCCGTCTCGTCGCGTTCGACCGCGCGGTGCGCGGGGACCTGGACCGTCCAGCCCATGCGGTGCAGCAGGTACGCGGTACCGCGCAGGGTGTAGCGGGTGTGGAACATCCGGGCGGTCAGATCGGACACCCGTACCAGGGTCCAGCGCTGATCGTCACCGAACCCGTGCACGGCCGGGCCTTCGTCCAACGCGTCGGCGAGCCGCCGCAGCCGCGGCCCGTCGAGGCGGCATCGGGCACCACCCGGCCCTTTCGACGCCAGGGCCTGGTTCCCGCCGCGGCGCCACCGCTGCTGCCAGCCGAACACCGCAGTCCGCGAGACCCGCAACCGCCGGGCGATCTCCGCTACCGGCACACCTTCGGCGAACCAGCCCGCTGCCTGCAGCCGGATCGCCTCTCGTTTGGCCCGCTCCTGCGCGGTCAGACCGCCACCGTCGGGATACCTCATCCCTCCGGCCTACAAGACCTCATCGACCGATGTCACGGCGACACGCCGAGACGACATCGATCAACCCCACCTTTCAAGGTCCGTAGCCGCCTCAGCCACGATCGGACAGTTGCTGCCACTGGTCGAAGCCAGTCCGCCACAACGCCCCCACGGTGGCGCTGGGCCGAAGCACGAGGCAGGTGATCCCTGGTTTCCGCCGGTCGCCGCCTGGCTTCGCCGGGACGGTGATCCCTGGCCCACTCGATTCGGTTGAGGCGGATGAAGTAGTGGGAGCGGCACGGGTAGTTCCAGTTGCCGATCGACGGGTGCAGCGTGACGGACGCACCATCAAAGGTGAGGCTCCAGCCGGCGCGGCTGATCGGGGTGACGACTTCGCTGCCGCACCCGCAGGCGCACCGGTGTAAGGCGGTCGCGTACGGGATAGAAACGTAGAGCACTCCGTCCTCCAAGACCTCGGGGGCCGAGTCGACGAAGCGGTGCTTGATGACGGTTCGCCGGGTAGTCATGTCTGGTCGTCGCCGACCAGGCAGTTGGTGGCGATGGTGTAGACGCTGTGGTGCTCGTGCTCGAGGTCGGCGTAGAAGCCGCGCTCCTTCTTCCACTTGATCACCGCGAAGACTGCGTTGAGCGCGTTCAGCTCGGCGATCTGAATGTTGGTGCCGTAGTCGTCATCGCCGTCGTCCTCGAACGGAATCCGCCGTCGATCGCGCACGTGGTCGCGCTTCTGCGGGGTGCTGGTGGTGGTCCGCAACTGCCCGGCGATCACGCCGTCGGCGGTGTAGAGGCCCATCCCGACATCGACGAACGCGATCCCGGCGGCTTCCATCGCCTTGACCAGGTGCCGCTTTGGGGTGCCCTGGTCCATGCAGAGGAAGACGAATGACATCGAGGTCAACTCCTCGGCGGTGGACTCGTCGAGGAAGTACGGGTGCGTGACGATGCCGCGGCGCATCGCACCGTACACCTCGGCGTAGTGGTCGACCTTCTTTGGCCGCTGTTGCAGCTGCTGCACCGACGGCGCCCCGGGCGCCCGGAACGCGTTGTGCTGCAACAGGTCGTCGCCGTCAAAGAGATGGATCTCGCCGATCGGCGCCTTGGCGATGAGATCGAGCACGTACGATCCGCTGCCGCCGAGGCCGACGACCGCGACCCTGGGTACGGCCAGCTTCGCGTTGATCGCTGAGGTGCCGGAGCGGCTGCTGGCCGTGTCGAGGTAGCGGAAGACCGACTCCGTCTCGTCGGTCTCCTCGACCCGGAACGTGCACGCGGTGGCGGCCGGGTCCACCATGGCCACGTGCTTGCCCAGCAACGCCACGTAGGTCGTCATCTTGGCGTAGTAGTCCGGGTAACCCTCGTCGGGCTTGCAGGAGAACATGAAGTTCACCGTGAGCTCGGCGGTGATCTGCTCGTGGATCGCGCTGTTGATCACCGTATGGGGACGGCCTTCGTCGTCGCACGGCTGCTCGCCCGCGAAGCGGACCACGTGGTCTTCCGGGGTGACGGTGATGTCGCCAGCCATGTTGAGCTTGGACACCAGAACGCCGAACCGGACCTGCCGCTGCGCGTTGAGGTACGGGACGTGCGAGATCACGAGGTGACCGTTCTCGACGGTCACCTCGTAGCCTTCGTCGCGTAGCTGGCGCAGGTCGGCGCTACGAGCGACGAGTGCGCGTGACATCGAAGATGGTTCCGTTCTTGACTGTGACCGTGCCGCCCTCGCTGAGGTTGCCGTCGTGCTGTGGGGCGACGGCCCGGTGGTACGTGACAGTGAAGACCACGTCGGTGCCGTGGGCGCCGGGGAACGCGAGGGCGACGATCTGCGCGAAGCTGAGTTCGCGATCCTCGACCGTCCGCTCCCGGGTGTTGACGACGATCTTGTAGTGGTGCCGGACCTGCCGGTCCTGCACCTCGATGCCGATGTCGGCCATGGGGGACCCCCTCAAGTTGTGCCGTGGACACCGGTGACCCCTCCGGCGTCCTGCTTCGCCGATGCCTGACGGCGCACCGCCGCCGGTTGTCCGATCTCGAGCACCATCGCCGCGTGTGTCGGTGGTCACATGTCCGGATTGGAGGTGTAGGTGGTGGTTGCGAAGGCTTGCCGTGCAGGTGATTGCGGATGCCGGCCGTCGATGCCGGAGTGTCGGCGGGCGTGTCCGAGCGTGGTGGGTATCGTGTTTGTCGCCGTTCGCCGATGTGAGCCGGGCGGTAGGCGGGAGCAGCCCACGATGACGTGGCCGAACCAGCGGTTGTGGCAGCCGTACGTCGGCCTGGTTGCTGTGTTGCCCCGCGACTACTACAACGAGCGCGATCCGCACGCGCGGCGGCCGACGGTCGTGGTGCGGGTCCGCTCCGCGGACCGCACCTGCCTCGTCGTGACCCGGACCAGCGATCCCCTGATCAACCACGCCAGCGACGTGTGGCACGACAAGGACCCGGAACTGCTCTGCGACCGCCAGGGCTGGTGGCAGCCCCGGCATGTGCACCCTGTCCCCTTCGGTGCCTACGACGACGAGGAGACCAAGCCGCACGTGAAGATGACCGGCGAACTGCTCGCCCGCATCGTCGCCGCCTACCGGGAGTTCGCATGAGCGCATGGGCGGAACTGCAGCGCGACGGTGCCTTCGGGACCGCCGCCACCGTCGAGCTGTACCGGTGTGTACGGGCTGTCGCCCGGGCGGGCAACTTCCCCCCGCCGACCGGTCACCAGCAGTGGACCATGGACGCGATCGTGGAGACCGCGCACGATGTGTTTGCCGCCGCGCAAGGCCCGCAGCGGCTCGTCGAGCTCGCGGTGAAGGCACACGACGACAGCAGCTTCCGCCGACTGCTGGAGCAGGTCGTCCGCAACTTCCTGCGTGAGAAGGCCCGGGCTACGACCAAGGGTCGGCTGATCCGCCGGCTGCGCGAGGTCCTGGACGCCGACGCCCGATTCCAGGTCGTCGCCGACGGCCGGCCCGGAGCTGGCCGCAACGTCGAACTGGTCGACGGCACCACGCCCGGGGTCTGGAACGGGCGGCTCAGCGATCTCGTCGCCGCGGCGTACAAGGTGACCGACGTGACGATTGTGCGGTGGCGCCTCGACGCTCGCCGCGAGTCACCGGTGGCCGACGCGCAGAGTTTGGCCGACGTCTGCGAGGCCACGCTGCGCGCCGCCGGGGCGTCCCTGGCCGTGGCGGAGCTGGCCGACGTGGTAGCCGCCCGGTTCGCTGTGGGGCCGACACCAGTGGTGACACCGGTCGATGACGTCGACCCGTGGCTGCCTGGCGTTGACAGCATCGACCTGGCTGAGACCGAAGCCGACATTCGGGCCGGCGCCCAGCGCTTGCTAGGCCAACTCACCACACGCGAAAAGCTGGTGCTTGCCTACCTGGATCAGCCGGTCCGGCAGATCGCCGATCACACCGGGCTCGGCAAGAGCGTCGCCGCGCAGGTCGCTGCCCGAGTCAAGGAGATCACCGGCCAGGTACTCGGCGCCGAACCGCGACGCGACGACATGTTGAGCCTGGCACGAGCGCTGGCCATGCCACGCCCGGCTGACGATCATTAACCGTTGGGCGGGATCGGCCGTATGTGCGTAACGATAGCGCCATGACGACGCTGCCGGGCCGGACACGACACGGTGGTGCGCCGTTCTAACTACGTACACAGGTCAACTGGAGAGGGCATGGAAGTGCGGGGAGATAACCTGCGGGAAGGTAGGCGCATGGTGACCCATCAGCCCATTTGCTCACGACTGGGACGGGCCAGCATCGGCCTGGCTGGTGTACTGCGATGACCAGTGACTGGTCGAACCGCTACGACCCGGCGCGGCAGGTATTCGCCGAGGTCGACCTGAATCCGCCGGTGGCGGTCGCTGGCGCGCACCTGCTCGATACCGACCTGCTGGCCCCGTCACCTGCCGACACCAAGCATCTGGCCGAATGCGGCTGGTGCCAGCAACGGCAGCAAGCCGCTGGCCACCACGACGACGGCTTGGATGAAGATGCGTTCCTTCAGGCCGCCCACCAACGCGCCGTCAATGGGGGCACCGCCACGCTGGCACTGCTGACCACACTGTCGCCCGAACTACGGGCCCTGACCGCCGCCAGCGACGCTCGTGAGGACGTCACGGTCGGGCAACTGTGGCGGTTGCGATGGAGGGACGTCACCGAACTCGCCGTGGTCGTCAACGTCGACCGCTGGTGGGTGACCGTTGCCCCGGTCACCACCGACGTGAACGCCGCGGACGAGTTCGACCTGATCCTGCCGGCGACCGCCAGTGTGCTGAGCACCGACTTCGCGGTGTGCTTCAGCCTGGAGAGCACCGTCCCGCTGTTCGTCTTCGACCGTCAGGTCAGCCCGGCCAGCCGGCCGACCCTCGACGCGGAGCGTGCCGCTGCTCAGCTGCCACCACCCGAGGTGATCAAAGATGTATGGCGGGCCTGGCGCCGTGGCGTCGCAGGCCCCGCCGACCTGACCTACGGCCTGGCGGTCGACGACGCCGACCTGGACCGGCGCGAGCTGCGGAACGCCGTCGCCGCCGGGTTCACCCACCTCTCCAGCGCCTCCTCCTGTGTGCCGGGCGACCCGCTCGGTGACGTCGTGCCGCTGCTGCAACAGATCAAGAGCCTGGGCCTTCTACCGGCCGAGCTGGCCGCCCGCTCCGGCCTCGACATGAGCGTCTTTCTGCGCATCAAGAAGGGCGGCCGGGTCACCCGTGACGAAGCCGCGCGGCTGACGTCCCTGCTCGACACCGACATCAGCACGATCCTCGACGCGAACCCGCCGTTCGACGACGCGTTGATCACTGAAGTCAGCCGGCCCTCTCACCGTCCCGCGCTGCGAGCGCTGGCTGGGACCTTCAGCTCCGAGGACGACCAACGGTGGAAGATGGCCGAAACGATCGCACCGCAGGCCGCCAGAACCGTCGGCACCGCGCCGACAGCCGGCGCCGGCACCACCGACTGGGCGACGAAAGTGTCGGTATACCTACAGCAACAGCTCACAGCACTCGGCGACCCGTCGGCGGACCAGCGGTGAACCGCAGCCGTCAGCAACTGATCGACCCGCTCGTCCCGCTGATGCTGGCTCACCTGGACGACATCGGCATCGACGCCCGCGACCTGGCCGTCGACCCCGTCACAGTGATCCCGACCGTCGACAACATCATCATCGACTGGGTCGAACCCGCCGCTCTAGGCGACGGCTGCTCAGTCGCCGCGCTCTACTCGGGAACCGAAACCCCGCCTCGGATCTCAGTGCTGCGCGACGCCTCACAGGGACGACGCAACTTCTCCCTGCTGCACGAGTTCGGCCACCACCTTTGCGCCCAGGTAGCGGAGGTCTCCGCCGCACTGTGGAAGCTGCCCGACGGCGACGAAGGACCGTTCGAGGAAGACTTGGTCGACGAGTTCGCCGCAGCGATCCTGCTGCCCGCCGACATCGTCAACCAAACCTTCGCTCAGGGGGTTACCGCCGCGGCGGTGCTGCAGCTGTGGCGACACACCACCGCCTCACGGGAAGCCTGCTGCGTCGCCGCCGCCCGCCACCTGTCCGCACCGGGCTACGTCATGCTGGTCGAGCCTGGCGGCCGCAGCCAGTTCGCTGCCCGGCAGGGGGACGTGCTGCCCATCGCACGCGACAGCCGCCAATCCGGCACCCGGCTGCGCGCCGCAGTGCGGGCCGGCATCGCCCGCGGCGTCGACCGGCCTACATACGCCAGCGGCGTTGCTGGCCAGCAGATGTACCTCGACGCTCGCACCACCGGCGGCTACACCTTCGCGGTCTGGGTCACCGACTCACCGGCCTGGCAAACTCTCTTGGCGCCCCTGGACGCAGGTCCGGTCGGCCACGACGGTCACTGCTCGGACTGCGGCAAGGACTTCCAGACCTGGAAGAAGCCCTGTAGCACCTGTGGCGAACCGTTCTGCCCGGACTGTGGAGCCTGCGACTGCGCCCCCGGTGGCCGCCGGCCTGTCGCTAACCGGATTTGTACCAGCTGCTTCCAATCGCTGCCGCTGGCGGCATTTGATGGCGGCTCGACGACCTGTAACCAGCACTAATCCACCTCTACAGGCCCCTGCGCCGCGGTGACGGAGCACCCAGAAAGCGGCCTGCCGACCGCCGGTGGCAATCCTCATCGCCTCGACAACGGCTATCGTCCTGGTCGCCGACACCGCCGGACCGGCTTCGGTGCACCACCGCCAGGGGGAGTTCGATACCCGCGAAGGCAGGACCTGGTCGGCAACGGGATGACGTCCCGGAGTGCGGCGTTCTTGTAGGCTTCGGCACGCCGAGACGAGGGGTGGGGACTGCACGGGTGCTGGACAGCGAAAAAATAAAGCCGCCGCATGAGCTCGAGACGTTTCTGGGGCAGGTATCAGTCGAACTCGGTGCGGAGTACGAACGCATTCGGGCCAGAGCGGTCGAGGATCCCGGGACCGCTGGCGACGAGGGCGAAGAGAATTGGCGCCGGCTGCTCGCGGACTGGCTGCCGGGAACGCTCAATATCAGGACGAAGGGGCGCATCCTCGGGATCGACGGGACGCTTTCGCCGCAGGTCGACCTGGTCATTCTGCAGCCGTCGTATCCGCCGAAGCTGGCGGAGAAGAAGGTCTACCTGGCAGGCGGGGTGATCGCCGCCTTCGAGTGCAAGCTCACGTTGAAGCGGGAGCACATCGTCGAAGCCGCCGCGACCGCTCGGAAGATCGAGGCGATCGCGAACGCTATCAACACGCATCCCATCGGTACCCCGCGGCGCGATCTTCGTTCGCCGATCGCCTACGGCATCCTGGCGCACAGCACGGTCTGGCGGACCGAGCCCGCCGCGCGGATCGAGGCCGTACTCAACGAGGAGCTGTACCGCGACGGACACCCCCGCCAAATGCTTGATTGCGTCTGCGTGGCCGATACCGGATTCTGGTCCGGCGACCGCCTGGTAATGCCGCCGCGCGAGTTGCTCCCGCCGAACACCCCCGTGCCGATTCCCCCCGGCGGATGCGTCTATGGGCAGTACGACCGAGCCGCAAATCCCTCGGAGATCGGCGGGCCGAACCCCCTCCATTCGCTCATCGGCCACCTCATCCAGAACCTCGCCTGGGACCTGCCCGATCTGCGGCCACTGGCTCAGTACTGGAACCTCGCTCAGGTCGCCGGCGCGGGTATGAGCATGCCGTCCGAGAGTAGGATCTGGACCTACGAGGTGTTCTCCGAGTATGTGCGGGACCGCATACGGGTCACCGGCCCGACGCAGGGCGAGGCATGGAGCCCGTGGGGGGCAATGATCTAGGCGCGGAAAGTCTTATCAGTAGGGCAAACGTGACTCGAGGACTCGCTTGAGTCGGGCCCGGCGGTTAGCGCGAGCTGGAACATGTCTTCCTCGGCCTGAGCGTCGCGCAGGATCGGGCCGAGATCCGCGCGGTTCGCCGGCGCAGCCGACGGCTGCTGCACTTGCTGGCCGCCGTCAACGTCCTGTCGCTGGTCGCCGTCACACTCACGTTGTACGCGTTCGCCCAGCGCGGGAAAGCCGATGAACGCGATCTCGCCGTTCCGGTCACAGTTTCACCAGGACGTCTACGATGCGCTCCGGCAGCCCGGATTCACCGTCGAGTCGTGGTTCGCCGTTCGGGACGGCCACATCGACCTAACGCGATGGGGCTGAGCGCTCGTGGCCGGTGGGTCACGGGATCGGGGTGCTCGACGGCATGGCAACGGCTTCCACGCCGTCCGCACCGCCGGGACGGAGGGCAGCGGCACCGACTTGGAAGCGACCTCGATAGGGCTCGTAGAAGGCGGCTTCACGCCGAAGCACCGCCCGCACTTTCGTTTCGCCCCTGGGGAATCCGTTGGTCTGCCGGAGTACATCGGTGAGTTCTGTCGCGCTCAGGTCGCTCTGGGGGCTGCGCGCAAGGTGATAGAGGGATGCCCTGATCAGCGTCGCTGCCGAGCTTCGGTACGACGTGATCTCACTCCACCCGGGTTGAGCCGGTAGCAGCGTCTCAAACTGGCGTCTCGCGGCCTCGCGATGTGCCGCGATTTCTGCCGCGCTCGCAGCAACGGCCGAGAGGCCGGTACCCAAGGTGGCCTGAACCTTGCGCCGGGTCTCGGGGGTGACGAGATAGCGAACCGCGCCAGCGGTGGCCAGCGCTCCGACCACAAGCCAGGGCCAAGGCACTCGACGTGCTGTGCCGGCGAGGCCGTTGATAACGCCTGACGCAGCCAGGCCGAGAAGTGAGTTAAGACCGCCGATCAGGCGCCCGAGCGGGCCCAGGTCACCTACGGCACGTAGTTGGTCCCTCCATTGGGCGTGTGCCAAGTGATCATGCTGCTCGCCGTAGACCGCACGGAGGGGCGCCTTGTCCTTACTCAGAAGTGCTGCGTTCAGCAGGATGGCTAACGTCGCGGTGGGAACGTCATCGGGATCGCAGTACCTATTGGTGCTCGGCGGCTGGGCGAGGAAGTCCAGACGCTCTTGTTCAACCGCGATCGTCAACCCGTCAGGTACCTCGACGCATCGCAGTAAGGGCGCGACGTCGCTGTCCCAGGCCGCGCGAACCACGGAGGGATCGAGTGCGCGTTGCGCGGACCATTCGTCGAGGTGCTCGTCGACCTCGTGCAGGACGTGCGGCGCACAGTACAGCCGCAAAATGCCGCTGTTGGCCGCGTTCAGCATCAGGGTCCGGCCTCTACCAGACGCGACCCGCAACAGGTCATCCCGCAACGCGTTGGCGTCCACGACGACCGGAAAGACTTCGGGAAGCAGCGCAGACACGAACATTCCACGCTCATCAGGTGCCGCCACCGGGCTTGCCGAACTACGGCGGTGAGCGTCTCTGACCACGACCCGGACAGCGTCGCCTGGTGCCAACTTGGCAAGGTAATCACCACCCATGGCGATCAATCAGACACGGAAGTGTAGGCACGGCTGGTGCGGCACCGCGGCCCACCGGAGCCTTCGAAGAAGAGTTCAAGGCAAGCCCCATAGTGCCATTTTCTCGCACCCCGATGGGCGGACAAAACTTGACCGAAGCCGCTGTCGTCTCCAATGCGGCTGTCCGGATCGTACGACCACCGGGCGCCGCTTTCACCGTCGAAAACAACCACGACCACCATGATCTCAGGCATGGCAAGCGGCCGAACTTGCCGTCGTGGTGCACTGCCCCGCTCTACCCGGGCAGCGCGATGTCGTGCACCACGACCGCAACGTCGAATGGCAGCGGAAGCTGCTGCGCTTGACCGGTGAGGCCTTCGATCAGTGCGGCGATGCTGTGCCGCGCAACCTTTGAGCGTTTGTCGCCGCCTACCTGCTCGGGCGGGAAGCAGGCGACGAGGTATACGCCGTGGGTATGGCCAGCCGGCTTGAGGTACTGCCCGACGAGCTGCTCTGTCAAATTGGTCGTGGTGGAGTCGTTCCAGCAGCCCTTGACCTCGATGACGACGCAGATCGTGTGGCCGGTGCTGTCGGTTGCTTCCACTCGGATGTCGTGGCGCTCGCCGATGCCCGCTCCTGGCTTGCGGCGGGCCTCCACCTCTCGGTTGATGACGACGCCGGAGGACTTCAGCAGCAGGCGCAGGCCGTGGCAGTACCAGTCGGAGATGCTGTTCTCGTCTTTAGGCTCTCCTGGGACCTTGGTGACGTTC
The DNA here is from genome assembly GCF_039532525.1 of Dactylosporangium salmoneum. NCBI lineage: Bacteria > Bacillati > Actinomycetota > Actinomycetes > Micromonosporales > Micromonosporaceae > Dactylosporangium > Dactylosporangium salmoneum. The sequence goes on from NZ_BAAARV010000125.1 coordinate 33,733, forward strand.
CACAGTGCGAACGCCTGTGGTGTCTCACCGGTAAGCCAACCGCCGATCGTTTCCAAGGCCTCCAAGACGGCCGCCTGCAGGTCGGCCGCGTCGGTGACCAGCCGTCGGCGACGGTCCTGCAGCAGTTGGTGCAAGTGGACGAGCGCAGGCGGCGTCCATGTCTGCTGGCGGGTGACTTCCCGAGCCAACAGGACCGCCCGGTCCAGTGGAAGCTGAGGTTGACGATGCTGCAGCTGTTCAAGCGCTGCGAGGCTGCTTGCGGTGCCACGCTGAACCAGGGTATGGAGCAGTTCGTCTCGCCAGAGCTCCAGCTGCCGCTGCGGCGAAACAAGGCCTGTGTGCCGATCCTCCGGGGCCTCCTGCGGCGGGAACTGCACGGCGAGCCACTCGTAGAGGTCCGCGACCGCGTCGTCATAGCCGATGACTGTCAATGCTCGATGCCGCAGGTGCTGACCGAGCGCGAGCGCGATCTCTCTGCCGATCGAGGGCGCCCGGTGGAGGACCGCGACAACGAGCGGCAGTCCCTGTTCTGGAACATGGCGCAGCATCGCGTTCGCGGTGATGACGCCAGCGTTGACATCCGGTACTCCGTCGAGTTGGCGAGTGCACCAGTCGATGCCGCGTTGATCGTTGCGGCTCAGCAGCAGGTCGAGAACCTCGGCGTGATTGACGAGGTGCGGCTGCCCATCGAGGTGGGCGGCGAGCGCATCCGCCAGCTGGGAGTTCATGACCGGGGCGAGTTCACGAAGCCACCGCAGTGGCTGGTTCTCGGCGGTGAAGGTGGTCAGCAGGTGGTTGACGACATCGGCAAGAGCCGCAGGCGCACGTGTCGCTGCTTGGGTGAGGAGGTCGGCTTTGACCTGACCGTCCGCGTCGTGGTCGGTCACATGGGCGGGGTACGTGAAGATCGCCTCGGCGCAGGCCGCCCATTGTCGAACCGGTAGTTCAGCAAGCCGTTGCGGGTCCAGGCGGTGCCAGCGGGCAACCGCCCGGTACGCCGCGATCAGCGGGTGGTAGATGGTGGTGGCATTGCGATGCTTCGGTAGGTTGACCACGTCCGCAGTGGACACGTACTGCCAGGCTGCCTCGTCGATTCGTTGTTGGTCGGTGTCGCTCAAGAGCATGAAGCCGGGCAATTTGCTGAGGTCGTCGGCGAGCCGGTCGCGGTATTCACCACGCGCGACGTCGACGTCGAGGAGCCGATCGACGATCCAGTACGACTCTGGCTCGGTCGCCAGCTGCGTGAGCCGGGCCTGCATCTGCTGCACGTACCCGTCGCGGGCCGTCGCCAGGACCTGTTCGTCGTTCCGACTGCGTCTGGCATGGGCTCGACGCAGGATGTCGGCCAAGGGCGACTCGACGTGGACGTAGAAGTGTCCTTCGAGGCCCGACCACAGCGGAGTGCCCTCGTATTGCCACGCGATGTCGTCATGCGCTGCCGCAGCAGGGTTGTAGAGCCTGGTGGCGAGGACGTGCCACGCACCCCGGGCCGGGTGGTCAACATGATGCATCGCTGTGCTGCACGCCCAGGCGAAGTCGTCGTCGTCCAGCAGCGGCACGCCGGCTGAGTCTCTGGCGAACCCGAGCATCGCGCCGAGGGCGGCGTCGACGTTATCGGCGCGCAGCATCTCGAGCACAAGTCCCCGACGCCAGTCCCGGTCCGTGTCGTCAAGCCGGAACGGCGGTTCGTCGTCGCCAGTAGCGATACGCGTCCGGAACAGTCGGGCGAGTACCTGGCGGTACTCGTCGTTACGTGTCGCGGCGGCTCGCGTGCAGACGTCTTCGACGACGCCGGGCAGGGAGCCCTGCACGGCGGGATCCGGATCCGAGGTTTGGCGCCCGTCCTTGTCGATGCCAAACAGGCGCTCGACCCAGATCAGCGCGGTCGGAAGCTCCTCCTCCGCGAGGCGGTCCGCAACCTCGTGGAGGAACAGGCCGTAGGCGCCGCCGCGCAGACGAGCGGATGGGACGAGCCGTGCCAGCATGTCGGCCGTGCTCATGAGCCGCGGCCATGTCTGATCCAGCAGCGCACCCAGCAGTTGATCGTCCTGGTCGCCGGCCAGGAACACGTCGCTGTGCTCGATCACCGCCAGAAGCTGCTCATCGGCCTGCTGGTCGGCAAGGATCATCAGGGAGCGCTGGCGGTCCCACAGTGGTCGCGCCGGGTCGAGGCAGATCGACAGCAGCGCTGCCTCCAGCCCTGGCACGTACGAGTCGGCGAGCACCGCGAGTGCCAGCCCTGACGCCGGGCCAGCGCGGCGCAGATCAGGCGCCAGTTGTGCCGCCAGATCAGGATGTACTAACGAGCCGAAACGATCGTCCAACCGCAATAGGTGCTGATACTCGTGAGCCTGCGCGAGGAGCGTCGCCACGACCACCCGTCTGGTGCCAGAGTCGTCAGGAACGAGGTTGTATCGCACCAGCGTGAGCGGGTCCGCCTCGACCAGCCACTGGTAGCAGCCAGGGTCCAGTGCGATCAACCATGCTGCGGTCTCCCGCAGCTGAGGGACTATGGCACGCCCTGCAGCGCTGCCGACCAACAAACTCTGCAGTTGCGGAGCGGATAGCTGACGCCGCTGCAAGAAACGCGCAGTCAGGTACGCGCCGAAGGATCGGTGGACGACCGTACGAACGTCAGGCCCTGCGGGCGCGAACAGAGGCCCGGCCAATGCCGCCTGGGCGTCCGCGGCGACAACTTCGATCACAGATCCGGTCCCATCGGGTTCGCCACCCGTGACCTCCTGATAGTGGACAATCCCACGCTCCGCCGAAGTCGGTGCTGTCCACAACCCGGATGCGCCGGTGAGCAACGTCAGCGCCGCCGCCCGCTCAGCGGCGAGCCACAGTGATCGAGGTGCACGGGCGCGCCCGCCTTCAGACGGCTCGTTGTCTCGCAAAGGAAGCTCAAGAAGCTTGCTCACTCCGAATTCGTACAGGTCGACGCGCCGCTCGAAGAGCGTCACGTCGAAACTGGCTGCGGCGCAGAGCAGTTCCAGCGTCTGAGGAATCACGGCAAGGGACTCTGCGCGGGCTGCCCGGACCTGTCGTAGAAACTCCCCACCATCCAGGGAATGAGTTTCGGCGTACCGCCAGACGTCACTCGCCCGCAGCGGCTGGAGCTCCACCAGGGCCGGGTCACCGCCGAGCCTCTGAAAGAGGTTCCGCACAGCCGCGGACAGCTCACCGCTGCGGCAGGACGCGACAACGCGCAGCCCTGCCCCGATCAGCTTCGGAAGCCGGCGCTCGAGGATGCCCGCCAGCGTTCCGGCCCTGGCCTTGCACTCATCCACGCTGTCGAGCAGGAGCACATGCTGTCTGCCGTCGACGTGCACAGCGGCTTCAATAACATCGAAGAGCTTGGTCTCCAGCGACCACTCATGGTGCTGCACGAGATCGGCACAGTGCACCACCCACGCCGGCCGCGTCACCCTGATATGCCGATCCGACCATCGCAATGCGCGCGACTTGCCGCTGCCGGGCTCGCCGAGCAGCAACGCGACCGGACGCTCAGCCAACCCTGCAAGCGGCTCGACAACACCGCCGCCGGTCTCGTCAACCTCGCGGAGAAACGCACCGTCGAGCTGCCGCGTCGCCTGAGGTTCCGCAATGAACCGTTCGAGATCTGCCATCACGATCGAACCTAGCCTGACTCGCGCACAGGTCGACGCAGACCCTCGCAGAGGACGCTGCCTGCCTTCCCAACGAGGCCAAGGACATCTCTGCGAGCAGCAACGTAAGCGGCCTACGTGGATACTTCTCAGCGCTTCCGCCAGCGCCTCGGGCCTCGTATTACCCGTCCGGGGACTGCCGTTCATGCCGGTTGAGGTCGTACGCTGAGCTGGCTACGCTATCGGCATGTGCACACGTTTCCGGCGTGTGTGCTGGCTTTTCGTGTCGAGATCCCCCCTTCGACACGTTAACCCCTGCGAGCGGACATCTCCGCGCAGGAGGTTCAATTCGGAAATTCCGACTGGATCGCGCAGGCAGCCTCGCTGCACGACACCACGAGCTGGTGGTCACGGAGGTGGCGAGCGAGCGTCCAGACCGGCTGACCTTCCAGGTTCGCGTTCTGCTCGCGGAGCAACGCGCGAAGGATCACGATCATGCGGTCCTCACGGACGTAGAGGTTCCGCGTTCGGCCGGTGCCTCGTGGCCGCGCACTGGAATGACCGTGCTGGCAGCGGTACGCCGGACGCCCATGCGACCAGCAGGACTCCAGCCGCCTGCGGCACAGCCCGCAGCGCAGCAGGCCGACCAGCTGATACCTCCGGACAGCGCCACACGCCGGGGCAGGCAGCGCGGTGATCTCCTGCGCCGCGATGAAGTCGCCCTCCGACACCAACGCCGGATGAGCGAGCTGCTTGGACATTACCCACTCGCTGTCCTGGCCCACCGCTGCGTCTTGAACGGCCCCGGCAGATGCGCCGGCGTGTGATGCGCGGGCTGCCGGTTCCAGACCTGCCGCCCGGTGTACTTCACGTTCGCCAGGATCGCTTGCACCGTCGTCAAGGCCCACCCATGCGCGTCCCGGTGACGGTTGCGGCCCGGGTCCGCCTGCGACGGGCACGGCACCCCATCCGCGTTCAGCATCGCAGCGATCCGCGACACGCTGCAGCCTCGCAGCCGCTCTGCAAAGATCCGCCGCACCGTCGGCGCGGTCGCCGGATCGACGTCATACCGCTGCAGCCGCCGACCCCACTTCGCATGCATCGGATTCGGGTGCGGACCCGCGTCCACAAGCCGATACCCGTACAACGGCCTGCCACCCAGGAACCGGCCCTCGTCACGGATCTGCGCCCGCATCGCCGCCTGTCAACGACGGTTGAAAAGTGAGCAGGTTGCGGCGGTTGAAAACTGAGCACCTGGGTTGATGGTTTGTCCTATTTCTTGCGGTCTTTGGTGAGTAGGTCGCGGCGGGCTTTGGTGCGGTAGGAGTCGCCGGCGAGGGTGAGGACCTCGGCGTGGTGGACGAGGCGGTCGATCATGGCGGCGGCGACGACTTCGTCACCGAAGACTTCGCCCCAGCGCCCGAACGGCAAGTTCGACGTGACCAAGATTGAGGCCTGCTCATAGCGGGACGCCACCAGCTGGAAGAACAGGTTGGCCGCGTCGGTGTCGAACGGGATGTAGCCCACTTCATCGATAATGATCAACCGGTAGCGGCGGATCTTCTTGAGTTCGGCCTCGAGCGCGCCGCTGTGGTGGGCCCGGGCCAGGCGGGTGATCCAGTTCGTGGCGGTGTCGAACAGCACCGAGTTGCCGGCCTGAGCGGCTTTGACGCCCAGGCCGATGGCGAGGTGGGTCTTGCCGATGCCGGGCGGTCCGAGGAGCACGACGTTGTCCGCCTTGGGCACGAACGTGGCGGTGGCGAGATGAGCGAGGACGTCCTTGCGCAGGCTGGGCAGGTGGTCGAGGTTGAAGTCCTCGAGGGTCTTGACGGCCGGGAAGTGCGCGGTGCGCACCCGCATCATGTTCCCGGCGGACTCACGGTCGGCGACCTGCCGCTCGAGGACGGCGGTCAGGTATTCCTCGTGCGACCAGTTCGCGTCGCGGGCGGTGTCGGCGAGGTCTTGCCAGACCCGGCCGATCGTGGGCGTCTTGAGTACCCGGGTGAGATAGGCGAGTTTCGAGTCCAGCTGGTCCGGGCGTGAGCGAGCCTTGGCGACCGCGGTGGCGCGGGTGCTGGCCGCTGTGGTGGCGGGCATTTAGATCCTCTCGTGGATGGGTGACCCGGCGCTGAACTGCTCGCCAGGCGGGTCTTCGGGCTGGTCGCAGGGTCGGGGGTCGAAGTCGACGCCGTAGAGGGCGTCATAGTCGGGCAGTGCCCGCAGGGCCACGACGTGGCCGTCGGGGTGGCTGCGGGTGACCGGACGCTCGGCGGCGCGGCGTTGCGCGAGCTCGGCGCGCAGCAGCTTCGCGGTGGCCCGATGCTCCGGGTCGGTGATCGTGGCCCCGTTCGTCCAGGACCGGTCGTGCTCGGCCACGACCTGCCCGGCGCAGGAGGCCACCACCCGGGCCGGGGTGGCGATCCAGTCGACGAACCGGCCGATCGCGCGGGGGTCGACGCTGTAGTCGTTGGCGTCGACGCGCAGGTAGTAGTCCCGGCCCAGCCGGCTCCGGCCGGTCAGCCCGATCGCCGGGGCCACCGGCGGCAGGGCGACCATCGCAGCCCGGTCTGCCGGCCACCGATCCACCGGCCGGGCGCCGATCGCGCGCAGATGCCGCACGTTCGCCCGGTCCGTCAGCCACTGGCTGATCTGGATGTTGAAGTCGAACGGCGACGTAAACGTCCGCCCGGGCAGGAACGAGGTCTCGAAGAACCCGTTGCGCCGCTCCACCAAGCCCTTCGACTCCGGATCCCGCGGCGGAGCCAGCCGGATTCGGACGCCGAGCGTCCCGGCGAACGAGGCCGCCTCAGTCGTCAGCCGGCCCGTCCCGCCGATCGCGGCCTCCCGATCCCAGACCAGCGTGCGCGGGCAGGCGCCCCAGTCGGCGATCACCTCCCACATGCCGGCCAGAATGTCCCCGGCCCGCCGGGACGGGATCATCACTGCGTCCGTGATCCGCGAGTGCCCGCACGTCATGGCGAGGACCGGCAGCACCCGGGTTTGGCCGGCGCCGACCGGCACCGGCAGCGGCGGGAACCACAGGTCGCACTGCGCGACCTCGCCCGGCGAGTACTCGATCCGGTCGGCCGGGTCCACCCCGGCGAACAGCGGCCGCAGCTGCCGCACCCGGTCCTTGAGCACCGTCAATGACTTGGTCCAGCCGATCCGCTCCGCGATCACCGTGGCCGGCATCGTCGGCCACTGCGCCAGCAGTGACCGGATCCGGGCATCCACCGCGTCGACCGCCGAACCCCGCGGCGCCCGCTGATACTTCGGCGGTCGATCGGACGCCAACGCCCGTGCCACCGTGTTCCGTGAGATCCTCAACCGCCGGGCAATCGCTGCCTGACTCACACCCTCAGACCGGTGCAGCCGACGGATCTCGGCCCAGTCCTCCACGCTGATCACACCCCAAGCCGTACACAGGGTGCTCAGTTTTCACCCGTCGACTACGGCTCAGTTTTCACCCGGCGTCGACACCGCCAAGGCACGCGAACGCGCCCGCAACACCTCCCGCTTCGACTGCGCCCCGAGCAGCATCAGCAACGCCCGGTGCGCCGGCTCAGCGGGGTCGACTGGGCCGTACGCCTCCGGCAGCCAGAGCTGCACGCCGTGATGTTGCAAGAACGGCAGCAACGACAGCACCTGATCGCCGTAGAACGCCCGCTCGTACTCCCCCACCACCACCGCATCGAAGCCACGGTCCGGGTCAGCGATCGCTGCCAGCAGCAACGCCGCCTGCGGCCGATCCCGCCACGGCAACCGCCGACTCCGGTCCGCGTCGAAGAACTCGGCCACGATCCGGCCGTGACCGTCGACAAGGTCATCCGCGACATCCCGCTGCCACCGCCGCGAGGAGTCCCGCTCCTGGAAGTCGGCCGTGGACACCCGACCGTAGAACGCGAACCGCACGAGCCCAAGCTCATCAGGCCGTCGCCGACGCGACCGCCCCACCGACCGCGACTGACTCACCCAGAGGGTCAACAGGTCGGACTCGCTGCGCACTGCAAGATCGGCCATCGGCCGCTCCGATCGACGGGCAAAGATGCTGCACCGCCGATTCAGACCCGAACGGCGCGCGCCATGGCGCACAGACAGTCCGAGCACCCAGACTGTCACCCGTTGGGATGACCTATAGGGATGGTGCATTAACAAGTTGAACACCGTCCGTAGCAACCTGTCGGAGCCGCTCACCGGACGTGACCCCACGATCGGCGATCTCGTTGGGGAAAGCGACCGCGCAGGCGAGTCTCGCCCAGTCATCGGAGAGCCAGATGCGTCAGCACCTATCCCTCTGACCGGGTCATCCGGGGCCATGAAGCCTGGCGAGCAATTCGACGGTCTCCTTGGCATCCTTCAGCCTGGTACCGTCGCACGCCGCACCGACCAGCGAGGCGCGCAACCCTGCACCACGAACTCGTACCAGCGACTGCCGTTCAGCTGAAGCTCCAACGTCGCCGTCCGGCGCGCGCCGTCGGCGGTGGCCACCGAAAGGCCCACCGGCACAGGCATTCGAGCCGTCGACCGCGATCAGGTCACCGACCCGCACCCCGGAGACGGCCGGGCCGACGGCGGCGACGCGGGCCATCGACTCGTAGCCCGGCGCCACCGGATACGCCCGGCCCGGCCGGTCCAGGTACAGGCGACGTTGGGAATCCCAGGTGCGGTGGAGGGCAGCGGCGGTACCGCGCAGCCAGGCGAGCTCGGTACCGTGGCTGATCCCGGACAGCACCGCGGTCGCGTACACCTCCTGCTCGCCCAGCGGCGGCAGCTCCTCGTCGAGCAGTTCGACGGTGCCGGGTCCGGTGATAAACAGGCGCCGGCAGTGCAGGGTCTCGGCAAGCTCAAACAGTTCCGCGCCGTGGCCACCCACTAGTGTCGCGTGATTCCGGTGGCGTTACTTCGCATGTCATCCATGCGTTTTGGTTGACGTTGGTTGCATCCAGCGGGCCTTGGCGAGGATCTCGGCTGTGGTGGTCCAGATGGATGGGAAGCCCACGAACCTGGAGCGGACCCGGTATGCGCCGAGCAGGTGATGGGCGGTCGCTGCATGGCGGCACTGGGAAACGTGTGGCGACATTGCCCTCAGCGTCCGCATGATGATCGCGTGGCCAAGTCCGATGTCCTTGCCCGGGTCGCCGCCGATCTGGCCCGAGGGCATACCCATACCGCCCTTCAGCGTCTCGCCACGCTCACTGCCAACTACCCCGACGACCTGGAGATCCGGGCCTATCGGGCGACGGTGCACCGGCAAGTCGGTGATCTCATCGAGGCAGGCAGGTGGGGGTTTCTCACCGAGGAGGCCACGCCAGCGGAGATCGCCGCTTTCGAGCGTGCCCAGCGCGCGGAATGGACCAGGCTGCGGGTCCTCGGGCTCCGGTCGGATCCCACGTCACGGCTCGGACCCGTCGCGCGGCAGCGCTTCGCCGAACTGACCCGGCGGGCCAGCGCGGAGGCGTCGGCACCGGTCATCTGGACCAGCGCGGGCCCCGTCATTCGGCCTACCGCGTCCCGGTGGGACGACGTGCCCTGCATGGTCGTCGCGGTGCTCGGTGTGCTCGTGCTCGGCCTGGCCATCATCGGTCTGCTCACCGTCGTGAAGTTCGTAACGTCCTGACCGGCGCCGGAAAGACGGCCGGGCGTTGCGCGGCCCTGGAGCCGTTACTGCGCGTTGTTGTCGACGAGTTGGTTGACGTTGGTCTGGACCCAGCGGACCTTGGCGAGGATCTCCTCGGCGGTGGCGGTCCAGGTGAAGGGTTTGGCGTCGATGTTCCAGTGCGCGACGTAGTCGCGGATGCGCACGATGAGGGCGTTGACCGAGGTGAACGTGCCGCGGCGGATGGACAGGCGGGTGATGAGCCCGAACCAGATCTCGATCATGTTCAACCAGGAGCTGCCGATCGGGGTGAAGTGGAACGTGACGTTCGGGTTCGCCGCGAGCCAGGTCCGGACCTCGGGGGTGTCGTGGGTGGACAGGTTGTCCAGCACCACATGGATATCTTTGCCGGCGTGGGGTTTCACGGCTTTGCGCAGGAACGCCAGAAACCGTGCGCCGTCGCGGACCGGCTGGCAGTCGGCGGTGACCTGTCCGGTGGCGATGTCCAGGGCGGCGAAGAGGTTGGTGATGCCGTGTCGTTTGTAGTCGTGGGTGCGTTGCTCGGTGACCCCGAAATCCATTGGCAGCAGCGGCTGGGTCCGGTCTAACGCCTGGACTTGGGTTTTCTCGTCGATCGAGAGCACGACCGCGCCGCCGGGCGGGTCGAGGTATAGCCCGACGATGTCGGCGACCTTTTCGGCGAAGCGCGGGTCCTTGGACAGCTTGAACGTGCCCTGCCGGTGCGGCTTGAGACCGTTGTCCCGCCACAGTTTCGCCACGTAGTGCCAGGACACCGACACCCCCTCGGTCCGCTTGAGGTACCCGGCCATCTGGCGGCTCGACCAGTGCGACAACCCGGACTCCACTGGCGGGGTGGCCCGGGTCAACGCCAGGATCCGCGCCGCCACCCGCGCCGTCACCTGCTCCCGCGGCGCGGCGTGCGACGCATCCTCCAGCCCGGCCAGACCGTTCGACGCGTACCGGTCAACCCAACGGTCCACAGTAGGCAGTGACACCCCAGCCAACACGGCGACATCCTTGCGACGGCGGCCCTCCGCCATCCACAGCACGATCCGTGCCCGGGTCGCCACCACCGCCGGCACAGCCCGGCTGTTGATCACCGCCCGTAACTCCGCGTTCTGGGCCTCAGGCAGCATCACACCAGCATCAGCGACCATCCGACATAACGCAACCAGCATCACGAGACACTAGGGCGCGTTTCATAAAGGGTCGTGGTTGGGTGAGGTCCCGGCGTGGCGTGATCGATAACTGA
>NZ_BAAARV010000126.1:0-5477 GCF_039532525.1 Dactylosporangium salmoneum
GGCCGGCGCGGCACCTGGGCGCGGCGGGGCGGCCGGGCCGCCGGAGAGGCCGCGGCCGCCGCGGGCGCCGCCGCACAGCGCGTGGATGCGCGGGATGATCTGTTCGCGGACCGACCGGATGCTCTCGGCCACGCTGCCGACGTTGGCCGGCTTGGTCACGTAGTCGCTGGCGCCGGCGGAGAGCGCGTCGAGGGTGGCCGTCGCGCCGGCCGCGGTGAGCGTGCTGAACATGATGACCGGCAGCCGGGCGTACTGCTGGCGGATCGCCCGCATGGTCTGCAGCCCGTCCATGATCGGCATCTCGATGTCGAGGGTGACCAGATCGGGGCGCAACTGCTCGATCTTCGTGAGCGCGACCTTGCCGTTGGGGGCGGTGCCGACCACGCGGATCTCCGGGTCGTCGCCGAGCGCGTCGGTGATCAGACGCCGGACGACGACCGAGTCGTCCACGACCAGAACCGAGATCACGCGGGTTGCCTCCAGCACCGGGGGCCGCGGCACTTGCGAGGCCCGTTCGTTCCAGCGGGCTAATCGGCGCCGCCACCGGCGTGGATAAGGAAATTCCCAAAAGAACCGCCTCTGCCCGGAGCATTCCGGACAGAGGCGGTGGTACTACGAGTCAGCCCGCGAGCGGCCCCATCGCGGTGAAGTACGGGTCGAGCAGGCGGCGGGCGGTCGCCGAGTCGAGCAGGTCCTGCACCATGAGGGCCTGCACGGCGCCGCTGAGCAGGTTCCACACCCCGCCGGCCCGGTCGGCCACCGGCACGCCCGAGCGGTCCAGCGCCTGCACGAGCAGGAGCTGGGCGGCGGCGCCGGCCCGCACCCGACCCGAGAGGAAGACCGCCCAGGAGGCGGAGTGCACGGCCGGGGCCCAGTCCGACAGGCCCGGGCGGGCGCTGTCGGTGACCTTGTTGAGCCGCTGCATCTCGGCCGGCGACAGGGCGCCGACCCGCGTCAGCAGGCGCTGCACGTCCTCGGCCTGCGGGCCCAGGTCGGGCTCGCGCTCGGGCAGGGCCCGCGTCGCGGCGATGAAGGGGGCGCTGAGCCGGCGGCGGGAGTCGTCGGAGAGCAGCTCGCGCAGGTAGGCGGCCGCGGCGGCGTCGGAGAGCACGCCGGTCGCCTTGCTGGCCACCGGGCTCTGCCGCTGACGCGGGGTGCGGGCCTGCGGGGTGGGCATCGTGGCCTGCTGCTCCGGGCGCTTGCCCCAGGTCCAGTCGAGCACGTCGTACCGCAGGCAGTGCAGCAGCCCGTCGAGGGTGCCCAGCGGCGCCCGCTCGATGACGGTCAGGGTGCCGGCGTCGGCCGCCGATGCGCGCCGCTCCTGGGCCGCGGCGTCGACGTCGCGCCAGAGGTCGACGCGGTCCCAGTCGTCGTCGGACCGGGCCTCCGCGATGGCCGGGAGATCACTCTGCGTAAGCGTGAGGCTGCGAAGCAGCACATCGGCCGCGGCCGATCCGCCCTGCAGACGGGAGAGGTCGAAACCGAGAACGGGGGCGCTCACCAGGCTGTACATGGCAACTAGTCTGCAACGCACCTGCACCCGGGTCTGTCCGCCGAATGGGCCGGGGGTGACGCCCGGGCAGTAGCCCAGCGTCACCCCCGGTGTAATCCGACCGGCGACATCAGATCCTGAACCGGGCCACGAGCGAACGCATCTCGCTCGACATCCGCTGCAGATCGGCGGCCGCGCGTTGCGCCTCGGATACGTTGCGTGACGTGTTCTGGGCCGCCGCGGCCACCGTCGAGACGTTGTTGGCGATCTCGGCCGAGCCGGTCGCGGCCTCGCTGACGCTGCGGTTCATCTCGTTCGTGGTGGCCGTCTGCTCCTCCACCGCCGAGGCGATGGTGAGCTGGTAGTCGTTGATCCGCGAGATGATCTGGCCGATCTCGCCGATCGCGGCCACCGCGCCGGTGGTGTCGGCCTGGATGGCCTCGACCCGGCGGGAGATGTCCTCGGTGGCCCGCGCGGTCTCCTGGGCGAGCTCCTTGACCTCGTTGGCCACGACCGCGAAGCCCTTGCCCGCCTCGCCGGCCCGGGCCGCCTCGATGGTGGCGTTGAGGGCCAGCAGGTTGGTCTGCTCGGCGATCGAGGTGATCACCTTGACCACGTTGCCGATCTCGGTCGAGGAGTCGCCGAGCCGGCTGACCGCCTGGTTGGTCGACTCGGCCGCCATCACCGCCTGCGACGCGACCTTCGCCGCCTCGCTGGCGTTCTGCGCGATCTCGCGGATCGACAGGCCCATCTCGTCGGCGCCGGCCGCCACCGTCTGCACGTTGCGCGAGACCTCCTCGGCCGCGGTCGCGACCACGTTGGCCTGGTCGCTGGCCTCGCCGGTGCCGGAGGCGATCTGCGCGCTGATCCCGGTCAGCTGGTCGGCCGAGGCGGCCAGCGAGGTAGCGGTGGAGTCCATGGTGTGCACGGTGTCGCGCATGCTCTCGGTGGCCCGGTTGAGCGCACCGGCCATCACGCCGACCTCGTCGATGGAGCGCACCTCGACCTTGACGTTCAGGTCGCCGTTGGCCACCGCGTCGAGCACCTGGGAGACCCGGCGCAGCGGCACGACCACGAGCGAGGTCACCCACAGCCCGATGCCGAAGGCGGCGATGAGCCCGATCACGGCCGCCGTGATCATCCACATGCGGCTGTTCTTGTAGTCGCTCTCGGCGCCGGTCTGCCAGGCGATGGCCTCGGCGATGTCCTCGCTCTGCATCTGGCTGATCGCCTTGGTCGCCTTGTTCAGCAACGGCTGGCCCTTGGTCGCCATGACCTGGACGTACCCGGCGATGTCGCCCTTGGCGATGATCGGGCTCGCCTCGGTGTCGCGCACCGTGCGGTAACCCTGCACCGACTGCTCGATCGTGGTGAGCTCGTCGTCGCGGTCGGCCGGCGCGGCCTCGCGGTAGCGGCTGATCGCGTCGGCGAGCTCGGTGTCGGCCACCTTGCGCTGGTCCTCGTTCAGCGCGCCGAGCATGTCGCCGATGCCCTGGCGCATGTCGGCCAGTGCCACGAACTGCTTGTTCTTGGCGGTGAACTGCCGCATCTTGTCGTTGGCGCTGCTCAGCGCGCTCAGCCCGACAAAGGTGATCACGATCGTGACGATGCCGCCGACCGCGATGGCCGTGAGGACCTTGGCCCGCACGGACCGATTGGTGAACCAGCTCATCTATTCCTCGCGGTTGTTGCCGGAACCAAGGGGGTTGGTGTTCACGGCCTTCGTCGTGTCGAGGGCCAGCAGCAGGCGCCCGTCGAGCTTGAACGCGCCGGTGATGAGGTGGCGGGCCCTGCCCTGCAGCGTGTCCGGCGGGGGCTCGAACGTGTCGTCCTGCAGCGTCACGACCTCGCCGATGCGGTCGACGAGCAGCGAGACCGACTCCTCCTCGGTCTTGACGATCACGTTCATGGCCGGCTCGGCCGACTTGGTCCGCGGCGGCAGGCCCAGCTGGACCCGCAGGTCGACCGCGGCGATCACCTGACCGCGCAGGTTGAACAGGCCGCCGACGGACTCCGGGGCGAGGGGAACGGGGGTGTACTGGTCGAAGGAGAGGACCTCCTGGACCTTGGCGACGTCGAGGCCGAACAACTGGTCGGCGACCTCGAAGGTGGCGTACTGACGGCTGGCCATGGGTCAGGCTCCGGCGGGCTGGTAGGTGTTGAAATCGGCCTCGGATCCGCTCTGGTACGGATCGTGCTGCTCGTAGGGGTCCATGGAGGTGTGGAACAGCGGGTCGGCGGCCAGGATGGCCCGGCGCACGTCCAGCAGCTCGGTGACCCGCTGCTGGATGACGGCCGAGCCGAGCAGGCCGTCGTCGCCGAAGTCGCGGCGCGAGTCGTCGAGGCCCTCCTCGACGATGTCGAGGATCTTCTCCACCGCGAGCGCCACCGAGCGGCCGTTCTCGGTGTAGACGACCACCGGGACCGTCGAGCCGGGCTCGGTCTCGTAGGCGCCCAGCAGGTGCGACAGGCGCAGGACCGGCAGGATCTGGTCGCGGTACTGCACGACCTCCCGGCTGCCCGTGCGCTCGATGCGGTCGATCGGGAACTCCTCGAGCCGGGTGACCATGTCCAGCGGGATGGCCACGCGCCGGTCGCCGACCCCGGCGATGAGCAGCCGGTCGGCGTTGTCGCCCCCGCGGCGGACCGTGGTGTCGACGTCGGTGCGCTCGCCGCCGGAGGCCAGGTGGGCCCGCCGGGCCAGCGAGGCCACGTCGAGGATGAGCGCGACCCGGCCGTCGCCGAGCAGGGTGGCCCCGGCGTAGACCCCGATGTCCTTGAACCGCGAGGTCAGCGGCTTGACCACGACCTCCTCGGTGTTGAGCACCCGGTCGACGACCAGCCCGAAACGCTTGCCCTCGGCCTGCAGGACGGCGACGTAGACGTCGGTGTCGTGCTCGCCGTCGCGGGCCAGGCCGAGGGTGTCGTCGAGGTACACCAGCGGCAGCAGCTTGCCGCGCAGCCGATAGACCGGGGCACCCATCGCGTGCTCGACCACCCGGCCGGACTGGCCGTCCAGGTAGACCAGCTCGTGCACGGCGACCTGCGGGATGACGTACCGCTCCCGCCCGCACTCGATGGTGAGGGCCTGGATGATGGCCAGGGTCAGCGGGATGGTGAGCCGCCAGGTGGTGCCCTGCCCGACCACGGAGTCGACGTCGACCGCGCCGCCGATGCGCTCGATGTTGGTCTTCACCACGTCCATGCCGACGCCGCGGCCGGAGACGTTGGTGACCGCCTTGGCGGTGGAGAAGCCGGGCCGGAAGACCAGCGCGAGGACCTCCCGCCGGTCCATCGCGGCGAGCTGGTCGCGCGAGACGAGGCCCTTCTCCACGGCGATCCGGGCGATCTTGTCCGGGTCGATGCCGGCGCCGTCGTCGCGCACCTCGACGATGACGTGGCCGCCTTCGTGGTACGCCCGCAGGGTCAGCGTGCCCTCGGCCGGCTTGCCGGCGGCGACGCGGTCCTCCGGGGTCTCGATGCCGTGGTCGACCGCGTTGCGCACGAGGTGCGTCAGCGGGTCCTTGACCGCTTCCAGCAGCGAGCGGTCGAGCTCGGTCTCCTTGCCCTCCTGGGCCAGCTTGATCTGCTTGCCGAAGGTCGAGGACAGGTCCCGCACGACCCGGGGCAGCTTCGACCAGAGGTGGTCGATCGCCTGCATGCGGGTCTTCATCACCGATTCCTGCAGTTCCGAGGTGATGAGGTTGAGCCGCTGGCCGGTGCGGGTCATGGCCGGGTCGGCCACCCCGCCGATCGCCCGGACCAGCTGGTTGCGGGTCAGCACCAGCTCGCCGACGAGGTTCATGAGCTTGTCGAGCAGGTCGACGTCGACGCGGATCGACTGGTCGGCCACGCTGCGGCGGGACACGGCGTCATCGCCCGCCTCCTGGGCGGGGCCGCCCGACGGCGGCGCCGGCTTGGCGGCCGGGGCTGGCGGGCCGGCTGGCTTCGGCGCGGCCGCGGCCGGCGGCGCGGGGGGCTTCGG
>NZ_BAAARV010000127.1:0-3954 GCF_039532525.1 Dactylosporangium salmoneum
TTACCGCCCGTGTCATCACCCGCGACATCGACACACTTGCCACCCGGACCGGTGATCGTGCCCGCCGCGGCACTTCCGCCGCCACCGCCGCCTCCCCCGGTGAACGAGGTGAGGGTGATGCCGGCCGAGCGCGGGTCGCCGTCGTTCACGAGCGACTCGAAGTTGCCGACGTCGTCGAAGGGGAAGGCGTACGCCTTACCGTCGACCATCTTCGAGTGGATGATCTTCGCGTACTGGTTGGTCGGGTTGTTCTGGTAGAACGCGGCCGCGTTGGTGCTCGGCTGGGTGTCGATCGTGCCCAGCGTCCCGCGGTTCAGGGCCGCGCAGAGCGTCCGGGCGATCGGCCCGACCACCAGATCGTTCGGCGCGCCGAGGTTGCCGGCGCAGCCCCAGACGTCGCCGCTGGACGGCTTGGTGAAGGAGGCGACCTGCTGGCCCGACCCGTTGGTGAACGTCATGACGGCGCCCGAGGTGCGGCCGAAGTACTTCGTGTTCGGCTGATCGGCGAACGGCACCACGGTCAGCGTCTTGGACGTGTACGCGTTCCAGGCGGACGTGATGTACGAGTCCAGGTAGGTGGTGCTCAGCTGCCCGGCGTCGGCCGCCTTGCCCGGCGACAGCACCCGTAGCACGGTGCCGTCCGAGCGGGTGTACACCGAACCGCTCCAGCCGGCCTGGCCCTTGATGCCGTTGATGATGGCGTCGCGCCCGCCGGAGACGAGCTCACCGGTGCGGCTCGTGACGCCGGAACTGCCGGTCACGCTGACGACGTGCGGTACCGCGAACATGTCGACCTGCGAGCTGTTGAGCCACAGCCCGGAGTCGTTGTAGGTGAACTCGCTCCAGTCGAAGAGGATGTCGCGGTTGGAGTCGCCGGACGCCCACGGCGCGGGCTGCACCAGGCCGTCCGGGGTGAGGTAGAAGTTCAGCTTCTGACCGAGCGAGAAGTAGACCCGTCCGGACAGACCCCGCGGAACCTGGAGGGTGACGGAGCCACCGTTGCCGGGCCCGCCGATCGACACGTCCGGCGCGGGCGTGGGCGGTAGCCCGCCGGCCGGCCAGGCGGTGAAGGCGCCGCCGGCATTGACGTAGCCGAGCCGGCCGGTGCTCAGGTTGGTACCGAGCACATAGAGATAGACGGCGTCGCCGCGGCCGGTGTTGTTGGTGACCGTGACGGGCAGCGTCGCCGGGCCGACGGCCAGCGACGCCGTTGCCGCAACGGTCACCGCCGCGGTCACGGCAGCCGGGACGGCGACGGCGAGGACGGCGGCCGCTGACAGCAGTTTCATTCGGCTGCGCACGTGCGGCAATGTTCGTTCGTGTTGAGTTGTCACAGCGATTGAGCCCCTTCTTGAGCGTGGGCGGGGAGGTGGGACATGCCTGCTCATCCCCCACGTGGCGGACGTGAGAGCGCTTTCAGCATGGTCGCCGACTGTAAAGATAGTTGTCAATAGCGAACGCGCGAGAACGTTGGTGTTGGAATACGTTGGAGGTGCGTGCCGCAGCGACGGCACACCGCGGTCAGCGCGTCAGGAGCTTCCTCGCCGGCGCGATCGCCCGCCCGGCGGCGACCGCCTCCAGCTGGTGAGCCGGATGGCCAGGGCCGAAGGACCCGCGGAAACAGGACTCTTGCGTCCTCGACCGCCGCGCCATCCTGCCGACGGTACGGGTGCAGGAATCCTTCCCCCTTGGAGGTCATCATGGCCACCTTCGACGCCACGGAAGCCGCCCTCGTTCGTCAGCTGCTGGCCGAGGACCTGACCACCGTGCGGTCGCACATCCGGCATTCCAGCCCCCTGTCGGCCGCGAAACGGGCGTACCGCGTCGACGCCGACCGGCTTCGATCCGCGCTCGAGGAGTTCGGCGACCAGCTGCCGGCCCAGCACGTCGCCGTCGTCCTGGAAGTGCTGGGCAAGCGCCGGACCGTCCTGCGCGAGCAGATCCGCCGAGCGGACAATCCCCTGTTCAAGGCCCAACTGCGGCAGGTGGGCGAGCAGTTGGAGCAGATCGTCGCCCGGTTGCGAGGCAGCACGCGGGACGACCGTACGGCTGCCTGACCTGGCAACGCCTCCGCCGAACTCCATGTGCCGCCCATCGAGGGCGACTGACTGGCCGCCTCAGGGACGGTCAGGCGGCGGAGGCGCGGACCAGGGTGCGGATCTGGCGGAGCAGCACCGAGATGGTGGCCAGGTCGCCCGGGGACTCGCCGAGCTCGCCGATCGCGTTGCGGGTGCGGGCGATCGACGTGGCGTTGCTCTGCTCCCACTCGTGGACCCGGGCCACGGCGTCGTCGTCCGGCGCCGTCGCGTTGAGGACCTCCGCCGTCAGGGCGGCCAGCGCGGCGTAGAGGTCGTAGCGCAGCGCCATGCGGGCCAGCGTCTGCCAGCGGTCCTCGCGCGGCAGGTTGGAGATCCGCACCAGCAGGTCGAAGAAGCGGAAGCGCTCCGACAGCACGTAGTAGACCGCGGCGACCTCGCCGACCTCCCGGCCCGTCCGCGACGCGACCTCGACGATGTCGAGGAGACCGAAGCCGTACATGATCCGGGTGGTCGCGTCCGCGATCTCCATCGGCAGGCCCAGCCCGCGCAGCGTGGCGACGTTGGCTTGCAGCGCCTCGCGCTCCCGCCCGCGGAACAGCGTCTCCAGCTGCGGCAGCAGGCGCGAGATGCCGGGGCGCAGCCGGGCGGTCTCACCGGGGACGTCGATCGGCAGCCGCCGGTTGGTGACCAGCCAGCGGACCGCCCGGTCGAGCAGGCGCCGGGTCGCCAGATAGGCCGCCGTCTGCGCCTGCGTCGGGACCTGGTTGTCGAGGGACTCGACGGCGCGGCGCAGCTCGCCCAGGCCGTACACCTCCTGGATCACCACGGATGCCCGGAGGATGTCCGCGGCGCCGGTCCCGGTCTCCTCGACGGTGCGGTGGAAGAACGACGTGCCGCCGCGGTTGACGGCCTGGTTGACCACCTGCGTGGTGACGATCTCGCGGCGCAGCGGGTGCTCGGCCATCGCCTCCACGAAGCGCCCCCGCAGCGGGGTCGGGAAGTAGTCGACCAGCACGTCGTTGGTCCAGTCCTCGTCGGGCAGGTCGGAGTCCAGGATCTCGTGCTCGAGGACGATCTTCACGTACGACAGCAGGACCGCGAACTCGGGTGAGGTCAGACCGACCCCCGCCTCGGCGCGCGCGTCGAGCTCTTCGTCGGTGGGCAGGCCCTCCAGCGTGCGGTCGAGCTGGCCGCGGCGCTCCAGGTCGGCGATGAGCCGCCTGTGGACCGACAGCAGCGAGCGGGACTGCGCGCGGGAGTTGCCCAGGGTCGTGGCCTGGTCGTAGTTGTCGCGCAGGACCAGCTCGCCGACCTCGTCGGTCGTCTCGGCGAGTAGCGGGTTGCGGTCCTTCGGGTCGAGCGTGCCGTCGAGGACCGCGCGGTCGAGCAGGATTTTGATGTTGACCTCGTGGTCGGAGCAGTCGACGCCGGCGGAGTTGTCGATGAAATCGGTCGTGATGCGGCCGCCGCCGAGCGCGTACTCGATCCGGCCCCCCTGGGTCAGGCCCAGGTTGCCGCCCTCGCCGACGACTTTGGCGCGCAGCTCGCGGCCGTTGACCCGGATGTGGTCGTTGGCCTTGTCACCGACGTCGGCGTGCGACTCGCCGGTGGCCTTGACATAGGTGCCGATGCCGCCGTTCCAGAGCAGGTCGACGGGGGCCGACAGGATCGCGTGCATCAGCTCGTTGGGCGTGAGTGCGGTGACCGACGCCGGGATCCCCAGCGCGTCCCTCGCCTCCGCCGAGATCGGGATCGACTTCACCGCCCGCGAGTAGACACCGCCGCCGGCCGAGATCAGCTCCTTGTCGTAGTCGTCCCAGGAGGACCGGGGCAGCGCGAAGAGCCGGGCCCGCTCCTCGTACGACGACGCGGCGTCGGGCGAGGGGTCGATGAAGATGTGCCGGTGGTCGAACGC
>NZ_BAAARV010000128.1:0-4243 GCF_039532525.1 Dactylosporangium salmoneum
TCACCGACACATGAAACTACCCGCACCCGCCCAGCGACCCCACGACACGCCGAACCTAACAAAGCCCTACTAGAGGCCCGCGGCGCCGACAGCCGCCTCATCAGCGACATCTGGTGTCGAGTCGTGGACGGTTCCGAGCAGGACCGCGAAATCTGCTCCTGGACGGCGAGCTGGCTGTTGCCGAACCCAAGAACCTGCGCTACCGGCTGCTGCACGTCGCCGCCCGCCTCACCCGCACCGCCCGCCGAACCCGACTCCGGATCGCCGAAACCTGGCCCTGGGCAACGGACCTGGCCACCGCGTTCACCCGCCTCCCGCGCTGCCACGCCCGATCGGCTGACCGCAGTATCACCAACCGCCACACACCGCCCGGAGGACCCCGACCAGCGCATCGGGCCATCAGCACGCCCCACCTACCGGCGAGCCCCAACGAAGATCAACAGATCGCCTCGACCGCCATGATCGACTGATGGCGAATGAGCGAGGTTAGCAAGATTCCTTCGCTCGTCGTTCAAACGCTGGCAATGGCATTGTGGTCGCGCCATAACCGCCCGCGTCGACGGTCAGCACCTGGTCAGGTTCGAGGGCCTCGAAATCTGATCGAGTGAACAGCACTGCGTTCACAAGCCGGCCGCTGGCGTCGACGTCTAGTTGGTATCGCTTTCCGCTGGACAGTTCGAACGGTGTGGAAGTCTGCGCCTTCCAGCCGGATGGCGTCGTGCCGAATGGAATGGTTGGTGAGCGGCGCTGGTCGGAGAGGTTGACCAGGTCCCACAGGATCGAGGCAAGCGGCACGGACGGCGGTTCTGTCGTCTCCACGAACTCGGTGACCGTGATGGCGTTCAGCCTGTCGTTGTCACACAGGCGCACAACAGCGACGGGACCAGCATCCTGGCGGGCAACCGCGACCAAGAGTCGCGGCTTGGGTGAACATGCCGTCAGAGCGGGCGTGCCGGCTACCGACAGTACTAGCAGCCCGGCCAGGAGTGTGCGGGAGGGCCGCCGAGTCGGCATCAGGACCACCCCAGTGGTGACGGTTGCGGTACCGGTCCGGTGGGTGAGCCTGATGGCGGTTGAGGCGGCTTCTTGTAGCCACCCCAGTACAGGTTCGCCTGGATCTCGAAGATGTTGCCGTCGATCGGGTTGCCGACGATGACTCTGGGCGGTTGGGCCGGCTTCCCGCCGCCGCCGGGCGAGCCCCACTCGTACCGCGTTGTGACGGCGACCGAGACGGCACTGGCGGCGGCGTAGTCGGTCACGAAACCGGTCCAGTTGACGTAGCGGGCCCACTGATCCGCGTGCACGGCCTCGTGGCGTTCGATATCGGGGCCATATTTATCAGCGTTTTGGCACCGTACTTTTGGGCCAGTTCCGCCCGTTTGTTGGCCTCCGTCTGGAGTCGGGCCCCAGTTCTCCTCGGTGTCTTGAACGATGATGACGTCGCCGATGGTCATCAGCCTCCCCTGATCGGCGGCCATCTCCCAGCGCATATGCAAAGGGTACAGTGTCGCGTCGAGCACCAGGTGATCGACGAAACACACGACCTGCCGTGAGCCAAGCACACAGTACCCGCCCGAGGCCTGGACGGAGTCCATCGCCAGTGGCTACCGATCAGGTTCATGATTCCCGGAGTCTGACTCGGACAAAGGTTCGTGCCCTCAATGTTAAGGATCCGAGTAGTGTAGGAGGTTTTGATTTCAGTGAGGAGATCACGCCCCTGCGGTTCGATTTGCCCAGCCCGGCTCGTGCGCGAGCGTTTCAGGAGTCTGTAGCCGGGAGACCTTCTGGCGACTTCGACATAATGGACAACAGCTGTCTCACGCACTGTGCCAAGGTACTCAAGGCGGGCGAGCATCCTGACTTCCAGGGTAGTGACTTGGAGAACACGAATTTACTGAAGAGTATGATTCCGGGATACGGTACGTGATTTCGGAAGATCGCTGGTTTTGGAGGCGGCGCATGCCGGGTACTTTCGGGAGATATTCCGATTTGCTGGGGGATGCGAGAGTATCCATAAAGGCGAAGGCTATGTGCGGCCGACTGATCACGGCCGATGCTAGATTTGCAACGGTGGTATCTATATTGCATAAGATCGGGCACAGGGACGGCGCCTTGACGATTCGGGAATGGTGGAGTTTCTGTGCCGAGGGGGAACGGGTGCACGAGGATTTTGAGCAGGCTTGGGCGAAATTTGTCCAAGAGTTTTCCGTAGACACCTGGGGTGAAGTAGACGAAAACCTATGTGCGATGATAGACGCCGCCATAGCTCGTTTCGATCAGCTGGTGGCGAGGTTTCCAAACGAAGAGCGTTTGATCGACTGGTAGACAGGAGCGCTCGGTATCTCAAAGCGAGGCGCTTATGAATCAGAAGATGGTCCAGGTGCAGAGCCCGGGCACAGCATCGTCGAACGCCTCGGGCTTACGATGCGTCGGTGGTTCGCGCTGAACAGACTCGGCGGCTGACCCGGTCAGTTTTCTCCACCCCTCGGTGGAGGAGTGGCCGAATGCGAAGCAGCGTCAAGCTGAGGTGTCCGCGTATGACCGGCACCACATTGTCACTGGCGGCGCCGACCGGTGGCTGCGAGTTTGGAACGCCGACACCAGTCGCGAACTGACCGGGCTCGGCGACTCCGCTGGCCCGGTAGACGCAGTAGCGGTGCTGCCTGGTCCGGACGGCCGGCACCGTATCGTGACCGGCGGCGGCTGGGGGGTGCGGATCTGGGACGCTGACACCGGCCGCCTGTTGGCCCAACTCACTGGATCCGAGACCGACTCGGTGCGGG
This sequence comes from Dactylosporangium salmoneum, assembly GCF_039532525.1. Classification (NCBI taxonomy): domain Bacteria; kingdom Bacillati; phylum Actinomycetota; class Actinomycetes; order Micromonosporales; family Micromonosporaceae; genus Dactylosporangium; species Dactylosporangium salmoneum. Next base: position 2,784 of record NZ_BAAARV010000128.1, read on the forward strand.
CGGTAGCGGTGCTGCCTGGTCCGGACGATCGGTACCGCATCGTCACCGGCGGGAGTGGCGAGAGTGTGCGGATGTGGGACTCCGAAACTGGCCGACAGTTAACCCAACTCAGGGCGCCCCACACCAGGAAGTCGAATCCGTTCGCGCCTGGCGGAATCGGCTCGGTGCGGGCCGTGGCGGTGCTGCCCAGTCTGGACGGCCAGCACCACATCGTCACTGGCGGCGACGATCCGACGGTGCGGATCTGGGATCCTGACACTGGCCGTAAGCTGACCGAGCTTACCGCCCACACCGGGGCGGCACACGCGGTGGCGGTGCTGTCTGGTTCGGATGGCCGGCACCGAGTCATCACCGCGAGTGACGATAAGTCGGTGCGGATTTGGGACGTTGACACCGGTCATGAGCTAAGTCAGCTGACTGGTCACACCGACTGGGTGCGGGCGGTGGCGGTGCTGCCTGGTCCGGATGGCCGGCATCGAATCGTCACCGGGAGTTACGATAAGTCGGTGCGGATCTGGGACCCTGACACCGGTCGCGAGTTGGCCGAACTTACTGCCCACACTGGCGCGGTAACCGCGATTGTGTCGCTGCCAGGCCCAAACGGCCAGCCCCGCATCATTACCGGCGGCAACGATATGATGGTGACGATTTGGGCAACGCAGTCCGACACGGCTGCGCCGTCCGAAGCATCAACCTGGTGACATGGGCGAGGGTCGTTCTCTTATTTCGCCGCCCAGTCCAGCGCGACACCGAGATTCCACGCCCGGCACCGGAACGTCTTGCGGGCAAGCACTTTCGAATCGTGATCGGTGACGACGACCATCTGCTTGGCGTCGGCCAGATCGATCCCGACGATCGCGTTCGACAACGGCACCAGCTCCCGCAACCGGGCCAGCCGCGTATTACGGTTGCGATCACCACGCGACACACCGCTACCGTTACCCACGAACGTCCTCCTCCTGCGATGGGACACCAAGCCCGACAAGCGCATCAGGAGGACGTTCCTACATCCTGCATCGACACGCAGAACGTCTTTCTATGCCGCTGACAAAGCGTGGCGTTGTCGCTGTGGTTCGGTACTGCTCGGGATGACAGCGGATGCGGGTTCAGTGGGTTCAGAGAGACAACCAGCAGTAGAGGGCATGCCCCCGGGAGTTGGCATCGTGCGCCAGTTGGGCCAGTTGGAGCAGCACGTCGGTGAGGTCGTCCGAGTCGGAGTCGATCAGTTCGTCCGTCTCGGCCCATCGCTGGGCTACCGCCCGCAGTGTGTCCGCGTTGCTGGTGGCGAGAGCTTGCTGAAGTTCGGCGGTGACTGAGACGACCGCCGCACCGTCCGGATCGAACTCCAAAATGTTGCCCTGCCGTGGGTTGCGCGTGACTTCCTCGGTCGACCGTCCGGTGAGGAGCTCTTCCAGGGTCTGCAAGTTGACCATCGGCTCGATGTTCTTGAGCTCCAGGAC
>NZ_BAAARV010000129.1:0-4980 GCF_039532525.1 Dactylosporangium salmoneum
CTCGCCGCCTGCGCCGGCCCCCAGCCGACGACGCCCGCCGCCACGGCCGCCGCGACGCCCGCCACGCGCGGCCCCGCCCCCGTCACGGCGTCCCCGGCGAAGATCCCCGGCGCCGGCACCCGCCCGCCGCTGTGCGACGCCCCGCAGCCGGCGCGCCAGGACCCGTACCCCTTCAACCGGGACGCCGCCCGCCGCGACGCCACCCTGGGCGCGGGCCAGCTCACCGGCCAGAGCGGCTACACCGGCGGCATCGCGTGGTTCGAGGACCTGGACGCCGCCGAACTGGCGTGGTTGCTGAACGAGCAGTACATCGACCCGCACGAGGCCCAGAACGCCGCCCCGACCGTCTGGGAGATCTTCGGCTTCCTGTGCGCCCACTCCACGGTCCGCGCCGCCGGCTACGTCGTCAGCATCGACCGCCCGGACTACCGCACGTCGATCGAATCCATCTACGGCCGCAAGCCGGACGCCGGGCTCCGGGCCGCGGCCCAGAGCTTCTGCACGGACGCGGAGGCAACCTTCGACGACCGCCTCGAGTGCTTCTGGGACTGAGCGCCCGACGGCTACGGCGCGGTGCAGCGGCCCGTCCCGGAACCCGGCCCACCCACTGCGCGAGCAGCGGCGCTTCACTGAGCGCCCGGCGGCTACGGTGCGGTGCGGCGGCCCGTCCCGGAACCCGGCCCACCCACTGCGCGAGCAGCAGCACTTCGAGGACTCGACGCCCCCTCAGAGCAGGCCGTCCGCACGCGCTTCGAACAGGACCCGTGAATGGGCTCTCACCTGACCATCGCCAGCACACCGAGCTGCAGGAACAGGTAGTCGACGTCGGCGCCAGGGTGCGTCGAGGGCCGACGACGGCCACCATCGCGCCCTGGACCGTCCTGCTCAAGCAACAAGCCGGTCGCCCGAGACCCGGCCCGGAACGCTGCCGATGGGCGCCGCTACTTCACGCCGGCGACGTCCATCGCCCGCAGCTCCTTCTTCAGCTCCGCCACCTCGTCCCGCAGCCGCGCCGCCAGCTCGAACTGCAGCTCCCGCGCCGCGCCCAGCATCTGCTCGTTGAGGTCCTGGATCAGCGTCGCCAGCTCCGCCCGGGCCATCCCGGCCCGCGCCGGCGCCGACCCGGCCGCGGCCGCCTGCCCCTTCGTCCCGCCGCCCTTCTGCCGCGCCCGGATGTTCTCCGGCGACTTGCCGCGGCTCATCTGCCGCCCGCCGCCGATGACCACCGCGCCGCCCGGTCCGTGGCCGCTCACCGCGCCCGCCGTGTCCTCGGCCTCGCGGTAGATGTCGTCGAGGATGTCGCCGAGCTTCTTGCGCAGCGGCTGCGGGTCGATGCCGTTGGCCTTGTTGTAGGCGGTCTGCTTCTCGCGCCGCCGGTTGGTCTCGTCGATCGCCTGGGCCATCGACGGGGTCATCTTGTCCGCATACATGTGGACCTGGCCCGACACGTTGCGGGCCGCGCGGCCGATCGTCTGGATGAGGCTGGTCCCCGAGCGCAGGAAGCCCTCCTTGTCCGCGTCGAGGATCGCCACCAGGCTCACCTCGGGCAGGTCGAGGCCCTCGCGCAGCAGGTTGATGCCGACGAGCACGTCGAACTCGCCGCGGCGCAGCTCCCGTAGCAGCTCCACCCGCCGCAGCGTGTCGACCTCGGAGTGCAGGTAGCGCACCCGGATGCCGTGCTCGAGCAGGTAGTCGGTGAGGTCCTCGGCCATCTTCTTGGTCAGCGTCGTGACCAGGACCCGCTCGTCGCGCTCGGTGCGCAGCTTGATCTCATGCATGAGGTCGTCGATCTGGCCCTTGGTCGGCTTGAGCACCACCTCGGGGTCGATCAGGCCGGTCGGGCGGATCACCTGCTCCACGAACTCGCCCTGCGTCTTGCCCAGCTCCCACGGGCCGGGGGTGGCCGACAGGTACACCGTCTGCCCCACCCGCTCCTCGAACTCGTCGAAGCGCAGCGGCCGGTTGTCCTGAGCGCTCGGCAGCCGGAACCCGTGCTCGACGAGCGTGCGCTTGCGGGAGGCGTCGCCCTCGTACATGCCGCCGATCTGCGGCACGGTGGCGTGCGACTCGTCGATGACGGTCAGGAAGTCGTCCGGGAAGTAGTCGAGCAGGCAGTGCGGCGGGCTGCCGGCCTCGCGCCCGTCGATGTGCCGCGAGTAGTTCTCGATGCCGTTGCAGAACCCGACCTGGCGCATCATCTCGACGTCGTAGGTGGTCCGCATCCGCAGCCGCTGGGCCTCCAGCAGCTTGCCCTCGCGGTCGAGCTCGGCCAGGCGCTCCTCCAGCTCGACCTCGATGGCGGCGATCGCCCGCTCCATGCGCTCCGGACCGGCCGCGTAGTGCGTGGCGGGGAAGATCATCAGCGAGTCCGTCTGGCGGATCTCGTCGCCGGTCAGCGGGTGCAGGTATGACAGGCGCTCGATCTCGTCGCCGAAGAACTCGATGCGGATCGCGAGCTCCTCGTAGGCCGGGATGATCTCCAGCGTGTCGCCGCGCACCCGGAACGTGCCGCGGTTGAACGCCAGGTCGTTGCGCGTGTACTGGATGTCGACCAGGCGCCGCAGCAGCTTGTCCCGGTCGATCTCCTCGCCGACGCTGACCTTGGCCGCCCGGTCGAGATACTCCTCCGGCGTGCCCAGGCCGTAGATCGCCGACACGGTCGCGACCACGATCACGTCGCGCCGGGTCAGCAGGCTCATCGTCGCCGAGTGCCGCAGCCGCTCGACCTCCTCGTTGACCGACGAGTCCTTCTCGATGTAGGTGTCGGTCTGCGGGATGTAGGCCTCGGGCTGGTAGTAGTCGTAGTAGCTGACGAAGTATTCGACCGCGTTGTGCGGCATCAGGTCGCGGAACTCCTTGGCCAGCTGTGCGGCCAGGGTCTTGTTGTGGGCGAGCACGAGCGTCGGGCGCTGCAGCCGCTCCACCAGCCAGGCCGTGGTCGCGCTCTTGCCGGTGCCGGTCGCGCCGAGCAGGACCGTGTGCCGGTCGCCGCCCCGCACCCGCTTGGCGAGCGCGTCGATCGCCGCGGGCTGGTCGCCGGAGGGCTTGTACTCGCTGACCACCTCGAAACGGCGGTCCAAGCGTGGGATGTCGAGCGCCATGCCACAACCGTACGCGGGGGGTATGACACTTTCGGGCTCCTCGCGCTGGGTGCTCGATCGTATTCAGGCTGACGATTGTGTGGGAAACATCACCGGGCTACGGTTAATGCCGTAGGCCGCTCGCGGCGGCCGTCCGGAGAGCCGGCCCGCCCATCACGCGGGCCCTCCCGGCCCCCGGTTGCAGCCCCGGCCCGTCACGGCCGGCGAGCGCACCGCGGAGGGTTCGCGCGCATCGCGCGACCGGCCGCCGCGAGCGCCCCTGTGCACCGCGCACAGAATTCAAACGGGCCCGTCGCCGGCACATGACGTACAACTGCGGCAATAACGGCATCAGTCGGACTTGATGCGCTCCCAGGCCGCGGCGACCTTGCGATCCAGCTCCTCGGGCGTCCCGTCGTTGTCGATCGCGATGTCCGCCACGGCCCGACGCTCCTCGTCCGTGGCCTGCTTGGCGATGCGGGCCAGCGCCTCCTCGCGCGTCATCCCGCGCAGCCCGGTCAGGCGGGCCAGCCGCGTCTCGATCGACGCAAAGACGATGATGACCAGCTCGTAGAGGCCGGCCATGCCCTTCTCCACGATGAGCGGCACGTCGTTGACCACCACCGCGTCCTCCGGCGCCGCCGCGACCAGCTGCGCCGTCCGCGCCCGAACCAGCGGATGGGTGATCGCCTCCAGGCGCCGCCGCGCATCGTCGTCGGCGAAGACGATGCGGGCCAGGGCCGCCCGGTCGAGCGACCCGTCGGCGGCGAGCACCGAGGGCCCGAACTCCTCGGCCACCAGGGCCAGCCCCTCGGTCCCGGGCTCGACCACCTCGCGGGCCAGCCGGTCGGCGTCCACGATCACCGCGCCGAGCGCGGCGAGGCGGCTGGCCACCGCGCTCTTTCCCGCCCCGATTCCGCCGGTCAGCCCCACCATCTTCATGGCCACCATCACACCGGAAGGTGAATCGGGCGCGCCCTCCGGGGTCGCCCGGCGTGGTCGGCACGGAATGGATGGTTTGTCAAGATACCTTCCGACTCAGGCGAAGATCCCGGGGGGCGATCATGACAGTGGGGCGACACAGCCTGGGCCGGCCGGGCCTGGCGCGCCGCGATTGGACAGGTTTCATCGCGGAGGGTAGCGGCTCGGCGACGACCCGCCGCCGGCGCGCCCGGCACCGCGCCCGAACTCGCCCGAATGCGGACACGCGGTCCCTGTTCGTGGGCGTCACGGTGCTGGGCATGCTGGCGGTGAGCGGCTGGTACACGGCGGCGGGGGCGAGCGCGGTCGCACAGATGCTGGCCCGCTGACAGGCCGTTCCGCCGTGGCGCGAGCCGTGGGTGGTCAGCGATACTCTGCCGGGCAACTGCACATCTGCCAGGACCAGAAGGACACGCTGCATGGAGCCGGGACACCCCCCACGGCAGGATCCACCGACGGAGCACAGCCACGACCAGGTGAACGGGTCGCCACCACCGCCGCCCAGGAGCCGTCGCGGCTGGATGTCCGACTCGCCGCTGGACGGCGGCTCCGGCTGGCCCACGTCCGCCTACGCGATCGTGCCGCGCCAGCCCGGGCCGGCGCAGGGCGCCCCGGCGACCCCGCCCGCCGACCCGGCCGAGCTGTCCCCGGCCGAGCTGACCCCGGCGGAGCCGGAGGCGGTGCCGCAGGGCAACCGGGGCTGGCGCGTCGCGGCCCTCGTCATCGGGCTGATCGTGCTGGTCATCGCGACCGTCGGTGGGGTGCTGGCGACGCGTGACAAGTCGAACACGGACGGCGCCGACCCGGCCGCGGTGACCACGCCGGCGCTCCAGCCGACGACGGCTGCGCCGGCGGCGGCCGCAGGCGACCCGAGTGGCCGGGCCGGCGGCAGCGCCGGCGCGGGCAGCGCCGCGGCGAG